>PLDF01000390.1 GCA_003135055.1 Bryobacterales bacterium | reverse complement strand
CGGCGTCGTGCCTGGCGATGATGTCGGCTATTGCCTTCTCTTTGTCAAACATTGATAGCACCTCTATTCCCAGCAGAGCATGGCGACATGGGGCTGCAAGGGAGGAACGCCGGTATGAGGTTGAAAGGAAAGGGCAACTTTATTTTTGGAACGCGTGATCGGGGTTTCCGGCCAGTCTCAGAATGCCTACCGGTGGCAGGGATGAGCAGCGACCCCTTCGTGGTGGGAGGGTGAATGGAGGAAATGCGGCCATAGACAAAACAGGAGTAAACGCAGATAGGGCCAGCGCTTGAGGTTCGTTAGCGGTTCCCTTTCAGTTCGTCCAGAGCGCGTGCGGAGATTGCCGTTGCGATGGTCGCGCCGTTCTCCCCGCCTCGGCAATACAGCAACTCGTGGTTGCCTGGAACGTTCGGCGGAAAAAGCGGAAGGCGCCGCAATCGTCGGCCGGCCGCAATCGCTCCGGAGCGGTTAGGGCATGTTCCGAGGGGGGGTCCGCCCGCACCATGAAGCCGTCCTCTTTTTGCGCCCGAAGGCAGTAGAATGGAGGCTCGACGCTGAGTGGGCAGCGTAGGGACGCCGGGCGCTCATGAAAAGCTATGGGGCTATTCGCCAAGCGGCAAAGCGTAACGTAGCTGGGCGCAAGAGCCGCGCGGCCTCCGGGGAGTCCCCGTCCGCCGCGACGCCATCCGTCCCATTATCCGTACGCGCGGATTCGTTACTTTCGAAACGCGTCCTCCTGGCATGTCTGATTCTGATTGCGGCGACCGTGATCGTCTACGCTCCCGTGCGCCATTTCGGATTCGTACGGTGGGACGATCCGGACTATGTCACCGATAATGTCCCTGTTGCCCGGGGGCTGACTTGGCAGGGCGCCGGGTGGGCTTTCACGTCCGCACATGCCGCCAACTGGCATCCTTTGACCTGGCTGTCGTACATGCTCGACGTGCAGTTGCACGGAATGAACGCCGGGCCCCAGCACGTCACGAATCTATTCCTCCATGTTCTCAATACCCTGCTGCTGTTCGGCGTGCTTTACCGGATGACGGCGGCATGGGGCCGGAGTTTGTTCGTCGCGGGGCTGTTCGCCGTTCATCCGCTGCATGTGGAATCGGTGGCCTGGATTTCGGAACGAAAAGACGTCTTGAGCACGCTGTTCTGGATGCTCACGATGTGGGCCTATGTGGCATACGTGCGGCGGCCGGGATGGAGACGGTACTTGCCGGTGGTTGCGTTCTTCGCGCTGGGCCTGATGGCGAAGCCGATGCTGGTGACGCTGCCGTTCGTTCTGCTGCTGCTGGACTTCTGGCCGTTGCGAAGGGTGGAGCTAGGGGGCGGCGCGGGTGAGCCCGGGCTGGCGGCGCTCCGGCAGCGGATACCCGGCTTGGCGCGGTTGGTGAGGGAAAAACTCCCGCTATTTGTTCTCGCCGCGCTTTCGAGCGTCGTGACCTTTGTGGTCCAACGGCATGTAGGCGCGGTCGCCGGATTGGAGAGGTTTCCGCTGGGTCTCCGGCTGACTAATGCGCTAGCGTCGTATCTGGGCTACATCGGCAAGACGCTGTGGCCTGCCCGGCTGGCGGCTTTCTATCCGCTCAGCGTCGCCATACCGGTCTTGCAGGCGTCCCTCGGAGCCCTGTTGCTGACCGCCGTCACCATCCTCGCGATTCGCGCGGGCCGGCGCCACGGGTATTTTCTGGTCGGTTGGCTCTGGTATGTGGGAACCCTGATCCCGGTGATCGGTCTGGTGCAGGTGGGACGTCAGTCCATGGCCGACCGCTACACCTATGTCCCGCTGATCGGGTTGTTTCTCATCGCCGCTTGGGGGGCGCCGGAACTCGTGGGGCGTTGGCGGTACGGCGGGATAGCGCTTCCGGCCGCGGCGGCGTGCGTGCTTCTGGCGTGCGCAGGGCTAGCCAGGGCCCAGGTCCGAAATTGGAGCGACAGCGCCTCTCTTTGGCAACACGCACTGGAGGTGACCGAAGACAATTACGTCGCACACAACAACTTCGGCGCCGTTCTCCTGAAACAAGGAAAGACCGGCGAGGCCCTGCCGCACATCGTCGAGGCTTTGCGAATCAAGCCGGACTTCGCGGACGCTCACAACAACCTGGGAATGGTCCAGGTGCAGCAGGGCAAACTCAATGAGGCCATCCCGCACTTCATCGAGGCGCTGCGAATCGATCCCGACTTTGCTGAGGCTCAGTACAACCTGGGAATGGTCCTGGTTCGGCAGGGAAAACTCGATGAGGCCGCACAGCGCTTCGCCGAAGCCGTGCGGATCAAGCCCGACCTCATGGAGGCTCAGAACAACCTGGGAGGGGTGCTGATGCGGCAGGGCAAACTCGATGAGGCTGTCCAGCGCCTCGCCGAGGCCCTCCGGATCAAGCCCGACAGCGTGGAGGTACGCAACAACCTGAAGCGGGCCCAGGCCGCCAGGCAAGGCAAGGACGGACGGGAATAGCGGCCCATTTCCGAGACAAGTCCAGTTGCCCAAAACTCCCATCGGCTCCCCAAAGGTTCGCCAAGAGCACCGCGCGGCGCGCAGCGTGTTAGGCCGAGATGTGTATCGTTGGCCCGTGGAGCGGACGGGCATTCAGAGGAGTTTCTTTTCGAAGTTGGCTCGCAGGGGGCAATCTCGCCGTCCACGTAGCCGCAAGAGCCCGGCTCCCTGAGGTAGGCGGCCGGAGCGGGTCTGAAGTCCAGTGGTGGGAAATTGCGAGCGGCCTCCGGTCATCACGGCGTATCCGGACGATGATTTGACGCTCATCCGCCCCTATCTCTATAGCACGCGCTCGCCGAAGGGCGATCGCCACATGCGGCGGCTTCTGAATCAAGCCGCTCAATCGGCGATCAAGGTCAAAGGAAGCATCTTCGAATTGACGTTTCATCGTCTGTTTCCGCGGCTGGGATACAAGAAAGCCATCTGGGCCATCGCCCATAGATTATGCCAACTGCTTTGGCTAACTCTGCGAAAGGGGGCCCGCTACGAGGAACGGGGCCCGGCGGTAAGCGCCAAGTCCAAGCGCACCCGCGCTACCCGTATGATCAGAGAACTCAAGAAACTCGCCTATCGCGCAGAAGGCGGACCTGTTCCAGCGCTCAATCGGGCCTGAGGGGGCAGGGGGTTCTTCGACCCTGTTGGGATGGGCGTTCCGCCCGCGAAACTTCATGAAAAACCTCGCGAGGCTCGGGGGATTTCCCGATATGCCAAGTGGTTTTTCGCCCCTGTCGCCTCAACGCCGAATGCCTCATCCCCGTTCATCGGCGGCCAACCAATTCTTCCGGCCAATTCCGCAAACCCGCGCCGCCCCGGCACGCCCCGCGGAAACCCGGCCAGGACCCTCAGATCGCATCCAAACTCCGCCGCAAGCAATCGATGCCGCTTTCCCTCGACCCTCAGGCCATCCTCAACCGATCTGCGCTCACCCCACCCCCCAGGCGCTACCCGCTAATTCCGGCCTCGGTCGCCCGTCTATCCTTATCGAAGCGCCTGATAAGATGAAAGCGCCAACCACTCTAATGGAACCAGCCCCGCCCGCCGCCGCGGACCTGGAAAGCATCTTCCGCGACCACCACGCCATGGTGTTCCGCGCCGCCTACCGCGTCACCGGAAGCGCCAGCGACGCCGAAGACGTCCTCCAGACCGTATTCCTCCGCATGCTCAAGCGCGATCCCGAAGCCCAACCGGTGGTCAGCATCTCCAGCTTTCTGCACCGCGCCGCTGTGAACGCCGCCGTCGATCTGGTCCGCTCGCGCCAGAACATCCGCAACATCCCGCTGGACGAGTTCGAGCCGGTGCTCGCCGAATCCTCCCACCGGGGCCCCGACCGGGCCCTTGCCTCCGGCGAAATCCGCGACTGGCTCCGCGTCGCGCTCGCCCGTCTGAACCCCCGCATCGCCGAAATGTTCGCCCTTCGCTTCTTCGAAGGAAAGGAAAACCCCGAAATTGCCGCATTGCTCAACACCACGCCCGGAACGGTTGCCGTGACGCTCTCACGCACCCGCGACCGCCTCGAAAAGGAATACCGAGCCTATCAGGGAGGAGTGGCATGAACCAGGAACTTGACCAAGCCGTGTCCGATATCCGCAACCAACCCGTTGACGACGCCGTCGTCGAAGCCGCCTCCGCCCGTGTCTGGGCGCGCCTCACTGGCGCAGGCATTCCCGCCGCCGTTGCTATCCAAGCCGCCGCCGCCGATCACATCTCCGATTGCGCCGCTTTCCAATCCCTCATTCCCGATTTCCGCGCCGGCCGTCTCTCCGGCGCCCGCGCAACTTTGCTGCAGGATCATCTCCACGAATGCGTAGCCTGTCGTCGAGTCTATGAAGGCCGCATCGTCGCCATGCCGGCGGCTCGGGCCGCGAAGCCCCGCACCAATTACCGCTGGGCCGCGGCCGCCGTGATTGTCGCCGCGGCCGGGGTCTCCATCCGGATCGCCTACGACCAGTACGGCGGACGCACCGGACCCGCCATCGTGCAATCCGTCAACGGCGCGCTCTACCAAATTACCGCCGCCGGCATTCAGCCGCTTCAGGCCGGCCAGCCCCTGCCCGACGGCGTCGAAATCCGCACCGCCAAAGATTCCGATGCCATGCTGCAGCTGCATGACGGCTCGCTGGTCGAGTTGCGCGAGCGCTCCGGCTTTACCACCACCCAGAGCGCCCGCGACATCACTATCCGCCTCAGCCGCGGCAGCGTCATCGTGCAGGCCGCGCACCGCAGCTCCGGCCATCTCTTCGTGTCTACCGCGGATTGCCGCGTGGCCGTCACCGGCACCATCTTCGGCGTCAGCGCCGGCGCGAAAGGGTCGCGCGTTTCCGTGATTCAAGGCGAAGTTCACGTGGATCAATACAACGTGGCCCAATATAACGCGGCCCAGAACAATGCGACCCAGGACACCCAGGAGAAGATTCTCCATCCCGGCCACCAGATTGTCACCAGTCCCGATCTCGAGCCCGAGTCGGTTCACGACGACATCTCGTGGAGCCGCAACCGCGACCGCTACGATGCCCAACTTGCCGCGCTAGGCCAGGCCATCGCGCAGATCGAGCTGCCCGGCCTGCGCTATAGCAGCACCCTGCTCGGCCGCCTGCCCGCCGATACCGTTTTCTTCGCCAGCATTCCAAACCTGGCCGATTACCTGGGCGAAGCGGAAAGCGTCTTCCAGCAAAAGACCTCACAGAGCCCGGAGCTGCAACAGTGGATGCAGTCGCACGGCGGCCGCACGGCAGCCGTGATTGAGAAGCTTCGCGCAGCCAGCGAATATCTGGGCGGCGAGATAGTCGTCGCGGCCTTTCCGGACAGCGACGGCCCGGTCTTCCTTTCCGAAATCAAGCGCCCCGGCTTCGCCGAATTCCTCAAGCAGTCCGGATTGCCCGCCGCCGTGGAAGAACGCAACGGGCTGGTGGAATTCGGATCGCCCGCCGGCGTCCATGCACTTTCGGGCGCGCTCGATTCCGCCAACGGCGGCATTGAGGGCACGCCGTTCTACACACGCATCAACGACGTCTACCATAACGGCGCAGGCTTCCTGGTGTGCGCCAATCTGAATCGAAGCTCGCAGGAATCCGCGCGGCTGGGCGCGCAATCTGGCGCGCAATCCGGAGCGCGATTGGGAGCGCAATTAGGCGCCGGATTGGGCAACGTCCAGTCCATCATTCTCGACGAAACCCAAGTCGATGGCCGCATGGAAGCGCGCGTTTCCGTCGCCTTCGATGGCCCGCGCGCCGGTATCGCTGCGTGGCTCGCCAGCCCTGCCCCCATGGGCACGCTCGATTACGTCTCGCCTGAGGCTACGCTTGCCGCCGCGTTCGTGGTTCCCAACGGCGCCGACATCGTGGATCAGTTGAAAATTATCTCGCCCAAGGAACTGGCCCCGGTAAGGGAAGCCCTCGCAGCCAGCCTTGGCGGTGAATTCGCGCTCGCCGTCGATGGCCCCATTATGCCGGTTCCGTCATGGAAGGTGGTCGCCGAAGTCTACGATCCCGCGGCTGCGCAGGCCGCCATCCGGCAGGCCGTCGCGAAGTACGCCGCGGACAATACCCAGTATCAGGAGCCGTCCAACCAGAAGCCGCTCACCGCCACGCAGGAGACCGTCGATGGCCGCACTTACTACAGCCTCGCCGTTCCGGATGGCGGCCCGCTGCTCGAATTCCATTACACCTTCGCCGGCGGCTATCTGATTGCCGGACCCACGCGCGCCATCGTCGCTCATGCGCTGCAAATCAAGACTACGGGTCTCTCGATTCTGCGCTCGTCAAAGGTCGCTGCGATGATGCCGCGCGACCACTATGCCAACTTCTCGGCCGTGGTCTACCAGAATATCGGCCCGGCTATTGCACCCTTCGCCAGCTTGCTCGGCGGCCTGATGCCGCAGCATCCGGGCCAGCGCCCCGGCCAGCTCCCCGGTCAATTCCCGGGTCAACGACAGCCCTCGCTCGAAAACCTCGGCGGCATGAAGCCCACTCTCATGGCCGCCTATGCCGAACCGGACCGCCTCACCGTGGCCGCCAACGCCGACCTGATCGGGCCAAGCATCGCCAGCCTGATGGGCGGCGACATCACCGGACTCGCCGGTCCGCTGGCGTCTTTCTTTCAACACAAAGGAACGCGCGAGCATGAGATGTCGTATAGATAGAGGCGTACGGACAAATCATGGAACCAGTCATCGAACTGGACGGCCTCGAAGTTCGCTTCGGGCAGCGCGTCATTCTCAACAAGCTGAGTGCCGCGCTTACCGGCGTATCCATCGGGCTGCTCGGGCCCAACGGCGCCGGAAAATCGACGCTCATCAACACCCTGCTGGGCTTCCACAAGCCAGCGTCCGGAACCGCGCGCGTGCTTGGCCGCGACATCCGCACGCACGCCCGCGAAGTCCGCGGACTGGTGGGCTATATGCCCGAAAGCGACTCGTTCATCGCGCCCATGAGCGGCGTCCGCTTCGTCCGCATGATGGCCGAGCTTTCCGGCCTGCCGCGCGAGCAGGCTCTCGAACGCGCGCATGAGGCCTTCTTTTACGCTGGCCTCGGCGAGGTGCGCTACCGGCCGCTGGGCACCTATTCGCTCGGCATGAAGCAAGCCGCCAAGCTGGCATCCGCCATCGCCCACGGACCCAAGCTGCTATTCCTCGACGAGCCGACCAACGGTCTGGACCCGCCCGCGCGCACTCGCATGATCCAGCTCATCCAGGACATCCGCGACCGCGGCGACCTGCGCCTCATCCTCTCTTCGCATCTGCTGCGCGACGTGGAAGAGTGCTGCGACCAGGTACTGATTCTCAAAGACGGCAACATCGCCGCCTTTTGCAACCTCGAAGAGGAGCGCCGCGCCAATCTGCGCTTCCTCGAACTCGAAACCCGCGGCGCCAATAACGGCAGCTTCCTTGCGGCCATCGACCGCCTGGGCTGCCAGACCGCCACTGGCGCGCAGGGACGCATCAAGCTCATCCTTCCCGACGGAATCGAGGTCCGCCAGCTCTACGAAATCGCCGCCGGACAGGACGTGCAGATCCGCCGCCTGAGCCACAAGCGCGATTCGCTGGAAGACATTTTCCTGAAGGCCATGGAGGTTCCCAATGGCCGTTTATAAGAAGACTTACCGGCCCTACGAGGGCGCCCTGACGCCGTCGTGGTCGCGCATGTTCGTGATCACGCGCTACGCGTTCGAAGATCTGCGCCGCTCGAAGTTTCTGAACACGTTTTACTGTCTCAGCTTCGCCTACCCGGTGATTTGCGCGCTGCTTATCTACGTGAACCACAATACCAGCGCGCTCAAGGTGCTCGGCGTACAAAGCGCCTCCGGCATCATCTCCATCAACCTGACTTTCTTCTTCAATCTGCTCGGATGGCAGAGCATGCTGGCGCTGTTCCTCGCCGCTTTCATCGGCCCTGGACAAGTCTCGCCCGATCTGGCGAACAACGCCCTGTCGCTCTATTTGGCGCGTCCCTTCTCGCGGGTGGAATACGTATTCGGCAAGATGTCGGTGCTGATGGTGCTGATGTCGCTGATGACGTGGGTCCCCGGTCTGCTGTTGTTCGGCCTGCAAGCGTATCTGGAAGGCGGCGGTTGGGCGCAGGATAACGCCCGCATCGCATGGGGCTTCTTCTTCGGCTCGTGGGTGTGGATCGTCTTACTCTCGTTGCTCGCGCTGGCGCTCTCCGCATGGGTCAAGTGGAAGCCCGCCGCGGGCGCCCTGGTTTTCGGCGTTTTCTTCGTGGCCGCCGCCTTCGGCGGCACCATCAACTTAGTGCAGCGCACGAACTGGGGACACTTGTTCAACATCGGCTATCTGGTTGGCTCCGTCTGGGTACAGTTAATGGAAGGCGCCACCCGCACCACCAACGGCGCCGTATTCTTCCGCGTTCCGATGGGCGAAGAGCTTCCGATCGGCTGGTGCTGGTTCGGGCTGTTCCTGCTGGCCGCGGCTTGTCTCTATATGCTGGCGCGCAAGATCCGCGGCGCCGAGGTGGTGCGATGAGATTCCCGGAGGCGGGGCATCAGGCGGCCTCCGCTGAGTGCGAAGACTGGCGCATCGCCCGAAAAAGCCGCCTGAAAGGCGGCTGCAGCCAGGATTGGCTGCCCCACACTGAGAGGCCTCATGCCGGATAGCCTCATCACCTTCGGCAATGTCAGCCGTTTCTACGGCGAAGTGCTCGGCATCAATAAGGTCAGCCTCGCCATTCCGCCCGGGATCACCAGTCTGGTGGGCCCAAACGGTTCGGGCAAGACCACGTTGATGAACCTGATGACCGGTCTCATCCGGCCCACGCAAGGCGAAATCTGCGTGCTGGGAGTTACGCCAGATCATCCCGAAAAACTCTGCCGCATCGTGGGTTATTGCGCGCAGTTCGATGCGTTCCCCAAGGGCCTGAGCGGCCGTCAATTCGTCTACTCTTACTTGCGCCTCTATGGGTACACCGACGCCGAATGCGAATCCCGGACAGCCGCCGCCATCGAGCGCGTCAACATGACCGCTGCCGCCAATCGCCCGGTGGCCGCGTACAGCAAAGGCATGCGGCAGCGCATCAAGCTGGCGCAAGCCATGGCCCACGACCCGCAAGTGATCGTGCTCGACGAACCGCTCAACGGCCTCGACCCCATGGCCCGCGCCGAAACCATCGCACTCTTCCAGGAGTGGGGCGTAAAGGGCCGGCACGTGATCGTCTCCAGCCACATTCTGCACGAAGTGGATCGAATCTCAGACCAGGTGATTCTGCTCAGCCAGGGCTATGTGGTCGCCGAGGGTCAAATCCAAGGCGTGCGCAGCGAAGTCAAAGAGCAGCCGATGCAGATCGTGGTGCGCTGCGACCGCCCCAATGAGCTGGCGGCGCGCCTGTTCCAGCAGGGCCACATCGTGGAAGCGAAGATCGCGGCGGACGCGCTGCTGCTCCGCACTACCGACGCCGACCGATTCTATCTGCTGCTGAACCGCGTGATTCTGGATTCCGGCCTGATTGTGGAATCGGTCGCGCCGGCCGACGACGACGTGAACGCCGTGTATCAATACCTGATCGGCGCCGAAGGAGCCACCGTATGAGCGGCCAAACCCTGCGCCAGATCGCCGGCGTCTTCCGGCTCGAATGGAAGAAGACGTTCCTTTCGCGCCGCGGCTGGTGGATCTACCTTCTCGCGGCCGCGCCCGTCGCGCTCACACTCATCCACTGGCTGTTCATGCTGCGGCCGCAAGTACGCGGCGGCCACAGCATTGGCGACGACAGCATGGCCTACGCAGCGCTGTTCCAGTTCTTCTACCTGCGCGGCGCCATCTTTTTCGGCTGCGTCGGCATCTTCTGCAATCTGTTCCGCGGCGAGATGCTCGAAAAGACGCTGCATTATTACTACATGACTCCCGTGCGCCGCGAGTTATTAGTCGCGGGAAAGTATCTCGCGGGACTTACAGTCGCGGTCGCGGTCTTTGTTACTAGCGCGGCCTTGTCGTTTCTGTTGATTGGCCGCCACGCCGGCGCCGCTTACTCCGATTACATCTGGCATGGTCCAGGGGCCGGCCAACTGGGATGGTATATGCTGATCGCCGCGCTGGCCTGCGCCGGCTACGGGGCCGTGTTCCTGATGTGCGGCCTGCGCTACCGCAACCCGATGATCCCCGCCGCGGTGGTTTTCGTCTGGGAAAACATCAACCCGTTCCTGCCCGCGCTGCTCCAGAAGGTGAGCGTGATCTATTACCTTCGCAGCATGATGCCGGTGGAAGTTCCGATCCCGCCGCCGTTTTCCGTCATGGTGATCGATGCCGATCCGATGTCCGCGTGGATTACCGTTCCCGGTCTGTTAGCGGTGGCCGCGTTGATTCTGGCGTACACGGCGTTATCGGCCCGGCAGTCGGAAATCAGCTATGGGGAGTAGGCCCGAATCGAACATGCCCCGTGCCGGCCGCTAGGGCTAGCGGTTCCTTGAGCGCCGCGCCGCCGTGGTGCTGAACTACTGGTGCTGTGGCAGACACAGCACCAACTGAGCCGGCTGCGGACCGGCGTCCTGGCGGGCCGAAGGCCCTCGGTAAGAGACGACAAAAAACGATCGTCTGTCCCACCCTCACATCCGACTTGATCGGAATGTAGAAACTTCAGCCTGGTGCTGTGGCAGACACAGCGACAGCAACCTGCCGGTACTACCTGGGCTATTGCGAGCAGCAGATCTGGCTGGCAATTAGCGCTGGCGTCATTGGCGCCGCGGAAGCAAAATAATTCTTCTCGCCCAGCCTGCGGTAAACGTCGCCGGCAATGCCCGCTGCCACCGGGCCGATCGCCGGACGTCCACCCGTCAGAAGCACCACCACCACCAGCTTTCGTTTTCCGACCTCGTTGAAAGATCCGAACCATCCCAGGTGCGTGTGGTCGTTGCTGCATGTGCCGGTCTTGCCTGCGATGGCGCCGTCGTCGCGCGCGCGGTGCGCCGTGCCGAATTCCACCGCCCCGCGCATGCCCGGTTCCACTTGCGGAATGGCCTTCCCGATATCCAGCCGCCGCTTGACCTGCGGAATCAGTTCTTCCGCTTCCGCCTGGCTGTGCGGATACTGCAGGTAGTACAGCGTGCCGCCGTTGGCAATGGCCGACATCAGCGCGGCCAATTGCAGCGGCGTCTGCTGGATCTCTTCGCCGAAACTCGTCAGCATGCCCACGCCGCCGTTTTGCGGAGGCGCCGAAGGATAGTGCCCCGGCTGCTCGCCCGCGATATTCAGCCCGGCTTTCTCTCCGTATCCGAACAGGTGCGCGTAGTAGGCGACCTTTTCAAACCCCAGCTTCTCGCCCAGCGTGGCAAAGTAAAGGTTGATGGAGCGCGCCAGCGCGTAGGTCATATCCATCTTGGGACCGCCGGGCAGCTTGATTTTCGCCGTGGGATCGACCGCCTTCTCGCTTAACGCCGCAAGCGCCACGGACACCTTCACCGTCGAGCAAGGCTGGAACCCGGATGAAAGAGCCACCTTCTGGTTCACCATGGTCAGAACGCGGCCGGTGGTTGGATCCACGGCTACTACCGACCCGTTAAAATCTCCCAACGCCTCCACCGCCGCTTTGCGCACTTCGAGGTCTTCCCCGTCGATATTGTCGCCTTGCGTGGAATCGGCGTAAGTCGGCTCGGTCCAGGGTCCGCCGCGGACAAACGGGGCCGGCGCCGGTACCTTGGGCGCGACAAGGTTAAGCGCCGCGGCTGTCACCCCGGGCGTCACCACTTTGGGCGCCATCGCCGCGGCGGGACGAAGCGGCGTCCGATAGGCCACCGGGACCACGTGCGCAACCGCCGGTTTGGCGGTATGGTGGACCACCTGTTTCTTTCGCTTTGAGGTCTGGGCAGTAGTATCGTCGGTCGCGCTAAATGCGACCAACGAAAGGAACAGAACGGAAACAGCTAACCGGGAAAACCGAAGGATGGACAATATAGATACCCGTTTCATAGCAAAGCCACGCGAATGCGGAGTGCTTAACGAGACAATCTTAGCCAGAGTGGAATACCAGCCGGAGCAGCCGGACATTCCATTTTGCACAGCCTGTCTGGGGTTCGTCAAGTTCCAATACGTATAGTTTAACACCCCGCTATTCCTTTCGACGAGCACGGAGCTACACTTTAGCTTGCCGCTTAAATTAAATTAGGTTCACCTGCCTGCTGGAAATCCTCAATGCCGAAATTGCCGCCTGCGGCCGCTGCCCGCGTTTGCGGGACCATTGTGCGCACATCGCGGCCGTCAAGCGCCGCGCCTACCTGGACTGGGAATACTGGGGTAAACCCGTGCCGGGCTTCGGCGACCCCCAGGCGCGCGTTCTGATCCTGGGTCTGGCCCCCGGGGCCCACGGATCAAACCGCACCGGCCGCATGTTCACTGGCGACGAATCGGGCAACTGGCTTTACCGTGTGCTGCACCGCGCCGGCTTCGCCTCACAATCGACAAGCGTTTCGCGCGGAGATGGTCTGACCCTGCGTTCCGCCTACATTACCGCCGCCGCACGCTGCGCCCCTCCCGGCAACAAGCCCCTGCCCGAAGAGCTGCGCAACTGCCGGCCGTTTCTGGAGCGTGAGATCGACCTGCTGCCGAATGTCAAAGTGGTGGTGGCGCTGGGCAAGATCGCATTCGACGCGTACCTGGGAATCCTGAAATCGCGCGGCGCGATCGCCAGCCGCGCGCCGTTCGCCTTCGGCCACCAACGCGAATACCGCATCGCGCCCGCCGGGCCGGTCCTGCTGGCGAGTTATCACCCGAGCCAGCAGAACACCTCCACCGGCAAACTCACCGAAAAAATGCTGCTCGACGTGTTCCGCCGCGCGCACAAGCTGGCCGGCCCTATCGATTGATGCCGGGCGCGAAAGCGTTAGCGGGGTTTTCCCGCCCGACCGCACAAAGATAAACGGCGCGATGCGGATGCGGGCTTGCGACTGATTCCATTGTAGCGCGGGGACTCTGGTGAAATGCGGAAACCGGGAGGGCGGGAACGTTTCGGGGGCGGCTGCCAAAGGGGCGATTTGGCGTCGCTGGAGAAAGCGTGAAACCAAGCCAATTTCGGAGAAAGTCCAATATTAACTGTGGATTAGGAGGATGATTTGCGGGCGGCCGCGGGGAACGGAGGGCGGCCGCCGAGCTGTTTGTGGCGTCGCGGTTGGCGAGGCCGGATTTATTTTGAAGTGCTGTGACCGTTAAGCGGTCTCCGATCAAAAGATCGGGCGCTGGCGGTGGGGGTGGGCACGCTGGTGGGGGATAGGCGTTAAAATAAGGCCTCTGCCTAGGTTCGGCCCTGGGACTTAGGCCTAATGTCCGTTGTTTCGGTCGCTAACTCCCAGAGCCGGACCTCTTGGTTTTTTGCTGGTGGGAACGGGATTTCGGGACAGCTAGCCGGCCGACGCGTCATTTCCCAGATCGTTTATGGCAAACGTCAGCTAGGAGCATAAGGCCGGGTGGCTTCCTCTTCGCACGACACCGTGGCGTATAACCGCCCTCGCTTAACCATAACGCGACGTGAGCCGGTCGGGGCATGCGCGGCTGATGGAACTTCTCTGCGAAAAACTCTTGCAGCGTTTCGCGCACTCATGATACTCTCTAAGAGCCCTAAACTGAGCCTAGGAAAGGAGGTACGTCCGTTATGCGATACGAATTCAATCCGCTCCATAAAGCGATGATCGGCGCGCTTCAGGATTGCCTGCTTTCCGCCCGTCCTCGCTAGGCCAATCCTCTAAACAAAGTTCGGCGACATAGCCGAAGTGTGTCTCCTTAAATGACCTTTGGTCTTTTATCAGTGCACAGTGTGGAGTTCTATTTTCAAAATGAATCCGAATATCCTTCAATCACTTACAGTTCCTGGAACTGACGAAATCCGCGAGATCCTCGTAAAACGTATTGATCAACAGAAGCAGGCGGTCGGCATTGTCGTGGGTGTCATCGAACCTACCGGGCGCCGCGTCGTCGCCTATGGCAACCTCGCCAACGGCGATCCACGCACGCTCGATGGTGATACGATCTTCGAAATTGGATCCGTCACCAAGGTCTTCACTTCGCTGGTATTGGCGGACATGGTGAGCCGCGAAGAGGTCGCCCTCGACGATCCGGCGGCCAAATATCTTCCCGAAAATGTCAAGATGCCTGAGCGAAGCGAGAAATCCATTACGCTGCTCGATCTTTCCACGCACAGCTCCGGGCTCCCACCCAATCCCAGCAACCTGAAGTTTAAGGACCCACGCAATCCTTACGCCGAATACAGCGTGGACGATTTGTACCGGTTCCTTTCCGGCTACACGCTGCCTCGCGACCCCGGTTCCGAATTCGAATATTCAAACTTGGGCGGGGGGCTGCTCGGCCACCTGCTTGCGTATCGCGCCGGAACGGATTATGAGACCTTGGTCAGAGTCCGCCTCACGGAACCGCTCAGCATGCCGGACACGGGTATTACGCTTTCTTCCCAAATGAAGCAGCGCATGGCTACTGGTCACAACTCGATCCTCGCGCCCGTCGCCAACTCGGACCTTCCCACGCTTGCCGGTGCAGGCGCACTGCGCTCCTCCGCCAATGACATGCTGACGTTCCTTGAAACGTTCCTCGGCTACAAGGAATCGCCTCTCGCGCCCGCCATGAAAGCCATGCTCGAAGTTCGCCGTCCCGCGGGCAAAATAGAGATCGGTTTAGGGTGGCTTATTTTCCCAACTGACGGCCGGGAGATCGCCTGGCATAATGGAGGCACCGGAGGCTTCCGCTCATTTGCCGGCTACGATCCGAAAGAGCGTATCGGGGTCGTTGTACTGTCCAATGCTTTTACTCTCGCCGGAGTCGATGATATCGGTCTTCATCTCCTGAACCCGAAGGCGCCGCTCGCCAATCCCGAGCCCCCAAAGCCCCCAAAGCAGCACACGGAGATCCATATTGATCCTAAGCTGCTCGATAACTACACGGGGCGCTATCAAGTGACGCCGAACCTCATTCTCGAAATCACTCGTGACGGCGACCGCCTCTTCGCACAGGCGTTCGTACAGGCCACGGGCCAGGCCATCGCCGCGCCTAAGTTTGAAGCGTTTGCCGAAGGCGAGAAGAACTTCTTCGCTAGGGTGGCTGACAATCAGATCACCTTCGAAACCGGCCCCGAGGGCCGAGCCACGAGCCTTATTCTGCACCGATCCGGCCGCGACATGCCCGGCGCCCGATTGTCCTGATTCGCGCCTCCACTCGGTCTGATAGGAGAGATGGAGTACGAAATCGTGTGCCTGGCAGCACTGTCCGAGCGTTTGCCACGTAAAGGCCGCTACATCTCACTATCCTGGCACGTTCGAAAAAACGGCCCGTCTCCCGATTTGATGGCGTCGCGGATCACTCGCGAAAATGCGCTGGCTTTGAGGATCAGGCGAATGCAATTCGGAGCGCTCTGCGCTCCGGGTTTCTTCAGCGCTGAGGCGGGGACAAGGGCTGCCGCCCCTTTCCCCGCACCCCTTTCTCCGCTCGCGGCATCCTTCCTTCGCTGCGCTTCGGATAGGTTTCTCTTGACGAAGCCGAACACTTCTTGCACAATCGAGGCGCCAGCGCCGCTACGCTCCGATGGTGTTCGGGATCATCCCGGAGTGACGTTCGGAATCATCCCGGATTCAGCGTTCGGCTTCGCCGGAATCCCCATCCGACAGGAATCCTCAGTGGGAACTCGTCATCTTACGGAAAGCCGACTTCAGGATAGCGGGCCGAAATGATCGGTAAACGCTACGCGACAAGGGAGGACCGACCTCAACCAAAGGGTATTTCGCGATAACTTCCGGATACCCGGCCATCCCGACGGAACCCAATTCCGACGTTTCCCAAACTCCCAAACGCCGTTTGGGGAAACCGCCGATCCCAACTTCTACGATCCCGTTTCGGATGACTATGGCAAGCCGCCGAGGAAAGCGTTCATCTCCCGCAGCACATCCGCCTCGTTCGATCGATAAACATCATGACTCGAATGCGGCAAACGGACGACCCGCGCTGTGGGTACTCCGATCTCGAATGCTCTCGCTTGCGCCACGCCAGCTTCATCGTTTGTCTCGTTCCCAAACACACCGTGCGGAATCGCAAAAATCGCAAGAACAGGAACCGGAATGCTTGTATACTTCTGCATACCTGCCGCGATCTGCTGTGGAACTCGTGGATAATGCGTGGGATGCTGACGCGCCGAACGTGTGGATCACGCTTCCGGACCCGATGACTTTAGACCCGATCACGGTTCGGGATGACGGCGCCGGCATGACGGAGCGTGAACTGCGCCAGGAGTATCTGAGAGTCGCCCGGGACCGACGCGCGAGCAAGGGCGAGCGCACGCCCGGCAAGCACCGCTTGGTGAAGGGACGCAAAGGCATCGGAAATTCGCGGGGCTCATTATCGCTGAAATCATGACGGTAGAGACGAGGGCGCGCGGCCTGACCGCGCGTCTCACGATTCCCAAACAAGAACTCCTCTCCAGCACTGCGGACCTAAAAAGTTGCCGCTGCCCCTTTCCACGGAACCCTGTGACGCGCACATTCACGAAACGACGATCACACTCTCCCGACTGCACCGGCACCTCGCCTTCCCGAATCCGGAGCGCCTCAAGCAACTCCTGATGCTGGACTACGGCCGCGAAAGCGATTTCATCATTCTCGTCAATGACCAGCCCCTCAGCGTCGCCGACATCGCCGGAGAGAGCTTCATCGGAGAAGACGATCTTCCCGACGTGGGCAGAGTCAAGCTGCACTTCAAAATCACCGAAGAAAAACAAGCCGCCAGAAACGCCGGCATTGCCGTCCGTGTTGGGGGCACTGTCGTTGGGCCGCCGGAACACTTCGGGCTGGAAAACGCCGAGGATCTCCCCAAACAACTCTTGCGCCGGGTGTATGGGGAAGTTGAGGCAGACGGACTCAAGGACGATCTAACCGCTGCCGGATGGGGCGTCTTGGAGAACAGCAAGGGGTACGAGGCGCTGGGGAACTGGGTACATTCCAGCGTGCGGGAGCAACTCGACAAGACCTTCCGTCGAGACATAACTCTACAGCGCGCGCGCTTGCAACAGGAGATCAACCGCCGGCTTGCACAGGTTCCAGCGCACCGGCGAGGATTTGCGCACGCCGCCATGGAACATATCATGCAACGCTTTTACGGCGAGCCAGAAGAACGAGTACGGCCCATCATCAACGTCGTCCTCGACGCCTTAGAGCGCGACCAATGCCGCACCGTCCTGGAACAGATCGACGCCGCAGAGCACCAAGACGTTGCTGTGTTAGCGGTCGCGCTTGCCGAGTTCGGCGTCTTAGACACCGGGCGAATCGCCCAGCAGGCGAACCGCCGGCTGCGATTCCTGGATGATCTCGACAGGCTCATCACAAATCCGGACACGAAAGAAGCGGCAGTCCACACGGTGCTGGCCAATAACCTGTGGGTGTTCGGCGCAGAAATCTCGCTCGTCGTCTCCAACACGACACTTGCCAATACCCTCAAGAAATAAACGGACGAGAAATTCACGGGGCCGCGGGCGCAGCACCGACCCGACCTGTTGCTGCTCACCCAGCTCGGGCAGCGCTATAAGCTCGTGGAGTTCAAACGCCCAAGTCAAACCTTGGATCGCCGGGACATCAGCCAGGCAGAGCAGTGCCGTGATGGCTTAATCTCGATGTTGTATCCCATCGAGGTCATGGTCCTGGGGAAGGAATTCGATGCACGGATACTGTTGAACAAGCCGGCCGATGCGACAGTTGCATCCTACACCCGCCTCATCAGCCGGGCACGAGCGGAATTCCAATGGCTTATAGGCGAACTCACCCGTGACGCAGCCCCGATCGACGCCTCAACATAGGCGCTGGCAGCGTACGCCTTTCGTATTGCTTTCCAATGGCGAACGGTTACTTGCTTTCGTCGGGGCTGTGTTCTTCTTCCCGGGTCATGAGGCGCCGCTCCCTTCCTCGATGATATTCCCGACCGCCCTCGGGCTCAGCAAGCCCAAGCATGCGCCACCTACTTGCTGTTGCGCTGTTCGCGGGCGGCGCGCGTGGCCAGCTCGTCGCAGCGGTTGTTATCGGCATGCGAGGCGTGGCCTTTGGTCCAGGTCCATCTGGTCTTGTGGCGGGCTACCTGCTTGTCTAACTCCTGCCATAAGTCCTGATTGAGTACGGGCTTCTTCGCGGCGGTCATCCAGCCCTTGCGCTTCCAGCCGTGAATCCACGTGGTGATGCCGTTCTTTAGATACTCCGAATCGGTCACCACCTCTACCTCGCATTCCTCATTGAGCGTGCGCAAGGCTTCGATAGCGGCGCGCAATTCCATGCGGTTGTTGGTGGTATGCGGCTCGCTGCCGTAGATCTCCTTGTTGTTGCCGTCGTGGCGTAGAATCGCCGCCCAGCCGCCTGGACCGGGATTGCCGATGCATGCGCCATCGGTGATGAGCTGAACCTTCTTCATGCGACCTTCTTCATGCGACCAGCACCGGCTCCTCCCGGAAGAACTCGTCCACTAAGTCGAGGATGGCCGCCGCTTCCTGCGCCTTATAGATGGACGCGCGGAGCAGCGAGCCGTGGCGCACGCCGTGCGTGAAGTAAGTCGCGAACTGTTTCATTTTTCCGGTGGAATCCTTCTCGCCGCGATCGATCAGCATAGCGTAATACCGCCGCATCATCTCATAGCGATCGCGCTGCGCCGGCTCGTCGTAGCTGCCGTGCGCCAGATACTGCCGGATTTGGCGAAAGATCCACGGATTCGAGGATGCGGCGCGGCCGATCATCACTGCGTCGCACGACGTCTCGCGCACCATGCGCAAGGCGTCCTCGGGAGTGACGATATCGCCGTTGCCGATGACCGGAATTTTCACCGCGGCCTTCACTTCGGCGATGCGCGTCCAATCGGCCTGCCCGCTGTAGCCCTGCTCGCGGGTGCGCGGGTGCAGCGCTACGGCCTGCAAACCGCAATCCTCGGCCAACTGCGCCATGCGGACGGCCACCAGTTCCTCGTCGCTCCACCCGGCGCGGAATTTCATGGTGAAGGGAATCGATATGGCTTTGCGCACTTCCTGCAGAATCTGACGCACCAGCGGCAGGTCGCGCAGCAGTCCCGAGCCGCCGTTGCATTTGACGACCTTATTTACCGGACAGCCGAAATTGATGTCGAGAATATCGAAGCCCAGGTCCTGGCAGACACGCGCGGCGGTGGCCATCACGGCCGGATCGGAACCGAATAATTGCGCGGAAATGGGGTGCTCTTCGGGCTCGAATGCGAGATACTTCACCAAGGTCTTGGTGGGTTTGCGGGCGCCCAGCGACGCGCTGACGCCGTGTGAGCTGGTGAATTCCGTCATGATCAGGCCGCAGCCATCGAGGTTGCGGATGAAGCGGCGGAATACGGTATCGGTGACGCCCGCCATGGGCGCGAGGACCGTCGCCGGGGCGATCATCACCTTACCAATCGCAAAACTTGTGGGAAACTCGCGCATAAACACTGGGTTACTCAAACTGGCCGCTTAAACCGGATTACTTAAGTTTAACGGTTAGCGGCTGAAAACGGAAGTTTAACGGTTAGCGCGTGGAAACGGAACCGGCACGCGCTTCGTCAGTCGCAATTGAGGGATTACGCATGAGGCCGGTGAACATCGTTCTGCTGGTTCTGGCGGGCGCCATTGGCGGCGCGGTGGTGATGAAAGTGGCCCAACGGCCGCACACGGCGCAGCTTGCCGAAGTCACGCCAGCCACGCCCGCCGAGCCTGTAGCGCCGGTAACCGTGCCCGCGCCGGCAATACCGCAACCGGTTACTGCGCTGGCCATGGAACCGCCCGCGGCCGCGTCGCCTGAGCCGGTGGATACCGCGCCCGCTGTTACGCGCAATGCCACGCGCAATGCCACGCGCAATGCCACGCGCGATGCCACGCGCGATACTACGCCCGCTGTCACGGCCGATGCTACAAGGCCGATGGAGCCCAAGGCTTCGCGGGTGCGGCGTCCGCCGGTTGTTCCGCCCAAGCATGTGGAATTCCAGCATCCGGCGGAGCGCAGAGTTGCTTCGAGCGGCGTTCCCGCAAGCACGCCAGTTACTCCGCTGGAGCCGGTTGCAGTGGCGCGGGTTCAACCATCTCCTCAAGCACCCTATTCATCTCCGCCGCTGCCGCCCGAGCAGCCGAAGGAGACACCACCCGTGCGTATGGAACCGGAGAACGCGACTCCGGCTCCCGCGCCAATTCCGCCCGCGCCCGATCCACACACGGTGACGCTGAACGCCGGCATGTTGATTCCGGTGCGCCTGGTGGACAGTCTCTCGCTGGAGCGGAATCATGCAGGCGACCGGTTCGCCGCGACGCTCGACAGCGAGTTAGTGGCGGACCGCTTCGTGATAGCCGAGCGCGGCGCCCGGGTGGAGGGCAAGGTGGTGACGGCGGATCGCAGCGCGAGAACGCTCAGCATTGAGCTAACTGGCGTGGAGACTTCCGACAATCAGGACGTGGCGATCGAGACCGAGCGATTCGACAAGCGCAGCGAGCCGGACCATGCACAGGACGCCACGAAGGTGGGCGCCGGGGCGGTGATCGGCGCGGTAATCGGCGGAATGGCCGGCGGCGGGAAAGGCGCGGCGATCGGAGCGGGCGTTGGCGGCGGAGCGGGCGCGGGCGGCGTGCTGCTTACGCGCAAGCCGGTCGCGCTGGCTTCGGAGACTCGGATTACTTTCCGGTTAAGGGCGCCGGTTACTGTTACGGAGCGGCGCGATTAGGGGGTCGCGGCGGACGGCGGCGACCCGGCGAACCCGGCGCCGACCCCGGCGCCCCGGCGCCGGCCACCTCGACTTTTAACCCCGGACCACGTATCATCAAGAGTATGACGCAAGTACACATGTCGGAAGCCGAGGTCGCACGCGAGATTCACGCCGTGCTGGAAAAGGTCCGGCAAGGTGTGGAGGTCATCGTCGAACAAGACCATCGCCCTGTGGCCATCATCAAGACGCCTCAAAGACCGGGCCGCCCCATTGACGAATGCATCGCGATCGCCAGAGCGCACAGCTCCGGAGCAACCCTGGATGAGGACTTCGCCAGGGATTTAGAAGAGATCGCCGCCAATCGCCGACCGCTTGATGCGTCGGTATGGGATTAATCCTCGACTCCAGCGTTGTCGTCGCCGCTGAGCGTAAAGGCCTTTCCGCCGCTGAGCTTCTCTATAGCATCCGGGTTATTGTTGGGCCGGAAACGATTGCGCTGTCGACAGTCAGCGTAATGGAACTGGAGTATGGCATCTGGCGAGCCAGAGATGCGGCGCAAGCCGAGCCGCGGCGGCGGTTTCTCGGCGATGTGTTTGCCGCTGTTCCGGCCTACCCGCTAACATTCGATATTGCCAGGCGGGCGGGCCGGATCGACGGCGAATCGAGACAAAAAGGCATCACGATCCCCTTTCAGGACCTGGTGATCGGGGTCACCGCTCTCGGGTTCGGCTATGCGGTGGCAACGGGAAACATCCGGCACTTCCAACTGATTCCCGGTTTAACCGTCGTGCCACTCTGAATCTGAATATCCAACTCTGCATATCGAAGAGTGAGGCCTCCCGTCGCCCAGGGAGGGGCGCCTAATAAACCGGCGCGCCCTCCTCCAACCTCCCCTGCCGGATCTCCAAACATCCTTTCCCCGTCGGCAGCATCTTTCCCGGATTCAGCCTCCTCTCGGGATCGAATAGCGCCTTCAACCGGCCCATCATCTCCAGCGATTCCGGCGAAAACAGCGACGTCATCAGGTGGATTTTCTCCATCCCCACGCCGTGTTCGCCCGTGATCGATCCGCCCGCGCGCACGCAAAATTCGAGAATGTCTTCGCCGCAGGCGCGCGCCCTTTCCAGCTCGCCGGGCTTGCGCGGATCGAACAGAATGATCGGATGCAGGTTCCCGTCGCCGGCATGGAAGATATTGCTGATGGCGAGGCCGTGCCGCCGCGACGCTTCGCCGATGAATTCCAGCGTGGGCGCGATCTTGGTGCGCGGCACTACGCCATCCTGCACATAATACGTCGGGCTCACGCGCCCAACCGCGCCGAACGCGTTCTTGCGGCCCTTCCACAGCAGCTCGCGCTCTTCGTCCGACTGCGCCACCCGAACCTCGCGCGCGCCGCATCGCCCGCACGCGTCGCGGATCTGCTCCACCTGCTCTTCCACCGCCTCGCGGATGCCTTCCAGCTCGATCAGCAGCACCGCTGCGGCGTCCATCGGATAGCCCGCATGCGTGGCCTCTTCCACCATGCGCAGCATCACGCCGTCGAGCATCTCCACGGCGACCGGCGTGATGGCGCGGGCGGTGATTTCGGCAACCGTTCGCCCGGCGTCGTCGCTCGCGTTGTAGATTGCCAGGATGGTCTTCACCATTTCCGGCTTGCGCATGAGGCGCACCGTGACCTTCGTCACCAGAGCCATGGTGCCCTCAGAGCCCGTGAGCAGGCCGGTTAGATCGTAGCCCGGAAGATCTGCGTGGCCGCCGGTCTCGACCACGCTGCCATCCGCCAGCACTACTTCGAGGCCCAGCACATGATTGGTGGTCACGCCATACGCCAGCGTGTGCGGACCGCCGGCGTTTTCCGCCACATTGCCGCCGATGGTACACGCGCGCTGGCTCGATGGATCGGGCGCGTAGAAGTAACCTTGAGCCGCCACGGCCGCGGTGATGTCGAGATTCACCACGCCCGGCTGCACCAAGGCGCGCTCATTTTCGAGATCGATATCGAGGATCTTGTTCATGCGCGCAAAGACCACCAGGATTCCGCCTTCGCGCGGGATCGCGCCGCCCGAGAGCCCGGTACCGGCGCCGCGGCCTACCAGGGGAAGATGGAACTCGCGCGCGATGCGGACGATGCCGGCGACCTGCTCGGTAGTGCGGGGAAACACGACCAGGTCGGGGCGGCGCTTATCGATGCCGCCATCGTATTCGTACAGCGCCAGGTCTTCGGCGCGGTCGAGCACGTTGGGCTTGCCTAAGAGCGCCATGAGTTGGTCGCGGGCCGCCAGCGTGGGAAAGGCTTGCTGGCCCGTCGTTTGGATGCGGGTTTTCATCAACCTACTCGCGAAGAAGACAGGCCAAGCATTGGCCATAGTGTACCGCCAAGCTTCGACCGCGTCACTTTCTTCGGGGAGTACAATAAAGAAAGGGCGGACACCAGGATCCGAATCGCGTCCGGCGAGAGCCGACAGCTGTCATTGTGCCTATCGAACTCTGGCGGGAGATGGTGGCGGCTGGATGAGTTTTCACTCAGCTTACAATCATGGAACTCATGAAAGGTAAATCTTGGTCTCAAAACTGCCCCAAGAGAGCTTGACGAGTTCATCGAAGGCATCAAGGAAGGCGGACCCACAGCCAGCGCAACTACCTTCAGCGAGCCTAAGCCAATGCAGGATCATCGATCCTAAACAACCTGGGAAGTGGTGGTAGGAGCGCCGCCGGGACGCTGGGAGGACGACTCAATGCAACAGGTGCTCTTCGAATTCAGCGTCTACACGATCGTTCATCGAGACAAACTCGCCAAGGCAGCGAGTACGAGCGGAGCTACGAAGTTTTCCGAGGCGAAGGTTTGGAGGAATGGCTACGATCTGTGGAGCAAGGCGAAGGGCGCAGGCGCCGTGATGCCTGTGGTGTTTGCGGACGCAATGGACTGCAGCCGTTTGCTCTATTGGGGCTTACTCACCAACATCGTAATCGAAGACAAGATTACGCGGTATTCCGTCGAGCACATGCGAAGGATCAAAGGCCGGCACTCTCCACAGGAATTGCTGCTCAAGAGCACTAACAAGGCGATAGCGCCGAATTTCATCAGACCTTACGCCATTTGCCAGACACCGTCGTTTCTCGCCTTACCAACCGTGAAAGAGCCGGCATCTGCCGATCGCGAATGGGAAAGGTTCACCGGGGATCTTGCGCTCTGCCTGGCCGATCTTTCGGAAGACGAATTCCTCGTTCTCTCTTCGAAGAGTAAGGATTATTATGTCCAGTTCGCGGCTCAAGGACAGTTCGGGATGCGAGCCGAAGCTGCGAGCAACGCTTATATCGAGCCCGCGAATGCCAGGCTCTCGACTGATGCATACGTGGCCCTGAGGAAGCTTGGTTGGAAGCTTCCGACTAGGGTTCCCAACTCCGGTCCCGATCCTGATGGCTCGCCGAATTTCTTCATGGACTTGTCGAGTTCCGGCGGCTTCGGATCTATCGCCGGGATTGCGGTTCAAACCTTTCGCCGTGTTTATCACATCCACCATCCGGGACAGCTCCAGTACAAGTCCTTTAGCCGCGCTGGCGCCCAGATTCGGTTTCCCACTCTTCGCATTAAACGCGAAGAGTGATTCGATGGCGGCATCAACCTTAAGGAGTTGCAGATCCTTTTCTAAACGCGGCGGGTGGCCGGCGTGCGCCGACGACTCCGCAGGTCTGGTTAAGGGGCGACAACGGCGCGACGAGGAAGAAACGTCATGCGAGCACTGCTCAGCCGTAGTCCGAACATCGAAAGGATTCTTGATGGAAGGAAGACCTGGGAAATCCGGGGATCGCGAACCAATGTTTGCGAACTCATCGGACTGATTCGCAGCCGTTCCGGCGCCGTTCCTGGCGTGTGCGATGTGGTCGATTGCTTCGGTCCGCTTACAGCCGAGCAGTTCCGGAAGAACGCTCGAAAAGCGGGGATGAAACCAAGCGAAGCAAACCTCGGGTTCTACCGCGAGACTTTCGCATGGGTTCTCGAGAATCCTCGATATTTGAAAGCGCCGGTATCTTACAAGCACCCAAGAGGAGCGGTCATCTGGGTCAAGCTACAGGCACAGACCGAACTAGCTGTCCGGCGGGCACTATAGCAGTAACGACCCATCACGACCCAAAGTTGCCGGAAGCTGGATCGCCCGACTGGATTCCCTTCCCCGAAGTAGCATAAGGTTAGAGGTTGAAGAGCGCCTAAGCCGTGGACTATCGAAGCCTGGAAAATTTGCGGCGCACCAACCCGGCGTGGCGCCTGTTGCTGGCGGACCACGCGCCCATGGTCATTTCCTTCCTCCATAAAGCCTTCGTTCAGCCCAATGTGCGGGCCATGGCGGAGCCGGAACTGGCCTCGAAGCTCGCCGACCATCTTTACGCCTTGCGCGAAATCTCCGGCGAAGAAGCATTCCCCAAGCGCGCCGAGCAGTACCTGGACGATTGGGTCTCCGATCAAAAAAGCTGGCTGCGCAAATACTACCCGCCCAACAGCGACGAGCCGCATTACGATCTGACGCCCGAGACCGAGCGCGCCATCGACTGGCTGGCCGGTTTTGAGCAGCAACAGTTTGTCGCCGCCGAATCGCGCCTGATGATGGTCTTCGAGCTTCTCGTCCAGATCGTCGAAGGAACCAATCTAGACCCCGCGGCGCGGATCGCCGAGCTGGAGCGGCGCAAAGCCATCATCGAGAGCGACATTAAGCGGGCGCACGACGGCAATCTTCCGCTGCTTGACGACACTCAGGTCAAGGACCGGTTCCTGCAGATGGCGGCTACGGCGCGCGGTCTGCTGGGCGATTTCCGGCAAGTGGAACAGAACTTCCGCACGCTCGACCGCGCCGTTCGCGAGCGAGTAGCCACCTGGGAGGGCGGAAAAGGCGCGCTGCTGGAAGAGATTTTTTCCAACCGCGACGCCATCGCGAGTTCGGATCAGGGCAGAAGCTTCCGTGCGTTTTGGGATTTCCTGATGTCGGCCGAGCGGCAGGAAAAGCTCTCGTCGTTGCTGGAGGCAGCCTTCGCGCTCAATCCGGTGCGGCAGCTTGCGCCGGAGCGACGATTGCGCCGCATCCATTACGATTGGCTGGAGGCCGGCGAGATGGCCCAGCGGACTGTAGCGCGCCTCTCGGAACAGTTGCGGCGCTATCTCGACGATCAGGCATGGCTTGAGAATCGCCGCATCATGCAGCTCATTCGAGGCGTCGAAAAGAGTGCGCTGGCGGTCCGCGAGCAGCCGCCCGCCGGCGTTTTCATGGAACTGGACGAAGCCGCGCCGGATATCGATCTTCCGCTGGAACGGCCGCTCTATTCTCCTCCGTTCAAGGCCAAGGTGTCGCAACTGGCGGTGGATGCGGGCGATGAAGCCATCGAGGCGGAGGCGCTTTTCAATCAAATTTATGTGGACAAGATGCTGCTCTTGGCGCGCATCCGCCAGGCGCTGCAGACGCGGCCGCAAATCTCGCTGGCGGATCTGGTGGAGACCTTCCCGGTCGAAAAGGGATTGGCCGAATTGGTAGCCTACTTGAGCATCGCGGCGGAAGACGAGGCGGCCGTGATCGACGACAGCGGCAAGCAGACGCTGGAATGGACGAATGCAACCGGAACTCGCCTGCAGGCCACGCTGCCGCTGGTGATCTTCAGCCGATTGCGGAGGCGCGCGTGAACACGCCGGTCAGTGGAGCTGGAACACATGACGCCGATTTTTCGGGCGCGCTGATCGCGCTGATGGGCGGAATTGTGGATCGCGAAGATAACGCCGCGCTCTGGCAACGGCTGATCGAGCTGCGGCAGCGCGTCGCGGAATACGTTGCCGCGATGGGGCTCGAGCTGATTCTGGATGAAGCCGAAGGCTACGGCTATTTGCGCCAACACCGCGCCGCGCCGGGCGAGCCGGAACTGCCGCGGCTGATCGCGCGCAGGCAACTCGGATACTCGGTGAGTCTATTGCTCGTATTGCTGCGCAGGAAACTGGCGGAGTTCGATGCCGATGGCGGAGAGACCCGTTTAATTGTGGATGGGACGCAGATTGCGGAAATGGCTAGAATGTTTCTCGCGGACACCGCGAACGAGGCCAAGCTGATGGACCGGGTGGAATCCGACGTAAAGAGGATCGTGGAGATGGGCTTCTTGCGCCGCTTGCGAGGAAGTGAAGACCGCTTCGAAGTGCGCCGCATGCTGAAATCGTTTGTGGACGCGCAGTGGCTGAACGAATTCGAGACGCGTCTGGCGGAATATCGGGCGCACACGTCAGCCGGGACCCAGGAGGCACTCTGAAGCACTTTTGTGGGGCAGGTTGTCAACCTGCGGCGGATTGTCAATCCGCCTTTTGCAAGATGCGATGCCTCTATTGGATACGGCGACTCTCCCTTTGTGGGGCGGCCAATCCTGGCGCCAATCCTGGCTGCCGCCGGCTTTCAGCCGGCGCTCTTCGCCTCGCGACTCTCCAGTTTCTATCGCAAAAGACGCTCGCGCTCCGGCCCGACCGCGCCATAACGCTGCAGCACCCGGAGGCGGCCTCTCTTGCTTCCTGAAATGCCCAACGCCCCTTCCCCGCGCCCAGGCTTCCGCCTGCTCCGCGTGGAAGTCCTAAATTGGGGAACATTCCACAAACAGGTCTGGGGCCTCGATGTGGGCGGGAACAACGCGCTGGTCACCGGCGATATCGGCTCGGGAAAATCCACGCTGGTGGATGCAATCACAGCGCTGCTGGTGCCGCGCGTTAATTTCAATAAAGCCGCCGGGGCTTCGGCGGGAGAGCGCAGCCTCGAAAGCTATTTTTTCGGACGCTACAAGGCTGAGCGCGGCGAGCCGGGCCTTGCGTCGAAGCCGGTGTCGTTGCGCGATGCCGGCAGTTACTCGGTTTTGCTGGCGCGGTTTCACAATGAAGCGCTGGCGCAAACCGTCACGCTGGCGCAGGTTTTCTGGGCCAAAGCCCCGCACGGGCCGCCGGCGCGGATGTATATTGTCGCCGACGCCGCGCTTTCCATCCGAGAACACTTCGCCAGCTTCGGCTCGAATATCGACCGCCTGAAGAAGCGTCTTCGAAGCCTGCCGGCGACGGAGACATTCGAGACGTTTCCGCCCTACGCTTCGGCCTGGCGCCGCCGCTTCGGCATCGAGAACGAACAGGCCATGGACCTGTTCCACCAGACCATCTCCATGAAATCCGTGGGCAATCTGACGGATTTCGTGCGTGAGCACATGCTGGAAGCGTTTCCGGTGCAGGACAGAATCGACGCGCTGGTGGCCCACTATCAGGATCTCGATCGCGCCCACGAATTGGTGTTGAAGGCGAAGTTTCAACTGGGATTTCTGATGCCTCTGGTGGAGGATTGCGATCGCCGCGCGGAGTTGGCTGCGGAAGTCGACAGGCTGCGCGCCTGCCGCGATGCGCTGCGGCCGTGGTTTGCGTCGAAGAAGAAGGCGCTGCTCGAAAAGAGAGTGGCGAACATCGACGCGCAGTTGGAAAAGCTGGCGCACCGGATCGTGGCGGCCGAAGATGCGCGCTCGCGGCGCCGCGGCGAGCGCGACGGCGTAAGGCAAGCCGTAGCAGAACATGGCGGCGACCGCATCGAGCGCATCAAGCTGGAGATCGCCGAAGCCCTGGCGCGGAAGGACGAGCGTGCGCTACGCGCCGCACGCTACGATGCGCGAGCCAAGGAACTCGAGCTTCCCGCAGCCGCCGATGCCGATGCTTTCCTCGCCAACCGGCAGGCTATCCAGGTGGCCGCAGCCCAAGCGGAGGCAGCCGAGGCGCAGGCTCAGAATTCGCTCACGGAAGCCGTTGTGGAGCGCCGGCAGTTGCAAGAGCAGCATGACGATCTCACCGCGGAATTGGCATCGTTGCGGCTCAGGCTTTCGAACATTCCGCGCCACATGCTGGAGATGCGAGCGGAGCTGTGCCGCGCAGCCGGCGTGCGCGAATCGGAGTTGCCGTTCGCCGGCGAGCTGCTCGAAGTGCGGCAGGAAGCACGCGATTGGGAAGGCGCCATCGAGCGGCTGCTGCATGGCTTCGGCCTCTCCTTACTGACGCCGGACAGCCGCTACGCAAGCGTCGCGGAGTGGGTGGACCACACCCATTTGAACGGACGTTTGGTCTATTTCCGCGTGCTGCGTCCCAGACCCGTGGACCATTCGTTGTTGCAACAAACCTCGCTGGCGCACAAGATCGCGATCAAGCCGGAATCAGTCTTCTACGATTGGCTGGATGCGGAGATGGCGCTGCGGTTCAACTTCGCCTGCTGCGATACGCTCGAGCAATTTCGCCGGGAGCCGCAGGCGATCACGCGCGCCGGCCAGATCAAGGGCAAGGGAGAGCGTCACGAAAAAGACGACCGCCATGCGGTGGGCGACCGCTCGCGCTATGTGCTGGGCTGGTCGAACGAGCGGAAAATCGAAGCGCTGGAAACCGCCAGAAAGCAAGTGGAAGGCCGCCGGACACCTCTTGAGGCGCGCATCGGGAAACTCGATAAGCAGAGAGCGGAGGCGCGCAATCGAAAAACCAAACTGGCGGAGCTAGGCATGTTCGAAAGTTTCCGTGAGCTCGATTGGCGTCCGCTGGCCGGCGAGATCGAGCGGCTGGAGGGTGAGCGGCGCGCGCTGGAAGACGGCAGCGATATTTTGAAAACGCTGCAGCGGCAGCTCAAGGACATCGACCAGGCGCTTGATGAGATCGAAAATAAGCTGCGCGTAGATCACGACGAGCGGGCGAAGCTCGAAGACCGCCGCGCCGGCGCGGTCAGGCTCGCGGAGGAGTGCGAAACCGTGCTGGCGCGCGCTAGCGAAGCGCAAACGGGCGCGTTCGGGCTGCTTGAGAGCATGGATGAGGAAGCCGCGGGCGACCGCGCTTTGTCGGTGGAGAAATGCGACGGCCGCGAACGCGACCTGCGGGATTGGCTGCAAGCCAAGATCGACGCGGAAGACAAAAAGATTCGCGGCCTGGAAGAGAGAATCGTCAAGGCAATGCAGGGCTACCGCTCCCGCTTTCCTTTGGAAACGCAGGAAGTGGACGCCAGCGTGGACGCGGCGGATGAATATAGAGCCATGCTGCGGAAGCTGCAAGGCGACGATCTGCCGCGCTTCGAGCAGCACTTCAAGAGCCTGCTGAACGAGAACACCATCCGCGAGGTGGCCAATTTTCAATCGCAGCTCAACCGCGAGCGCGAAACCATCCGCGAGCGAATTGAGACCATCAACCGCTCGCTACGCGGCATCGATTACAACCCCGGCCGCTATATTCTGCTCGAAGCCTCGCCCAATCCGGACCAGGAGGTTCGCGATTTTCGCGACGCATTGCGCAGTTGCACGGAAGGCTCGCTGGGCTCGGCCGGCGGCGCCGAATACGCCGAGGAGAAGTTCGAGCAGGTGAAGCGGATCATCGTGCGATTCCGCGGCCGCGAGGGCTCAACGGAAGCCGACCGGCGGTGGACCGAAAAGGTCACTGACGTCCGCCAGTGGTTCACGTTTTCGGCCTCCGAGCGCTACCGCGAGGGTGACGGTGAGTTCGAGCATTACACCGACTCGGGTGGCAAATCGGGCGGCCAGAAGGAGAAGCTGGCATACACTGTGCTCGCGGCCAGTCTGGCTTACCAATTCGGCCTGGAAGTGGATTCCGCGCGGACGCGGTCGTTCCGGTTTGTGGTAATCGACGAGGCTTTTGGAAGGGGTTCCGACGAATCGGCGCGCTATGGATTGAAACTCTTCGCCAGTCTCGATCTGCAGCTCTTAATCGTCACCCCGCTGCAAAAAATCCACATCATCGAGCCCTTCATTTCGAGCGTAGGTTTCGTCCACAACGAGGATGGGCGCCTTTCGATGCTGCGCAACCTGACCATCGAGGAATATCGCGCCGAACGGGCCAGGCGCACCGGCCAGAACGCAGAACCAGTGGAGGCCGCAGCCACAGAGCCGCGATCATAAGGAGCGAATGCCGCGACCGAGCGCCGAAATCCGCCAAACCGTAAAGCACCCAGAGGATGCCACGCAGGCGGCATGACCATGGATTGGACCCTCCCCGAAGATCTTCGCCGCCACCTGCAACGCTTGTGGGACAGTGGCCGGCTTCTCGCCGCACCGCTTCGCGGCGAGCCGTTATTTCCCTTTCGCTTGAACCTGCGGGCGCCCAATGCGCGGTCGCTGTCGGAACAGTTCGACGAGGTGAGAGCCTGGATTCGGGCATGGGAGAGCGGCGACGGATACCAATTGGAATGGAGCGAGATCAACCACCGTATTCTGGGGCGCAATCGCATTCCGGAGGCGGCCTGCGTGGCCAGCGAAGAGGACGCGTTGCGGACGATCGGCAAAACGGATGAGGCGGTGCGGTTCCGCGAAGTTGTGGCCGAGACACGCGAGCGCCTGCCGCACCTGACGGAGTGGCTCGCCCGCAAACCCTTCGCCGCGCTCGATTGCGCCCCAGACTGGCCGCGCGTTCTCGACGTATTGACCTGGTTCCTCGCTCATCCACGCTGCGGGCTCTACCTGCGGCGAATCGATATCCCCGGCGTAGATACGAAGTTCATCGAAGAGCGAAAGCCGTTGCTGACGGAGTTGCTCGATCTGGCGCTGCCGCCGGAAGCGATTGACGCCGCGGCGCCGGGTTGGCGGAACTTCGAGCGGCGCTACGCGCTTCGGCCCAAACCCAATCTGATTCGTTTCCGCGTGTTGGACCGCCGCCTGGCGATTCAAGGCCTGACGGATCTCAGCGTGCCGGCGCAGGAGCTCGCGTCATTGGATCTCGCCGCCGCACGCGTGTTCATTACGGAGAACGAGATCAACGGGCTTGCGTTCCCGGACGTCGCCGAAAGCATCGTAATTTTCGGATTGGGTTATGGGCTGGACCGGCTGTCCGAGATTCCGTGGCTCAAGGGGTTGCCGCTGCATTACTGGGGAGATATCGATACGCATGGCTTCGCGATGCTCGATCGCTTACGGGCTATTTTCCCCGCAGCCAAGTCGTTCCTGATGGATCGCGAGACGCTTTGCGGGCACTCGCATTTTTGGGTTCGGGAGAGCGCGCCGTATGCAGGCGAACTGAGCCGTCTCAACGGGGCGGAGCAGGCGCTCTACGATGATATCCGCTTCAACCGGCTCGGCGATCGCGTACGGCTGGAACAAGAGCGAATCGGGTTCGCGTGGGTAGTACGCGCCGTAGGACAGGCCAGGCAAGGGCTTCGCCTTTGATATCCCTGCGGGATACGGGAGACAGAAGTCGCGAGCGAAGAGCCAGAATGGCGGCGGCGTACGCGCCGGGCAGGCGGCTGACTTCTTCGGCAACGACGGAGAGATGGGTGGTGTCACTGACAGCCCCCGTCCGGAGTTCCCGGAGTACAAGCAACGCTGGGTGAACCAATTCAACTTCTACGTGAACGACCGGCACTGGGACCGGATGTTCGTGCGCATGTGTCCCTGCTTCCCATTTTCCGCGCGGGTATGCCTCAACCGGCACCGCTCGCTGGCTATTCGGAAGAGCGCATCGATTTTCAGCAATGCGCCAACGCATTCTTGCAATGCGGCAATCCGGCGCGCCTGCAAAAACTCGCCGACTCGCTCACCGCTCGGGACCTGTTGCAGTGCGGCCAGAAGCGGCTCGCTGCGTTCACTCCGTTCTTCTCCGATAAGGAACGCAAACAGGCGGGATGTCAGCATCGTCTCTTTTTCCCGCAGGTGGAATATTGCGACAACCTCATCTTGCATCGGGCAGCGGTAGACCAACTCACCCAGCGACTGGGACTGCGCCTGAAAGGCGTACCGCACGCAAATCGCGGCCTGTCCAAAACGTGCCGCAACCTGTGCCGCAGCATCGGGGTCGAAGCCGTCGAAGCCCCGCACGGGCGGCGTCGGGGTGAAATATGGTATTAGTCGGTCTATGGCGTCGGTTGAAATAGAGAGAAGTCTCGCCATGAGCATAGATGACCGCCTCGAAAAGTTCGCCGTTGACCTGGAAGCGCTGAAAGAGCGCCACGAAGCCCTTACCCAATCCGTCGAGCTGATGCAAGCGACGCACAGCCACCACCTCGGACTGATCACGCACAACTTCGAAGTAGTCCTGGACTCAATCAAGCGGCGGGAGAATATTGCAGACAGGCGCGGATAATAGCCCCACTCCGATGCCTGGCATTCTCCCAAGCCCGCCCGAAGTATTCACCGGCGTGCAATCCGCCGATTCGCAGCGCCGCTTCCCAAAATTCGCGTGGATTGTTCTCGCCTACACCGTAGCCGTAATCCTGGAAGGCGCCTTGGTGCGCGCCACGGGCTCGGGCGCGGGATGCGGCAACAATTGGCCGCTGTGCAGCGGACAACTGGTGTTCGGCACGCCGGCTCTGGCGACGGTAATTGAGTTCGCGCACCGGTCCATGACCGGAATCGATACGGTGCTCATCTTATGGCTGCTGGTCTGGGCGTTTCGCGCTTTCCCCAAGCGTCACGCCGTGCGGCTGGGGGCGGCGCTCTCCACGCTATTCCTGATTACGGAAGCGCTCATCGGCGCCGCGCTGGTGAAGTTCGGCCTGGTGGTGAACGATGCGTCGCCCGCACGCGCGGCAGTGCTCTCCCTGCATCTGACGAATACGCTGACGTTGCTGGCGTGCCTTACGCTGACGGCGTGGTGGGCGGGCCATCCGCGGATTCGCCCGGCTGGCCGAGCCGCGTGGATGGCGTGGGGCAGCCTGGCGGCGGTGGCGGTGTTGGGGGTCACCGGCGCTCTGGCCGCCCTCGCCGATACGCTCTATCCCGTGCACTCGCTCGCCGCCGGGTTCGCGCAAGACCTCAGCGCGGACGCCAACTTCGCCGTTCGCCTGCGCGCGATGCATCCGTTCCTGGCCGCCGCCGTGGCGCTCTGGCTGGCGTACTACGCCATCTGGCGCACCGCGGACGCGCGCAAGCCGGCGCTCGCCGTCATAGCGATTGTAGCGGCGCAGCTTCTGGCCGGCGTGTTGAACCTACTGTTGCTGGCGCCAATCCCTATGCAGATCGTTCACTTATTACTGGCCGATCTGCTGTGGATCGCGCTGGTGGTGCTGTGCGTGGATTCGAACCCCCGTTTTTCCCTAACTTTTTCAGCTTCCCAACGTCCATGCCATACTGACAAAGTAAATGCCCAAGGTGCTCATTGCAGGCGGCGGATTGGCGGGACTATCGGCGGCGGCGGCATTGGGCGGCGCGGGCTTCGAGGTCGATCTCTTCGAATCGCGGCCGTTTCTAGGCGGACGGGCCACGTCGTACAACGCTCCAGCTTCCGACGGCCAGCCGGGTGAAGAGATCGACAATTGCCAGCACCTGCTGCTGCGGTGCTGCGTCAACCTGCTCAATTTTTATGAGCGGCTGGGCGTGCGCGACCGCATCCGGTTCTATCGCGAGTTCTATTTCCTTGAGCCCGGCGGACAAATGTCGGTGCTGCGCCGCGGCAGATTGCCTGCGCCGCTGCACTTCGCCGGCTCGTTGTGGCGCATGCGCTGCCTGGGCCGCGCGGACAAGATGGGCATCGTCCGCGCGCTGAACGCGCTTCGCCGCGAGCGCACGCGCCGCAAAGATCTGGACCGCATCAGCATGCTCGACTGGCTGTTGCAGAAGCGCCAGACGCCGCGCGCCATCGACCGCTTCTGGCGGCAAGTCCTGGTGAGCGCCGTCAGCGAAGACCTGGAGCGCATGGCCGCAATTCACGGTTTTCAGGTCTTCTGGGAGGCGTTTCTGGCCAAGGCCGACGCGTATGAAATGGGCCTGCCCACCATACCGCTGGCGCAGCTCTACGGCTCCGATGCCTGGAAGCGGATGCCCAGCGTGCGCATGCACCAGCGGCACACGGTGGAGCGCATCGATGCCGAAGGCTTCGTGGTGAATGGCGAGCGCCGCAGCGCCGATTTCTACATTTGCGCGCTGCCCTTCGAGCGCCTGGAAGCCGTAGGCCTGCCCGCGCCGAAGCTGGAGCACGCGCCCATCACCGGAATCCACCTTTGGTTCGACCGCGAAGTGACCAACCTGCCGCACGCAACGCTGCTCGACCGCACCATCCAGTGGATGTTCAACAAAGATTCCGGCCGGTACCTGCAACTGGTGGTGAGCGCGTCGCGCGATCTCACCCCCCTCAGCCGCAACGATATTATCGACATCGCCATCGGCGATCTGCGCCTGTATTTTCCGCGCGTCCGCGATGCCAACCTGGTGAAGGCGCACGTGATCAAGGAGCAGCGCGCGGTATTTTCGGCGGCGCCCGAGACGGAACTGCTGCGGTCCGGACCGGAAACGGCCATCGCGAATCTCTTCCTGGCCGGAGACTGGACCCGCACCGGGTGGCCGGCCACCATGGAAGGCGCGGTGCGCAGCGGTTACATCGCCGCGGAGCGCGCCGCGCGCGGTTCGTCCCGCAACGCACAGTTTCTCATCCGATCGGCGTAATTCCGCACTCTGGCACTTCCCTTGCCCTTCATTGGAACGGATGAAAGTCTGGGAAGCTGGCATAGAATGTTAGGAACCATGACTCTTGCCAAAGTTCAAATTTGCGAAGAGAAGCTGTATCTCATGGAAGAGTTCCTGGCTGCCGCCAGCGACCTGGTCTCGGTCCACAACGATCAGGTGAAGGCCGTCATCGGCGACGATCCCGATTTCGGCCGTTTCGATCTTTTAATTCACCTCGCCAACCAGCGAAAACTGCGGGCCAAATACGCTTACATGACCCACTTGGAAACGCACGGCTGCTGAGGGGAGCGACCAGTGAGAAAGGAGACGGCAAATGCTCAAGCCAAGCCAGCGCGAAAAACTGCAAGACTGTCTGCTAATGTTGCGATCGGCGCGAACGATTCTGTCCGGATTGGGGGTCGTTTCGGCCCTGTCGTTCCAGCCAACTTGGATGCATGAGATTGAAGAGTGCTTTCAGAGTGCGGACGAGAAGCTGACAATCCTACTGCGCTCCTGATTTCCGGACCAGTTTAATCTCGAACAATTTGGGCCAGTCTTTTCCGGTGACGAACAAGCGGTCGCCCTGGGCGTCGTATGCGATGCCGTTGAGCACCGAGTCGGAGCCGGGGGTCCGCTCGGCCGGAGGAAGCAGTCCGGTGCAATCGATCCAGCCGACCACTTTGCCGGTCTTCGGATCGATGCGCGCAATCCGGTCGGTCTCCCAGATATTGGCGAAGAGCTCGCCCTTTACCCACTCGAGCTCGTTGAGTTTCTCCACCGGCTGGCCATCCGCGGTGACGGTGATGCGGCCGGTTTCCTGGAGCGTCTGCGGGTCCCAGAAGCGGATCTGCGGCGTGCCGTCGTCCATGATGATGCGGTGGTCGTCCTTGGTAAACGACCAGCCTTCGCCGGGGTAGGTGAACTGGCCTTTGGGCGCGAACGTATTGAGGTCGTAAATGAAACCGACCTGGGTCTGCCAGGTGAGCTCGTAAAGAGTATCTTTCCAGTTGATGATGCCCTCGCCGAAGTAATCTTCGGAGAGGTCGCGCTTCTGCAGCACCTCGCCGGTTTCCAGCTTGACCTTGCGGATGGACGATTGGCCGGGTTCGCCGGTACCCTCGTAGAGGAAGCCGTTCAGGTAAAAAAGGCCTTCCGTGAACGCGCCGGTATCGTGCGGGTAGGTGTGTACAATCCGGTAGGTGTACTCGGGAATGGCTCCGGCTTCCGTGGCCGGCGTGCAGGAGCAAGCCGCCAACGCCGCGGCGATGAGGAGTAGGCGCATTTAGAGAGGGTACCGCAATAGCGCAGCCCATGGGGGCCGCGCCACTTACTTGCGGAGGCCGCTCCAACGTTCCGCCACCACGATGGAGTTGGCCGGGTTTCTGGCGTCGTACTTCACCGAGACTGCGCCGGCGATGGTGAGGCTGGTGGGCATCCGGTCGAGCAGCGAGGCAACGTCCTGACAGGCGGTATACTCTACGCCGCGCACCAGGTAGGAGTAGAACAGATTGTTGCCGCGGTACTCCACCAGCGTGGCGTCGCCCATCTTACCGAACGCCGCCAGATCCGCCCGGCGGCGGCACTCGCGTTCTTCCGGCGTGATGCGCCCAGCCTTCCATGCGCGCCAGGCAAGCGCCGCCGCAACGCCAACCAATAGGGCGGCCAGCGCCAGACTGACGTACTCGGCAGGCCCGTATGTCAAGATTTGGTATCCCTGGCGATCCTCTACCGTGCCGCAGGCTCTTCCTGGAACGTCTTGTGCCAGTCTTTCATGAATTGTTCCAGGCCCTTGTCGGTGAGCGGATGGTTGAACAGCATGTCCAATACCTTGAAGGGCATGGTGCCGATGTGCGAGCCGGCCAGCGCGGAATCGATCACATGCGTGGGCGAGCGCAGAGACGCCGCCAGCACCTGCGTGGCGTATCCGTAATTGCGGTAGATTTGCGTGATGCTGCGGATGAGGTCCATGCCGGTGAAGCCGATATCGTCCAGCCTGCCCACGAACGGGCTGACGATATACGCGCCGGCCTTGGCCGCGATGATCGCCTGCGCCGCGGAAAAACACAGCGTCACATTCACGCGGATGCCATCCCCGCTCAGCGCCGAGGTTGCCTTGATGCCTTCGCGGGTGAGCGGGCATTTCACCACCACGTTCTTGTGAATTTTCGCCAGCTCGCGCCCCTGCCTGATCATCGGCCCCGATTCGGTTTCCACCACTTCCGCGCTGATATCGCCGTCGACTATGTCGCAGATCTCGCGGATATGCTCTTCAAACGGCTTGCCTTCCTTCGCGATGAGCGTGGGGTTGGTGGTGACGCCATCGACGATTCCCCAGCTTACGCCGGTTCGCAATTCGTCCAGGTTGGCGGTATCGAGAAAGAACTTCACTACGCGGTTTCCTCCAGGTAAATTTTAGTTTACCGCACGGCGGTGGGCGCGGGCATGTGTAGTGTCCTAAGGTCGCGTTGATGAGGTCTCTTACGCTGCCAGCAAATTCGCCAAATCCCGAACCCGTGTCGTGGTCCCTATTCCATCGCTTGCGTGACGCGAAGCGTCTTGTGAACACGCACGAAGTTTGTACCACGCGAAATGCAGGCAGTAGGCGGCCCAAAGGTTCTCCCACCTTTTGCTGAAGGCATTTGTTGACCGAATTAACCGGCGCATATGCATTCTGATCGTCAGGTTGGCACGCTCCACGCGCGACATGCAGACTTTCTTGGGATCGTGATCGCCCGTTACTATGACCTTCTGAGTATCGGCTACTTCCGCGCGGGGCTGGACGGGCGTTCGCCTTTGGCGATTGAGCATAGACCTTGCCCGCCGCGGCAAACACCAAGGGCCAGCAGTCCTGGTTTGGACACCAGGGGCTGTTGGCCTTTTGTTTACTTTGGCATCCGTATTTATTATGCAATTCTGCATTACTGCCGTCGAGAGTAAAATGCAATTTTGCATTGCATTCTTGGTCTAGAAGGAATATCACGGCCTTGTGGAGATTTGTGGATTATTGTTCTCCAGCAGGAAACAACCTGATCGAAGAGTGGTATTCGGATCTCCCGGACGAAGCACAGGCCGAATTCGACGTTACGTTGAAGGTTCTGTCAATCACGGAAGACTGGCGGGAACTTTCAGAGTTCGACAATTTGGGACGAGAAGGGCTATGCGAGATTCGGTTCAAAGCAAACAAGGTTCGTACCGACCAGCAGGTTTTTTCGGCCCTGGTCCTCGATGTTTTTCAATCTACGTTGGCTGCCAGAAAAAAGGCAAGATTTACAACCCACCGGATGCGTTCGATTTGGCATAAAGCGCAGAGGGAAAGTACTGCGCGGGGAGGCAACTTTACGTGAACGCATTGTCTAGCTTACGGGAGAAATTGGCCCACAGCAAACGGTATCGGGAGTCGTTTGCCGCTTTTTTGGTCAAGCGAATGGTTCCCCTCCAGATTCGTGTGCTACGGAGGCAGCGCGATTGGTCCCAATCGCAATTAGCCAAGGAGTCAAAAGTAACGCAGGGCGTCATTTCACGCGCCGAAGATCCGAATTACGGAAATCTGACAGTGAACACGCTGGTCCGGATCGCTGCGGGTTTCGATTGTGCATACGTTGGGCGCTTTGTACCCTTTAGCGAACTGGGGAAATGGTACACAGCCTTGACCAGTGAGAGCGCACTTGAGGTCCCTAGCTTTGCTGCCGACGTCGGATTTATTGAGCGCAAGGAAGCACGGTTATCGGCTTTCGCCTCTACGTCTATCCGCGAAAGGTTTATTTTTTGTGAAGACCAAAGCGTGGTTCGATTTTTGTCGCTTGGGGAACATGGGCATCAAACATACAACTCTGGTGCTGCGTTACCCAGATCGCAGGCCGAAAAAGCTTTTGCGATCAACATATGCAATACCCAACACCCAACCCAACAGTTTGGAGCAGCATAACGATGGAGACCGACGGTCAGACAACGCAAGCATCAAGCGATCCAGAGCCGCAAATGGCGGTAGCCGAAGAGATGATCACCATACCCTTCGCACCGACTTTCGTCTATTCTAACTGCACGGCATTTTGCGTCACACATATGGATTTCCGCATTAGCTTTGGGGAACTCATGCCGGATAGAACCGCCCAAGCTAGAGTCGGCATCGTGATGCCGCCGGAACATGCAGCAGTGCTGATGATGAGCTTATTTCAGCAGGTGAATCAGTTCGAACAGCAGTTCGGAGAAATTCGCCATCCCGCATGGAAAGCCTGGAAGCAGGGTGCTGATCCAACCGGACTATTGCCGAAATCAAGCCAAGCCGCGAACAGAAAGCAGAAGCCGAAAAAGCCTGACGAGTCCGCTGCGGCGACCACAGAACCAGAATCGCCAACACCGCAACTTTAATATAGGGGCACCTCCTACGCGAAAAAACCCGAACAACGCAACAGTAAGACACTTCCCCGTATAGCGCCGGATTTGCCCGGATGTCCTAGCCCGGTATTAATTTTCTTCGCTAAGCAGCCAGCGCGCCAGGCGCTATCGGCGCTATTATAAAGACATAGGCTCATGGCCGTTTCCAGTCAAGCCAACATCGACGAATCCATTCTGGTGGCGCAGGCCCGCGAGGGCGATAAGGCCGCGTTCGGAGAATTGGTCCGCCGTTACGAAGGCAAGATCTTTCGCCTGGCGCAGCACATCACGCAAAACCGCGAAGATGCGGAAGACGTTTTGCAGGAGACCTTTCTCAAGGCCTACGAACACCTGGATCAATTTCAGGGCAACTCGAAGTTTTATACGTGGGTGGTCCGCATTGCGGTGAACCAGTCGCTGATGAAATTGCGGCGCCGCAAGACCGACCGCTCGGTCTCGCTCGATGAAACCATCGATACCGGCGAGGACACGATCGTGCGCGAAATCGCCGCGTGGGGCGAAGACCCCGAAGAACGCTTTTCACGGGAAGAGCTGGGCGAAATTCTGGATTCCGCCGTTCAGGGCCTGGAGACGCCCTACCGGTCGGTGTTCGTGCTGCGGGACATTGAGGAGCTTTCCACCGAAGAGACCGCCAACGCCCTGGGGCTGTCCATTCCGGCCGTGAAGAGCAGGCTTTTGCGGGCTCGCTTGCAATTGCGAGAGAAGCTGACCCGCCAATTCAAGCGCAAGGGAGACGACGCCTTTGCTTACATGTAAGGACTTTCTGCGCGAGCTGAGCGACTACCTGGATGCATCGCTCGATGCGCATTTGCGGGCAAAGCTGGAGGAGCACATCTCCGAATGCCCGAACTGCTGGGTGATCGCCGATACCACGCGAAAGACCATTCAGATCTATAAAGGGATGGAGCCATATCCGGTTCCGGCGGATGTGCAGGAACGGCTGATGGCGGCCTTGGAACGGAAGATGGCCGATAAACGCGGCTAGCGCCGTGACCGCGAGATTCGGTGCTATCGTGAAACCGCATGTGTCGCCCGCCCTCCGGGCCGGCTCCGATCGGAGCCACGACCGTAAGGGAGTGGTTTTCTGCAAAGCGCAAAACCCCGATCACGGGGCCAGGAAGCTAGCCTGGTTCTCAGACACTCAGTGCCAACGAATTAACTAAGCCGTAAAGTCGCATTCCGCGGTTCGGCCCGAAATTCCGCGTTCATCGGCTTTGATCGGGAGCTGGTAAAAGTTCTGAGAGGGTATTCGATTTGTCGACCGAGCGCGTGCTTGGCGCTCGATTTGAGATCTCCGGCGCGCTTGGAGCGGGCTGCCTCGAAAAGGTCTACGAGCACGATGTCAGAATATCCGTCCCGCAGCGGCGTACCCGGCTGGTGTACGCGAAGGATTCGGCGCGCGGGCAAGCCGGCAAGATTTCCGTCGCTCATGGCGCACATATTTTCTCTCGCAGACCGGCCGGCGCCAACTGCCTGAAATCACCGAGATTGAACGTGTATATACGCTCCACCGCGCACCTTGCCGCGCAACGCAGCAGCAGGACGTCGTAAAGTTTCGCACCGATCCATCCGCCGCTTGCCATCGTGTTCAGCGCCTCCAGGTAGTCCTCTTTGCCGATGGGCACGGCCTCAAAATGCGGAAGGATATTGTCGGTGACAATGCGCGCCGCATCAACCGCATGTATCCGCGGCTGGACCGGCAAGCGCGTGAGTGCGGCAAACACCTCCGCGATCGAGTGCAGGCTCATAAACCCCTCGTCCTGCCCCGCGGCGACGCGCAGCAGCGCAGGCCTGGCTCGCCCGTAGTGCGGATGGCTTTGCTCGGAAGCGGCAACGAGAACTGTCGTATCGAAGAAAATATCCACCTGGTTACGCTTTCAGAACGGACTCAATCCGCTCCTCGCGCACGTCCTCAAGGATGCGCTCCCAGTTTGCCCCGGGTTCCGCGCGGCCCAGATGGACCCACAGACCATCGACCTTGACCATGGAAGGGCGTTGCTCGACCCGCTTGAGAAGCACGCCCTCCGGCTGCTCAATTGCCACCAGTTCCGTATCCGGCTTGAAGCCCAGCCGCTCCCGGAGCGGTTTGGGGACGACAATCCGCCCCGCTTTATCGATCCTTAGCTCCATACCATTAGCATTACCATATACCATTCGAAATGGCAATGACTAAGGCTGTTGAGAAAAGCGGCGCGCCACTTCCCATTCACTCACGGCCGTGGCCTCGATCCGGCCGCGCGTCGACAAGGGGTCGCACAAGCTGGCGCCGCTCAATCGGTTCCGCGAATTTCCAGTCCGTACTCGCGCAGGGTTTCGCCCGAGGGCAGAGCCACGCGCACGAAATACATTCCTCGCTTTTGCGGCGGCACGGTTACAGACGCCGCTGCCGCGGGGTTAGCGATTGCGCCCTGCCACACGCGTTTGCCGGATCGATCCACCATTTCGATGCGATACGAAGGCGAAGCCGCGAGACCGGTGAGATCGAGCTGCAACGCCAATGGCCGGCGCGATGGGGCTTGGGCCTGCGTCGCCGGGCCGCGCATGGTGCGGAGGCTTACCGCAAAGGGCGCGGGCGTAGCGTGGCGGGTCAAGGGCAATGCGACCACCGCTATGGCAATTGCGGCCACCGCGGCAAATGCGGGAATGAGACGCGGCCAGCGCCACCGCCGCCGCGCCGGCTCAGGGGCGGCCTCTGGGGCGACCGACTGGCGCGGAAGATCGCGCGCAGCGTCCTTCATGGCCGCCACGTATTCGTCCATTTCCATCAGCCGCTCGCGGCAGGTCTCGCAAATCAGGAGGTGCTGCTCCACGCGCGCAGACGCTTCTCGCGACAAAGCGTGCATCGAGTAGCTTTCAAAGTCGGCTTCCCCGACGTGCTGATTGTTGGTCGGCAATCCCCCTCCGGTCATATAGTAGCTAGTAGCCGGGCTCCGAGAAAACTCTCAAAATTATTTCGGGTCATGCCCGCAAGCTGGCGCGGCTTGCCAGACGGCGCCTTCCCAGTTCCCCGAACCGCGCCTTGGCGCGCGATTTGATCAAGCGAAACTGAGTGTCGGTCAGACCCATATTCTCGCAGATTTCCTCGGCCGATTCTTCGTTCAGGTAGAAGCGGGTCAATACCTCCCGGTCGCGTTTGGGGATGCACTGGAGAACGCTCATCGCAAGGCCGATATTCTGGCGCTCGATGGCTTGACGCTCGGGATTGGGGCGCTTATCGGATACCGATTCCTGGAAATCCACGTCCACATAGTTGCGCCGCAACTGCACGGCCCGATCGATGTGCGATGCCACCTGGCGGCGGACCACGGTGTGTACATAGCCCATCAGCCGCTCCGGTTCCCGCAGCTCGCCGTTGCAGATGGCTTGGGTAATGATCACGAAGACGTCGTGGACCTTGTCGTCCAGATCCTGTGGGCCAAGCTGGCGATACAGCAGGAAGCGGATGCCGGTGGAAAACATTTTGTAAAGCTCTTCCATGGCGGAGCCGTCGCCGCGCTGGATACGTTCCACCAGATTAGGCCAGTTTGAGGGGCCTGGAACAACCGGCGCCTGAACAACGGGCGCTTGGAATGGCGCCTGGTATGGCGCCCGGAATGGCGCCTGGGATAGTGTCAGAAACGTAGAGGAAGCCAACTTTTATTCCTTTCCCATCGTGAAATACGCGCCCCAATACTGCGGGCGGGCGCGCCAGCCGCCCGAGTGCAACATTTCCAATTGCGCGGCGCGCAACGCCTCGGCGGGGGGCAATCCACCGGAGCCCAGGTTGCGGTAGAACGCCGCAAAAAGCGCCCCGCTGTCGTCGGGAACCGCCCAACGGCTGCTGATCACGTTACGGGCGCCCGCGACCAGCCAGGCGCGGTTGAGCCCCAGCAAGCCGGTTCCCGGCAGGGCCGCGCCCTCGGCTGAATTGCAGCCGCTGAGGACGACCAATTGCGCTCCAGTGCGCCAACGCGCAATCTCCGCCGGCTGCAGAGTGTCGGCCACGCCGCGGCCGGTGAGGCTGAGCGCGATCATGCCTTGCGGTTCCCGCTCCGCCGACGGAACGAAGTGCGTGGCGAAATGCACCACGTCCGGATGGCGGTCGAGCTGCTTCGCAATCTCGCTGCGCGACGCGCTGGCGCCTTCGAGAAGAATCCGGTTTCCCTTCCACGCGCGCACGCAGGCATCGAGCTCGGCCGCGCTCGCCACCAGTCTCGGCAGGGGCACGCCCACGGACGCGAGCAAATCGAAAGGTGAGGCGGCGGCGCGCGCCGCCTTCGGAAGCCTTGGATCGGCCGAATTATAGATCGGATCGCCGATTCCCAGGAAGAGCGGCATACCTGGGTGCGGCGCTGGCGCATCATTCCGCGCCAGCCAGTAGGCCACGCCGGGGATAACCTCCACGCTGCGGCGTTCCACCATAAACTGGGTCTTGAACTGGGTCTGGGCCGGGCGTCTTTCGCGCGCGGGAACGGGCAGCGCCGCGAAGGGAACCTGGAAAAGCGCGTCGTCGAGCGCGAGCAGCCAGTGGGACTTGCGCTGAAACCGCGGCGCCAGCGAGCCAAAGAGCGCCTGGTATAAGACAGCCCCGGCGGTGGCGTTGCCGGCGCCGCCGCGGATGGCCTGCGATGCGGCTTGTATCAGCGGTTTGAGCGTCTCGAGGGGCGGCAAACGATAGAGCGCGATACCATCGCGGTCCACAGCCCACATCCAGGAGGCCGATTTGCCCATGTGAAAGCCGAGCACGGCGGTATCGCGATCCAGCCTGGCGCGTGTGCGGCGGAGCAGATCTTCCACCGGCGGCGCCGGCCCGTTGGCGGAAGACGCTTCAATTTGCGCCACTTCGGCGCGAGCGTTAAGTACGGCGTCTTCGGATTCGGCGGTGGGGCTGCGCAGCGCCAGCACTTCAGCGCGCTGCCAGCGAAGCAGGGCTGCCCAATAGGAAGGGGGAAGAGCTTCCGCGGCGGTGTTCCGCCCCTCCACCAACGCCCGCAAGCTGCTGGCGCGATTCTCCGCGGCGGCTTCGAAGGTTTCGCGGATCAGCGCCGTATCGCCGGTTTGCAGGTAGAGCCGGTTGCCGGCGTCCATCAGCGCGGAGTCCACCCGGTCCAGCCAGCTTTCGGCGCCCATGCGCATGCCGTCTTCGGGCGGCGCGGACCAGCGCCACGCGCCCGCCAGACGGACAGCCACGCGCAGATCGGCAAGCGCCTCTTCGAGGCGTCCCTGGGCCAAACGCACGCGGCCGCGATAGTGATAGGCATACCAGGAGGGAATCGGACCGTTTGGCTGCGCGGAAATCTCGATGGCGCGATCCAGCAGAACCGAAGCGCCTTGCAGATCGCCCTGCTCCAGGCGCAGTTGGCCCAGGTCGCGATAGGACGTGTCGAGCGGCAGCTGGCGCAGCGTGCGGACGCGATAGGCCTCGAGCAGCGGGCCTTCGGCCTGACTCAGTTTGCCGAGCTCGAGGTACTGTTCACCGAGGCGGCTCCAGCCGATGGCATAGAGGTTCCAATCGCCGGACCGGGCGGCGGCTTCGATTCCCTCCCGGAACAAAACCAACGCTTCGGGCACGCGCTTCTGGCGGGCGCGCACGGTGGCGAGCTGGATTTCGATTTGGGGGTAGTGGTCGCGGCGGTCGGTTCCGGTCAATCGGTCGAGCGTGCCTTGAATCCAGCGGGCAGCTTCGTCGTAATCGCCCATTTCCGTATTGAGGGAAGCCAGGTTCGCATCGAGCATGGCGATTATACTGGCGTCTCCGGCGGATTCGGCCAGGCGACGCGCCGTCAAGAAGGAAGCGAGCGCGGCCCGGTATTGGTGCATTGCGAGTTGAACCGCGCCCACGTTGCCACGCGCGCGCGCCGACATTTTGGGATTGTGCGCCTGGGCGGCGCGGTTGGAGACTTGCTCAAACTGTCTGGCTGCGTCGTCATAGCGGCCGGCGCCATAGAGATTGGCGCCCTTGACAAGTTCGGCTTTCAAGAAACTATCCGAAGATGCGTCTGGTATACGGGTCGGGGACGCCGCCCTGAGTGTCGAAACGGACCGGGAACCGGGGCCGGCGAACGGAATCGCGAGTAGGCAGAAAGCCAAAACCTTGGCGGTTTGCAAAAATCCACTCCGCAGCATCTCAAACTCAGAAAACTGAACTGGTCTTTCTTTGGGAATATCTCCCAAAAGAAATATCCCCAAAGAATAATACCAGGATTTTATCCTAAATTGTTACTCTCGCTTGAGGGTATATAGTTTGGTACGCGCTGTGGTAGCGCGGTTTAGAAGCTAAGAGCGATCCACAAACAGGTCATGATAATGATAATGATAATCGGATCTGGCATCTTCCCCTTTCGGAGAGGCCGCCACAGCCATACGGACGGCCTTCTCGATTTCAAACTACCGCATTAAGAATGCGCTGTAATTGAATTGAAATAGCCAAGTTGCTGATAATAAATGACGTCTTTATTTTGAAGTCGCGTGATCGGGGATTTCTTATAGGGGATGAGTCGATCTTAGGTACGAGCTTGTGCGATATCCGGCTTGCCTCCCGAATTTGTGGGACAGGCCTCCCGGCCTGTCTCCGGCCTGGATTTCGCCGGATACCGGAGGTCTGGCGGGCACAAGGCGCTCCGCAAATTGGGGTTATAGGGCTTATTCGGGTGCTTAACCGATCTGGGGAGCCAGGCTTCAGCAACCGCTCCCTTACGGTCGCGGCTCTGTAAGCATCTGCAAACACGCCGAGTCCGAAACGGAGCCGCGACCGTATGGGAGAGAATCACGGCACTGAGCGGCGATAATCCCCAAAACTGTTAATAAGCACCCCGGCTTATTCGTCGCATCCGCCATTTTCTCTGCTATGTAGCAAATCTCGAAGCGCCGAATGCCTACGGCACAGTCCAGGTACCCATCGATTGCCATCCGCTGTTGGCGCTCGACCCCGACGCAAACATGAAGATGCCCTTGGCTCCGGCGTACCCTGCTGTGAACGTCACCGGCAGGTTCACCGTCAGATTGTTCCCCGACGTCACGATGGTCGCCGTCGCCATATTGAGGGAGCACTGACTGTTGCTCAGCGTCACTGCCGCCCCCGGCGCCGCCGACGACAAAATAGCCGTGCCGGCGTCGTTGATCAGGTTTACCTGGTTGGTAGCCCTCACGTAGTAGGCAATGCAGGAATTGGCGGACGACACGGTATTGAAATTCGAGGTGAACCAGACCCACGCCGCGGACAGGTCCGTGGCCCCCAGCGTGTCGGCGTACTGGAACGCAAACGTCTGGCTTAAGCCCGACCCGCTGACCGGCGTCACCGATACCGGGGCCGGCGCCGACGACAAAGGCACAGTCCAGGTTCCCATCGGCTGCCATCCGCTATTGGCGCCCGACCCCAACGCAAACATGAAGACGCTCTTCGCTCCGGCGAACCCCGCCGCGAATGTCATTGGCAGGTTGACCGTCAGATTGTTCCCCGAGGGCACGACGGTCGCAGAAACTGCATTGATGGAGCAATTACTGTTGGTCAGCGTCACTGGAGAACCGGGCGTCGCGGAAGAATAAGCCGTTCCGGCATCGTTGATCAGGAGTATCTGGTNNATTCGAGGTGAACCAGACCCACGCCGCGGACAGGTCCGTGGCCCCCAGCGTGTCGGCGTACTGTAACGCGAACGTCTGGCTGGCGCCCGACCCGCTGCCCGGCGTCACCGATACCGGCTCTGGCCCCGATCCCAAAGGCACAATCCAACTGCCCAGCGCCTGCCATCCGCTGATGGCGCTCGATCCCGCCGCAAACATGTAGATGCTCTTCGTGCCGTGGTACGCGTTCGCGAACGTCACCGGCAGGTTCAAGGTCAGATCCATCGCCGCCGAAGTGACGCTCGCCGCCGCCACGTTGACGGAGCACTGACTGTTGCTCAGCGTCACTGCCGCGCCAAGCGCCGCGGAAGAATAGGCCGTGCCCGCGTCGTTGAGCAGGAATATCTGGTTCGCGGCGCTGGAGTAATAGGCCAGGCAGGAATTGGCGGACGACCCCGTATTGAAATTCGAGGTGAACCAGACCCACACCGTCGACAGGTCCGTGGCCCCCAGCGGATCGGCGTACTGTAACGCGAACGTCTGCTGCGTCTGCTGAATTCCCGTTCCGCCGTTAGGCGTCACCGATACCGGCGCCGGCACCGATAACGCAGGCACAGTCCAGGTTCCCATCGCCTGCCATCCGCTGTTGGCGGCCGCCCCCGCCGCGTACATCCAGGCGCTCTTCGCTCCGGCGTACGCCCCCGTGAACGCCACCGGCAGGCTTACCACCAGATTCTGTCCCGACGGTCCCGTGGCGACGGTTGCAGCGGCCACATTGATGGAGCACTGACTGTTGCTCAGCGTTACTGCCGGACCAGTCGCCACCCCTGGCGTCGCGGGCGAAGAAAAAGCCGTGCCGGCGTCGTTGAGCAGGAATAGCTGGTTCGCAGCCCGCGCATAGTAGGCCAGGCAGGAATTTGCGGATGACGCCGTACTGAAATTCGAGGTGATCCAGACCCAGACCGAGGCCAGGTCCGTGGCGCCAAGCGGATCGGCGTACTGCAGCACGAACGTCTGCTGCGTTCCCGACCCGCTGCTGGGCGTCACTGACAATGGCGCCGGCCCTGTATTCGGGGCAGTTTGGACAATGGTGCTGTCGGTGGCGACGGCGGTTACAGAGCCACCGCCGGACACGCTTACCGAATTCACGACCGGCGAACCAGCATCGGCCCCTACATTCACGGTCACCGTGATCGCGTCGGAGCTGGCGCCTGCGCTCAATGGGACGCTGAGACTGCAGGAGTTGCCGGCGCAGGTCCAATTTGTTGCGCCGGTTAAGCCGGTCATCGAGCTTAGAGTCAAGCCGCCGGGAAGGGTGTCGGTCACTGTCACCATCCCGCTGGTGGCTGGCGCGCCGGCCTGGTTGGACACCGTCACCGTATACACGCCCGACTGCCCCTGAATGAAATTGCCGCTGTGAGCCGAGACCACACTCAGCGTCGGAACCGATGGGGCCAAGCCGTTGGCATTTGGCAGAACCCAGGTGTCGTTGAGATATCCGGAAGCGTCAATGCCACCGAAGATAATCATGCGGTTGCCGCCGGGGTCGTAGACGGTAGCCTGCGCCTCTCTGGCTGAAGGAGACGCCAAAGGAGACAGTTGCGTCCAGGAGGGAGTTCCGCCCAAGCCGTTGGCAAAGGAGAGCGTCCAAGTATCGCCGAGCAACTGACCCACATTCAACCCTCCAAAAATTGTCATCCGATTGGAAGTGGCGTCATAGGCCGCGCTGGCGAAATCTCTGGGAGGGACAGCCGCCCCGGCAGGAGAGAGCTGCGTCCAGAAGGGACCTTCGCCCGATCCGTTGGCGTTCGACAGCACCCAAACATCGTTGTAGGGCACTTGCTGCCCGAATCCTCCAAAAACAATCAGCCGGTTCGAGCGAGGGTCATAAGCCACGGAGGCGCCCTGCCGGGCTGACGGTCCGCCCGAAACCGGGAGTTGCGTCCACACGGGAGTTCCGCCTAAGCCATTGGCATTCGACAGGACCCAAACATCGTTGTAGTATGTACCGCCAATCGGTACACAGTTATTTCCGCCGAAGACGATCATGCGATTCGATGCGGGATCGTAGACCGCAGAGTGAAAGATCCGCGGAACCGGCGGCCCGCCGGTAGGATTCAACAGGGTCCAGGAAGGAGTCTCTAGGCTCAAATTGACCACCCAAACATCATTGGCGCAAGAGGATGCAGCGCTCAATCCGCCGCCAAACATCATGAGTGTAAAGTGGGCGGAATCATAGACTCCGGATTGACCGAGCCTCGCGCTCGGAAAGTTTCCGACGCCTGGGGCTGGGAGAGGGGTCACATTCGCCCACTGTGGGCTGGAGAAAGTGGAGAGCAACCATAGGTCGCTGAAATCGTTGCCGCCGCCCGTACCACCTCCGTCGAACATAAGCATCCTCCCCCCCAAAAAGGGATCGAAAGCCGCACTGGCCCATGCACGGGCCGCGGGAAGGCCGCCGGTAGGGGCCAGTTGGGTCCAGGTTTGCGCTCCAAGCGGCAGGACGAGAGACAGCCAAGTTAAGATGAGAACAGAAACCGCAACGCGGCGAATACCGTGGCCACCCGGCATCGACCAATCCCTCCCTGCGTGAAACCCGTGTAAATACGTCACGAATCCTCCATTGAAGCGGGGCCGAGAGCCGCTACAGTGCTTGTACGATGCCGGAGCGTAGCTTATTTTCAATCGTCTCTCAAGCGTCTTTCAATCGTCCGCCGCAACTGCCGATACTGTGCCGAGATATGAGCTTACGCTTTTGATCCAGGCATGTCAAGAATCTTTACAGGGCTTTACCGGGCAATACTGGGTGATCTGGGGCGATCGGGGCGATGAGATCACTGAGGAACTATTTGCCAAGCGCAGATCAAGGAGACCACCCGATCAGGCCTGAGTATCCTGGCTTTCCACTGTGACATCTTCGCCAACCTTCAAAGCGTGAACGATGGGAGCGACGTCAGTCCGGTTGGAATGTTTCTGAATTCCGGCGTCAGGTGGATTTCCTCGATAGCCGAATGAAAAGCCAAAAATTGGGGCGTTCACTTCACGCAGGATGTTGTGGCAACCTGCGTGAAGTGAACGCCCCGTTAAAGCTAGGTCGATGGCGGCGCACAATCCGCCGAGTAGA
>PLDF01000437.1 GCA_003135055.1 Bryobacterales bacterium | reverse complement strand
CGATTGTGGGGATGCGCTCCGCCGAGCAAGCCCGTGGAGTGATGGGCGCGCTGGAATTCCGCTTGAGCGCCGCAGAGATCGCCGAGGTCGATCGATTCCGGCAAGCCAGGCAGGCCGGCGCGTAGGCCTTTGTGGGGCAGCCAATCCTGGCTGCAGCCGGCTTTCAGCCGGCTGGTAGGACAGACCATCGCCTTTCGTGGTCTGTTGGGATTGGCGTTCCGCCCGCGAAACTTCATGAAAAACCTCGCGAGGCTCGGGGGATTTCCCGATATGCCAAGTGGTTTTTCGCCCCTGTCAGGCGGCCGAACTTTAGCGAAAGATGACAGACCACGAAAGGCGATGGTCTGTCCTACCAAGCGACCGGCAACTTCGCGCCGGATTACCGATTCGTGCGAGCCGCCCGGCGGCGGAACACGAAAATAAGAGCCCCTACGGATAACAAATCCGCCGCCAGAATGGCCGGACTCGCCGCCTCAGGCATTTGCACCGCTGTTACCGGTACCGGGGTTTTGATGACATCCGGACTGCTCTGAGCGCGCGCCAAGGGCGCAAAACCGACCAGCGCGATCGCAGCAGAGTACAGCAGCTTCCGCATCGAGTCTTTCATATCCCCTCCATATTGCTCTGGAACTATGTCGGCGACCTGCCGCACTTGGGCGGCCATAGTTAAACGCCTTAAGAATCAATAAGCCTCCACTTGTCCCAGGGAAATAATCAGGGATAATGTCCTAGTTTTTAGGGCGGAACTGGATGCCCGGCCCCCATCCGGTCCGCCGGTGCGCTTAGTGTGGAACCGGGGGGATCGTAATGCGGTAGGCGCTCGCAACAACCAAATCCGCTTTGCGGCTGATGTTGCGTTCCGCCCGATCAGGCGCCGAAAGAAGACAGGCCGGGAGGCCTGTCTTACATCGGCAGTAGAAACGACGCTCGCCCGCGTTCTACAATTGAGGCTCCCATGCCTCGCGAGCTCCTCATCCAAGGCCCCGATGGCCTGACCAAGACCGTGCCGCTGAACGGACGCCTCACGGTAGGCCGCTCAACCGCCGCCGAGATCAGCTTTCCCGAAGATGGCGGGCTCTCCCGCCAGCACTTCGCGTTCGAGCCGGACGGCGAAGACTGGACCGTTCAAGACCTCGGCAGCAAGAACGGAACCTTCGTCAATAACATTCCGCTCAAGGCCAAGCTGGCGCTCAAGCCCGGCGACCGCGTCACGGCCGGCCACCTGATCATTGTTTTCTCGCCGGATGGCCGGACTCCCGAACCGGGCGTGGTGGTGTTCGAAGGCGAAGAAGAAAAGTCGTCGTCGACTACCGTAACCACCAGCCTGGAAGGCGCCCTCAATCAGACCATCGTGCTGGAGAAAGCCGGCGCCAAAGCATCGGCGCCGATGCAGGCGTTGATTCGCGCCGGCCAGGTGCTTTCCGAAAACAAGCCTCTCTTTGAGCTGTTCCCGGTGATTCTCGATCTGGCGATTCAGGCCGTGAATGCGCAGCGCGGCGTGCTGCTCATTCTGGAAGGCGATACGCTTGTGCCGCGGGCCCACAAGGGCGACGGATTTCGCATCAGCACGGGCGTGCGCGACCGGGTGCTCAACGATAAGACGTCGATTCTGGTGCGCGATGCGCAACTGGACGAGGCATTCCGCAGCCGCATGAGCATTGTGGAGCAGAAGGTCCACACCATGATGGCCGTGCCGCTGCAAACCAAGGACCGCATCATCGGGCTGATCTACCTCGATTCGCCGTTCATCCTGCGCGAATTCACCAAAGACGATTTGAGCCTGCTGACCGTGATGGCCAACGTGGCCGCCATTCGCATTGAGAACGCGCGGCTGGCGGAAGTGGAGGAGGCCGAGCGCACCATGGTCCGCGACCTGACGCAGGCGGCCGAGATCCAGCGCGGCGCACTGCCCAGCCGCGCGCCGAAATTGCAGGGCGTCGACTTGGCCGGCTACAACGCGCCTTGCCGGACGGTGGGCGGCGACTATTACGATTTCTTCCCTTACTCCGACGGCAGGGTGGCGCTGGCATTGGGCGACGTCTCAGGCAAGGGGATGCCGGCATCGTTGATGATGATGGCATTGCACGCGCGCGTGCATGTGCTGGCCGAAGATCCTGGCAATCTGGGCAGCTTCATGTCGCGTCTCAATAAGGCAACCTGCGCGAACTGCCCCAGCAACCGGTTCGTCACGTTCTTTTTCTGCGTGGTCAACGCCGCGACCGGCGACACGGTTTTCGCCAATGCGGGGCATAATCCGCCGATCGTCATGCGAGCGTCCGGCGCCACGGAGCTGCTGGAAAACGGCGGGCCGCCGCTCGGAATTGTCGCTATGGCCCCCTACGCCGAGCAGCGGATCAATCTCGCGCCCGGCGACCTGTTGGTGCTCTATAGCGACGGCGTGACCGAAGCCAACAACGCCAACTATGACGAGTTCGGCGAGGAACGGTTCATCGAAGTGCTGTGGCGCAACCGGCTGGAGCCGGCGGAGGCGATCGCCGAGGCCGTAACCAACGCGCTTACCGCGTTCGCGGCCGGCGCGCCACCGGCTGACGACATTACCCTGGTAGTAGCCAAACGATTGTAAGCGAAGCGGTAACCAGCGGCCCCGCCGCGTCGCCTTAGCATTCAGTAACCAATGAAGTTTCCCCTTTCTTTCGCCTTTATTTTCGTAATCGCAGCCTCTTTGACGGCTGCTCCGCCCTCCAAAGAAGCCCTGGATCTGCTTGCTCAAGCTTCCGTGGCATTTGACGGCAACCACCTGCGGGAACAGCATTGGAACTGGACCGCCACGGAAAAACGCCAACTGGCCGGCCGTTCCGGCGATATTCTGCAAAGTTTTCCAGCGGTGACGGCCGAATCGATCATTCGCAGCAATGGAAACCGTTGCAATGCCGTGGTGAAATGGGGCGACGGGTTGACGCCTTACAAACTGCTCGCCGATTCCGACGAACGCTGCCGCGCCATGGACGATTTCCGCGCGCCGTTCGAGCTTCAGGAATTGCTGAGAAGCTCGCAGGCGCAAGTACTTGAAGAGTGGGAAGGCGGAGTGGCGCTCTCGATTTTGCCGGACAAGACACGTCAGCGTTCGGACGACCCGGCGGTGCGTTGCGCGGCGTCCATTCAAGCCGTGGTGCGGCTCGATTTGGCGACCCATTTCCCGCAATCGATTGAAGGCAAGGTGGTGGATGGCGGCTGCGAACTGCGCGCGGCGCCGGTGTTGCAGTACGGTAAAGCCGCTGCGGCTCCGATGCGCACCATCTTCCGCAAAGGCGCTTCCTTCCGCATGGAATTCAAACTGCAAAGCGACAAGTTTGGCAACGCCAACAACAGCTTCTGGGTCTGCGCCAACCAGCATTACCTGATGCCCTGGGATGCGGACAACGGCTTACTGGTCTACTGGGGCCGCCAACTTCCGGTGAAGGCAGGCGGCCATCAGTTGGTGAAGGACATTGAGACCAAAGCGCGGGAATTCGGCGCGGGGTCTGAAGTCCGGTTCGACGACATCGGCCAATAGCGGCCACGGCCCATCACCTGGTTGGCTTTGTGCTTTTGAGGAACTCCTTTGCAAACTATTGATAACACTCAATTGGAGCAGTGCTGGAAATCGGCCAATTTCCGCCGCCAGCGCAAGGCGAGTTCCTCTCCCCGTATGGGCCCGCCACAGCGGGCACGCCGCTTCTGATTTTGTGTGTCTTTTTCCCCCTCTCTCCAAAGACCTGCTTCGGAGGCGGGAGGTCCTGCGGACGCATCCCCATGCCTTACGCTACCGTCGTCCTGACGCCATTTCAACCGCTCCCATTGCATGATGTTGTATGTCAGGCAGGCCCACAGCAACTCGCTTCCCGCCTTCACCAGACCCCGCACATGAAACTTACGCAATCCTAATTTGTCCTTGATCCAGGCGTTAGTTAGGAAACTCCGCCACCTCTTGTAATGGGTCGCGATACTCGGCGGCTCCATTCTCAAATTCGCGTCGCAAAGTCGCCAGGTTACAATCTGACGCGAGCATCCAAAATATCGCGATCCGTTACACGATCCGGATGGATACGGTCCGCCCTCTCTGCGGACTCTTCGGACAGCATTGCGGCTGGTATCGGCACTCCCGGCAATCCTCGCCTCGCGCTTGATATTGCTGATACAAATCGCCTCGTTTGCAGTTCTCCCGCAAGCGCTCCAAACTGCATCCTGCCGGGCACTCCAACCGCTCTCCATTGTCCAAAATGCGAAACTGCGACGGCGCAAATGCCGGATCGATGCCCAACGACTTCATCGCCGCCGCGCTTCTCTCCTTGGGGTCCGGCAACGACCCCACCAGATCGATCTGTTGCATCGCGCGCGCGGCGTAGAAGTGGAAGGCAGGCTGAGTAGGCGTGGGAGATCCTCCAACGGCTGACGCTGCACTATGGCGGCAGTAGCTGCCGAGTTTTCGTCTCAAAGCGCTTGTCCACGTGCGCTACAATAAAGGGCACTGACCAACGACTGCCGTCCTAATAATCTTTGTGAGTGGGCGCCAAACAGCGGGAAGCTTGGTACGGCGTGCGGACGCTATATCGCCTCGCCGCAGAAGGCACGCCTAAATCGCGCGATAGACACTTCGATCCCGAATCGACCCTGATCGAAGATCGAGTCGTTTTGTTCCAGGCGATCGACTTTGATGATGCGATCGCGCAAGGGATCAAAGAAGGACGCTCCTATTGCCGGCAGACAAAGTTCGTCAACCTGTACGGCCAAAAAGTTCGAATGCGGTTCCTCGATGCCTGCGATGCCTTTAAAATATTCGAAGGCAAGCCCGCCGCGGGTATCGAGGCGTATTCGTCGACCGAACTGGCGCCCGCCTCAGTTTCGGACCGGGCGGTAGTCAAAAGGCGAATGGGTCCGAAAGACTTCGGCGCTAGAGAAACCCGATACAAGTTTGACGGGGCTCGACGATGCGGATCTCCGGTCCAAAGTGAGCAGCGTCAAGTGGCAGCCTTGAGCCTTGCGTTCTACTTGACCCAGACGTGCCACGGGCTGTGCCGAGAGCCCTGCGCCTACGGTGAATTGACGCCCTGACAGCGCACGAGGCCGGGATTGCGCATGGCGGAATATGCTCCCGTCAACGTTCGCGGATAGCGATTATCCGATCGGCGGGTAGAGCGGTTTCGATCTGCGTTCCGCCACCTGGCCAGGCGATCTCGACCTTGTCTACCTTACTGGCTCCGCCTAGTCCGAAGTGCAAGCGCAGGTCGCTCTGCGAGAGATAGCTCCCTCCGCTTCTTACTTCCGCCGTCTGAACCAATGCGCCCGCCGTGACTCGCACCCGGGCTCCGATCGCGCTTCGGTTCGATTTCACGCCTTCGAGCTTCAGCTCGATCCAGTGATTCGATGGCCCCCGACGCGACGGCTCAGCAAGCCGCAGCAGCGATGGCGCTTCGTTCTGATTGTTCGCCAGAGCTTCCACCAACCCATCGTTGTCGTAGTCCGCGAAAGCCAGCCCGCGCGAGGAATGCCTCTCCATAATGCCAGGGCCGGCCGATTCCGAGATATCGACAAACTTGCCATGAACGTTGCGATAGAGAATGGCGCGGTCCCGATAATGGATGTCGATCTTCAGGCGGTCCACCTCCGGGAACGCGTGACCATTCACCAGAAGCAAATCGGGCCAGCCATCGTTGTCGAAATCGAAAAACCCGCATCCCCAGCCGACGAAGCGCGTGTTCCGGCCTAAGCCCGCTTCCACGGTGACATCCTGAAACTCGCCCTTGCCCTGGTTGCGATACAGTGTCTCTAACTCATCCGAGAAGTTGGTCCGGAATATCGAGAGAACGCCCTCGTGCAGATAGTCCGCCGCAGTCACTCCCATGCCGGAGAGAGCCTTGCCGTTATCGTCGAGCGCAACGCCGCGAATCAGAGCCTCGTCCACGAACTTCCCGTTCCCTTGATTGATATAGAGGATCGAAGGGGTCTGATCGCTCGCCACATAGATATCGGTTAGGCCGTCGCCGTTGAAATCGCCGGTGAGGACGCCGAGTGAGTAACTGCCATCGGGTTTCGAGACGCCGCTTTGATCGGAGACGTCGCGGAAGACGCCGCCCTCGTTGTGATAGAGGATATTGCGATCGAAGGGAAGTCCGCGCGGGCCGCAATTCACGGCTATGCCGCGATAGAAGCAGTACGGATTGGCGCCCGGCTTTGGGGTGGTATTGAAATCGAATTTCAGATAATTCGCGACAAAGAGGTCGAGCTTTCCGTCGTTATCGTAATCGATGAATGCGCAGCCGGTGTTATAACGAACACGGTCCTGAGTAAGATGAACTTTCGCGGTGACATCCTCGAAGCGGCGCCCGCCTATGTTGCGATAGAGCGCATTCTCGCCCCAGTAAGTGACGAACAGATCGGTATAGCCGTCGTTATCGTAGTCGCCGGCGCAGACTCCCTGCGCCCAGCCTTGCCGCGTGAACCCCAGGGATTCGGATACGTCGCGAAATTTGCCGCCGCCTTCGTTGTGGTACATGCGGCTGGGGGAGCCGGGTCCCGAGGCGATGAAAATATCGGCCAGACCGTCGTTGTCGTAGTCGATGAACGCCACGCCGCTTCCGGTTGTCTCGAGGATGAACTGCTTGGAAGCGCTGCCGCCGTTCGGGATCGGCGTGGTCAATCCGGCTTGCTGCGCTACGTTGCGGAAGTCGGGATTCTGCGCGGCGGCGATGAAAGCCGCCTGAAAGGCGGCTGCAGCCAGGATTGGCTGCCCCACTAAGCGCTTCACTTCTTATCTCCCAGCCGCTTGAGGAAATCCGTGAACTCGCCTTCGGGAGGCTTCTGCAGTTTATCGAGCTCGGCTTTTTCACGTTGCGCATCGGCCGCACGGCCCGCGTTACGGTAGGCCATCATGAGGTTGTAATGCGCGGTCTCGTTGCGCGGCTGCAGTTTGACGGCGCGTTCCAGCAGCGCGATGGCGTCGGCATATCGCTTCGCGTCCGATCGCAGCTTCGCCACCGCAATCAGAGCTTCGGGGAAATCGGGACGCAATTCCGCCGCCCGTTCGAAGTGCGCCGCGGCTTCGGGTTTCTTCTGCTCCGCGGTGAGAACCTGCGCCACTTGATACTCGGCTACCGCATCCGAAGGGTTCAACGATAACTCCGCTTCGAATTCCTTGCGGGCCTGGTCGAGAGCCGCGGGATCGTGCGATTGCTGCAGCAGCGCGCGTCCGAGGCGATAGTGCAGATTAATCGCCTTCGGATTTTTCTCGATGGCTTTGCGGTATTCGGCGATGGCTTCGGTGTACTTACCCTGGGTCTCGAAGACTTCCGCCGAGAGCTGGTCGACGCGATACGACGACGGCGCTTTCTGGTACATGCGGTAGATGGCGTCGTTCCAGGCTTTCATGTGATAGTCCGCGGATACATAGAGGACGTCGGCATCGGCGGGGAATTGCTTTTCGAGCTGCGCGACAATCGCGCCCGCTTCGGCAAAGCGCTTTGCGGCGATATGGCATTGGGCCAGGGCAAGGCCCGCCAGACGCCGATTTTCGCCGCTCGAAAATCCTTTTGCCAGCTCGGGAACGGCGGCTTCGCACTCGCCTGTGGCGGCCCTGGTTAACGCCAGGAACAACCGGGCCTGCGGATCGGCGGGGCTGCGTTCGAGATTCAGGCGCGCGGCTTTGTAATCTCCGCGATTGAACGCCGCGATTCCGTCGGAAACAGGGTTGGTTTGAGCGGAGAGCAATGCGGCGGCGAATAGGGTGAGGACGATCAGATTGTGGGGCGGCCAATCCTGGCTGCCGCCGGCTTTTAGCCGGCGCTCGCCTGGTGCGAAGACTCGCGCATGGCTCGAAGGAGCCGCCTGAAAGGCGNNCAGGATTGCCTGCCCCACATTCCTAGTGGCCGGCATCGTCTGTCATCAGTCCCAGGTTGCCGAAGCGGCCCCGGTCGGTTGCGTCGAAATAGCGGAAGCTTAATGCCGGCGGCGCTCCGGGCGCGATTAGCGTCGATGGCGATAATCTTTCCGACGGCGGTTCGCTTATGTCCACTACGCGTCCCGATATCGCAATCGCCTCGATCAGCAGAAGTACCAGCGGATTCATCTTGCCTCCAATTCCCGGAGCGCCTTGGTCGCGGTCGCGTTTCCCGGCTTTTGTTCCATCAATGCGTTCAGCACGGCGCGAGCTTGCTCCCGTTCGCCCATCGTAACGTAAATCCGGGCCAGATTCAGATATAGCTCGTCGTCGTCCGGATTCATCTTGATGCCGTAGCGGAAGGCGGCGATGGAATCGTTGGGCTGACCCATTTTCGCGTAGAGCACGCCGAGATTGTTGATCGCGCCGGGGTGATCCTGTTGCGCTTCAATGGCCTGCTGGAACCAACGCCGCGCGCCCGCGAGATCGTTCGAGCCGGCCGCCAGCAATCCAAGCTGATTCATGGCGTCGGCGCACTTCGCGTCGAGGGCCAGCGCCCGCTGGAACATCCGTTGCGCGTTCGCCTTGTCGTCCTGCTTCACGTAGACTTCGCCCGCTCCCACAAACGCCGGCGGATAGTCGTTCTTTATGTCGATCACCTGCCGGAACGATGCCAGCGCGTCTTTGTCGCGGCCCAACTCCAGTTGAATGCGCGCCATTGCCAGCAAGGCTTTCCAATTGTCGGGACGAGTGCGCAGCGTCTCGGCAAGATAAGGCAGCGCGAGCGCCGGATAGCCCGCCCAATAGAAGGCCGCGCCCAGCTTGAAATAATTTCGCCGCGGAGTCAGATAGTATTTGCCCGGGAAAGGAAGCGCCAGCGCATGACTCTGGTCGATCCGCGCCAGGTCTGCGCGCATCTGCGCAGCGGTGGGGATATCCACGTAAACCTTACGAGCCCGGCTTTCGCCGTCCACCAGCAGCACCCACGGCAGCGAAAGATCTACGCGGTATTCGAAAAGGTATCGCCGGAACAAGGAATACGCGGCTGCCACATCTTCTTTCTCAGCTTTCAGATCGATCAATTCGGCGGGTACGCCAGGGGGCATCTTCGGAGGCTCGCCCGCGTGCAGCACGACGAATCCCGCTACGCCCTTGGCCGTCCGGCGGTCGGGCGTGGGCACTGGCTCCAGCAGCCAGGTATCGCCAAACGCAGGCTCGCTGTTGCCGATCGGTGAGAACACGGGCAATAACCTCGGAAAACGGAACCGCGTGCGCGCATGCTCGCCGGGGCTTTCCACGACCCCTTCCACGATGGTGTAAACGTAGCCCGGTTCGAGACCGATCGCCTCCTGCACGGCGCCCGATGGCCAGGTGATCTTTACGTGAGCTACAGGCTGCCCGGCAAGGCCGAAATGCAGCTTCTTGGAATGCTGGGACAGGAATCCGCTGCCCGCGGCTAGGTACTGCGTCTGGCCATTCACCTCGATGCGCGCCCCAATGGCATCGCGATTCGATTTCGTGCCGCGTAAAGAGATCGCGATCGCTTCGCGCGTGCCCGAAGAATCGTTCTGCATGACGCGTATCTGCGGACCCAACCGGTTCTTCAGCACTAGATCCGGAATGCCGTCGCCGTCGAAATCCGTGACCGCGAATGTTCGCGTGTCATTCGCGAAATCGAGCCCGCTCACCCCGGAGACATCGCGGTACCGGCCATTCTCTTTCACATAGAAGACATTCGGCTCGAGCCCATTCCAGTTAGCCCCCGCGCGGATCAGTTGATTCAGCGCGTTCCATCCGTTCTCATAGTCGGGCGCGGCGCGCTGCTTCTCGGGAGTTCTTGCTACTACCTGACGCCAGAAGAAGCTATCCAAATCCGTATAGGAATAATTGGTCACCATGCCCGTGCCGATCAGGATCTCGGGAGTGCCATCCAGATCCCAATCGAACCCGCCGGAACCCCACGCCCAGCGGCCCATTTCGACTCCCTCGACGGCGCCGGTCTCCTCGAACGTGCCGTCACCCTTATTGCGATAGAGGCAATTGCCTTTAGTGTGACGCCGGAAGGCTTCCGGGTCGCTCGACGCAGGATGGAACGCCGGGTCGCGGATCACTCGCTGACCCGGCGCGCTCCAGATATCGGAAACGTAGAGATCGGGCCGCCCGTCGCCATCGTAGTCGAACCACGAGGCGCTCATACCAGGACCGGCGCCGTCCAGTCCGGCCTTGGCGGCTTCGTAGCGGAAATGGCCGTTACGATTCCGATAGAGATTGCCGCGTCCAAAGTCGTTGGCGACGAAAAGATCGGGCCAGCCGTCGCCATCGAAATCGCACCAGGCGGGCGCGAAGCTGAACCGGTCGTTGTTGTGGTTCATGCCGGTTTCGGCCGTCACATCTTCGAACCGCAGGGCTGGCCGGTCGGCGACCGAACCGGGCGCCGCGCGGTTGCGGAAGAGAAAATTCGGCGGTCCGTTGCGTGCATCCTGGTAGGGCGCGGGATATTGATATTGGTCCTCGCTCTGGAAATAGATATAGCAGCAGAGATAGAGATCCAGGCGGCCATCGCGGTCGAAATCCGCGGCCGCCATTCCCGTGAACGAACCCTGCGGCGTGGTTTTGAACTGGAACGCGTCGCGCTGCTCCGTGAATGTGCCGTCGCCGCGATTCAGAAAGAAGAGCGGCCCCGAGGAACGTAAAACCACCGCGTCCTGGCGTCCCGAATTGCTGAAGTCGGCAAAAAGGGCGCAGGTGGTTTCGTCCAGCACGCCAAGGCCCGAGCGCTCCGTTATATCTTCGCCGGTAACGTCCCCGGCGGCATCGACGCGAATCTTGTTCAGGCGGTTCGGCCGCGTCGACATACCGCAGCACCCCGTCGCAGGGATTGGGCTTCGCGTAATGAACCGGAAACGGCGTCGATGCAGAGGCTTTCGAAGGCAGCAGCCCGGCGGCGTTCACGGCGGCAATGAAATCGCGCCGCGTCATCGGATCACTTCCTGCGCCTTGATGAGCTGCGCGTGCTTTTCACGCTCGGCCTGGGCGGCTTCATGCTTGCCGATGCGGTCGTAATCGCGCGCCAGGCGGTAATGCGCGGCTGCATCCGACGGCGCCAGCTCCGCCGCGCGCTGGAATTGACCGGCCGCGTCCGCGAAGCGTTGCAACCGATCGAGCACCGTCCCCATTTCAAAGTGCGCCGCTGCGTCGCCGGCATTGATCGCCATCGATTTCTCAAGCAAGCGCAACGCCATCTCCGGTGAAAGCGATTGCGCATCGAGAGCCTTGGCGTGGAGCAGATACGCCGCGGCGCTGGCGGGATGCGCCGTTTCGTATTCGGCGAACCGCTCGGTCACTTGCGGCAACCGGCTCGGAATCTGATCCAGAATCCTGCCGAGGAATGTGTAAGGCTGTTCGGTTTCCGGCGCGATTTCGATGGTGCGCAGAAAGGCATCCGCGGCATCGTCGAACCGGCGCAGCCCGTAATCGGCCACCCCCAGCGCCAGTTCGAGTTGAGCGCTGTTGGGTAGCCGCGCGACGCCTTCCTTGAGAATGACGACGGCTTCGGTGAACTTCTGCCGGTCGAGCAGCGGCTGGGCGGCTTCGAAATAAAGCCCGGTGGCGCGCTCGCGAGCATCGCCATTTTCCGGAACCTTGGCGGAATACTTCGCCGCCGCCTGCGCAGCCTTCAGGGTTTGATTGGTCTCCGAATAGTAAATTGCAAGCCCCTGGAGAACGGCGGGGTCCTCCGGCGCGAATGCCGCCGCCTTGCCCGCGGCGTCTTGGGCATCGGCATCCTTGTGCAGTCTCCAGTATGTCTGGGAGAGCGCGACCCAGACGCGGCCATCGCGGGGCGCCAGCTTGCCCGCCGTTTCCAGGTTGGTTTGCGCCGAGGCAAGGTCGCCGCGCTGCAGGGCTAGCAGGCCAGCTCGATACGAATCGTCGGACGAGGTAGAAGCCGCGAGCAGCAATAGCAGGGCAGGAAGCACTGAATGGGACCTAGCGTTATCCCCGAGTTTATCCCGGACCGGTACGCTCATGCAATCGGCGGCGCCTGAAAACGGCGAGCGATGCAGGGGGGAACGCACTCTTGCCGAAAGGACACAAAAAACGACCCGCATCTCTCCCAAACTCACGCACTCAGTTCCCCGGACCGGCCGGACGCACCGGCGGCGTCTCCGTCGTCGTCTGTACCAGCTCTTTCAATTTGCGGTCGCTGAGCGCCTTGTTGACGCGCGGCAGATCGCTCTTCAAAATGGCGTCGAACTTCGCCTGCTCGTCGTGCAGCCGCTTGGTCAGCACGTCGTAAACTTCATACGATCCGGCGGTGGGTTTGCCGTCGCCGTGCTGGATGGTGCTGCTCAGGGCGGCGATTTTATTATTCAGCTTGATGGGAAAGTTCAGCGGGTCCTGGCCGCTCTGGTTGCGGACCTGATAGACGTCCTCTTCCACCACCGTGATTTTGTCGCGGAAGCCGTCGAGCGCGGTCTTGAGCGCCGCGTCCTTGTTGTCCTTGAGCCGCTCGTCTATTTGCAGCTTGAATTCGCGGATCGTGATCACCATGTCATTGGCCGCGCTGACTTCGTCGCGAACCTTCATCGCCAGGTCGAACTGTTCCTTAAGATCGGCGACGGTGATGTTGTCGAGGCGCGGATCTTTTTCCAGCACGACGTGGTCGGTGAACACTTGCCCATCGACGTTCAGGCGCACTTCATAGGTCCCAGGAACCGCTTCGGGACCTTGCGTGTTCGCGCCCCAGAAGACCATGCCGTTGAAGGTTTTGGCGCCCGGATAACGCATGTCCCACTGGAAGCGGTTGAGTCCGGCTTTGTCCGGCGGCGTGGGGTTGCCGCCACGTCCTCGGCCACCGCCACCGCCGCCGCCCTGGTCGGCGCCTTCTTCGGGAACCGCTCCCGGATCCGCGGCCGGGTCGGGTGCAGCAGCGCCGCGTCCACCGCGTCCGCCACGTCCTCCGCGGCCGCCGGCCTGGTCGTTAGGCGTGCCGGTGAAGGTGCGAACCACCTGGCCTTTTTCATCCACGATGTCGATGGTCACCTTCTGCGCCGGTTTCGACAGGTAGTAATCGATGCGCGCCTGGCCCACGTTGCGCTCAGCCGCCGCGGAGTGGAACAGATGCGCGGTCTCGGTGACCAGCGCCGGCGTGAACTGGCGGACCGGCGTAATATCGTCGAGCACGTAGAAAGAGCGCCCGTGCGTGGCGATCACCACATCGTCGCCGTTAATGACGATGTCGGATACCTGCACGTCCGGCAGATTCAAGCGGATCGATTGCCAGTTGTCGCCGTCGTCGAACGAGACGTAAATGCCGTGCTCGGTTCCGGCGAACAGCAGGCCTTTGCGCACCCCGTCTTCGCGCACGGCTTGTACGAAATCGTTCCCGGGGATTCCGTTCACGATCGCGGTCCACGACTTGCCATAATCGTGCGTGCGATAGATGTATGGCTTGCGGTCGTCCATCTGGTAATTCTTAACTGCGGCATAGGCCGACGCGGCATCGGTTGGCGAAGCTTCAATCAGGCTCACGCGGCCATAATGCGGCATGCCCGGCGGCGTGATGTTGTTCCAACTCTTGCCGCCATCGCGCGTGATTTGGATCAGGCCGTCGTCCGAGCCGGTCCAGATGGTGTTCTCTTCCTTGTGCGAGGGCGCGATGGTGTAGATGGTGCCGTAAATCTCCGGCCCGTTCTGATCGTGCGTGATGGGGCCGCCGGAATCGCCCAGCGTCTTCGGATCGTTGCGCGTCAGGTCGGGGCTGATCTTCTGCCAACTGTGGCCTTCGTCGGTGGTCTTCCACAAATGCTGCGACGAGGTATAGATGGTGCCCGCGTTCAGCGGCGAGAAGACGATCGGGAACGTCCACTGCCAGCGCTCGGGCAGCGAGCCGGCCGATTCGCCTGAGAAGAACAGCGGGTAAACCTGCACGTCTTTCGAATAGTTGGTGTGCCGGTCGAAGCGCGTCAGCAGCGCGCCCTGGCTGCCTGCGTAGAAGATATTCGGGTTCACCGGATCGGGCGCGATGTATCCGCTTTCGCCGCCACCGGCGCTATAGGTGTTGCCGCCGCCGCGTCCACCGCCGCCACCGCCGCGCCCCCCGCCGCCACCGCCGGCATTGGGCACGCAAATCGTCGAGCTATCCTGCTGCGCGCCGCAAATGTGATAGGGAATCTCGTGCGTCACGGCCACGTGATAAAGCTGCGCCGTGGGATACTGTTCGCCGGTCCAACTCTGGCCGCCATTAATGGAAACCGCGGCGCCGCCGTCATTGCTTTCAATGATGCGTAGCGGGTTGTTCGGGTCGATCCACAAGTCGTGGTTATCGCCGTGCGGCGTCTGCACTGGTCGAAAATTCTTCCCGGCGTTGGTGGATTTGAAGAACGACGTGTTCAGTACGTAGACCGTATCTTTCGCCTTGGGATCGGCGTAAATTCGGGTGTAGTAGAAGGCGCGCTGCCGGATGTTACGCTCTTCGTTGATCAGCTTCCAGGTTGCGCCCGCATCGTCCGAAGAATAGACGCCGCCGTTGGCGTTCTCGATTATGGCGTACACGCGGTTGGAATCTGCGCCCGAGACCGCCACGCCGATCTTTCCGATTATCCCCGGATCGCCTTCCTCTTTCAGCCCCGTCTTCAGCGAATTTGGCCCCAGTTGCGGCAGACCGGGGTTGCGCGTAATCTCTTTCCACGTGTCGCCGCCATCCGCGCTCTTGAACAGCCCGCTTCCCGGACCGCCGCTGGTCAAGCCCCACGGCGTGCGGTTGACGTCCCAGATGGCGGCGAAGATCACGTTGGGGTTGTGCGGGTCGAGGCAGAGATCCACCGCCCCAGAGTGATCGTCGCGGTAGAGAATCTTCTGCCACGTCTGGCCGCCATCCTTCGAGCGGAACACGCCGCGCTCCGCATTGGGCGCATAGGGATGGCCCAGCGCGGCGGCATATACGATGTCCGGATTGGCGGGGTGCACGCGAATGCGCGAGATGGCCTGCGTATCGGCGAGGCCCACATGCTTCCATGTTTTGCCGGCGTCGGTGGATTTGTAGACGCCATCGCCCTGCATGATGTTGCCGCGCAGCTCGGTTTCGCCCATGCCGATGTAGACCACATCGGGGTTCGATTCCGCGACCGCCACCGCGCCCACCGACGAGCTATTGATCTGGCCATCGGTCACGGGCCGCCAGGTAAGGCCGCCGTCGTTGGTCTTCCACAATCCGCCGCCGGTGGCGCCGAAATAGTATTCGAGCGGCCGGCTCGCGCTGCCCGCGGAAGTGATGGATCGGCCGCCGCGCGCCGGGCCGGCGCTACGCCATTGCAGCGAGCCGAACACGGCCGGGTCGATCGCGGGGGTCGCGGAAAATGCGGCTATCGCGAGAAATGTGGCAGAAAAACGAAGGTACTTCATGGACCGTAATTATATCGCGCGCCAAGGTGGCGCGGGCCCATGGCCTGCGAATCGTGGTACTGCCTGAAAAGTACACTAAAAGGGAGCCGCGCTTCCGGCAGTTCGCCTCACGCCATGAAGCCGTCACTCGGCGACACGGAGGTGTGCCAGATGAGCCATGCCAGACGGCGCGAGCCGCAAGCCCGTTCCAGGAGACGAGACTGGGGCCGCGTCGGGAAGCTGTCTGCCGTCGCGGTGAGCCCGCAAACTTCCCGCAACCAGATCATGTCCAATTACTGGCGACTCTACACCAGTGTGTTGACCAGCCATCAATCGTAAACACGATAGCCATGCAATGAGGCTATGGGAGGCACTATGGGCTGTCGCTATCACCGGCATGTCGCGCATTCGCGTTCGCGATTCTCATCGGAGCGCTGACCGGGAACGGGATGGCAGCGAAGAAGAAGGCCACTCCCCCTACTGCAAAGGAGTTGGTTGGAGCTTGGATCGGGTCACTCGTGTCCAAAACAGCAGTTACTCTGAGCTACAGTGCCTGTTAGCATGAGTTAGGGCGCCGCGATAGCCGTGTGGTCCGCCGCTATGCGCTCTTTTGCCGGGTTGCGCTGGGGTGCGCCCTCCTGTCAACGTAGT
>PLDF01000244.1 GCA_003135055.1 Bryobacterales bacterium | reverse complement strand
TCTGTCCCACCTCACACCATCTAACACCACTCACATCCGAGCCTGTCCACAACTAATGCAGGAATGGGCAAAGTAAGTGACATTGGAATGCCATCCTACGCGGCGGCTGCCAACCGCCGCTGCTACCGCACCGCGGTCTCCAATGCGCCCAGAGGTCGGCCCGCGCGGCGCGTCAAATCGGTAAAGAACTCTCGGTATTCGGCACTCTCATCTTGAAATCTTCAGCCGCCCGTTTCCCCAAACTGTCAGCCTCCCCACCCCCACCCACTCAGCCGCTTCCAGCCACGGCACAAACTCCGCCAATTGCCCCTCATACTCAGCCTCTCCCACAAACCCGCCAATCCCGTGCCGCTGTCCCGTTCGGCCGCTTCGCCTTTCGAACTCCACTTCCTCAACCCGGGCGGACGTCGTCTTCACTTCCGAGGCCCGCTGGCCCATCCCTCGGTAGTCCAAGTCTGGCAATGCGTCCTGATACAGCGAACACAATGTGCTCACCCGGTCCCGCGCACGCGCCAACAACACGTCAAACCGCGGCTCCCGCAGGATCACCCCTCCGCTCTTCAACTCGGTTGGCGTTAAGAACCGCACGCGGACCTTCGGCGCCGCATCTGCCCCAGGGGCCAGATTCACATGAACCTGCGGCAGCTTTCGAGCCTCGATTAATTCCACCAGCGCCCGGCCCGGCCCAAGGCCCTCGCTACCAAGCTGTGCGAACGCCAGCCGTAGATATTCGAAGGCAGGGGCGTTAGGGTCGAAGACATTCACCTCCAGCGTGAATCGCTCACCGATTTCGAATCGCCGCCCATTGAGGGACGCCGCCCAAAGGACGAAGGGGCGCGGCTGGTTCTCAAACCCGCTCGGCCCCGAGCCATGAGCCCTTGGCTCGAACATCCGTGCGTAAGCGCAATCCTTGGCGATCGGACACTCCGCAGCGCCCACACAGTGGGGATCGCAAGCAATCTTACGCAAAATCGTCCCAAAGGCGCCGCGAAAGACATTCGCCGCTTTTCCCGGCGCAAACCACACAGGGTCGCGCGCCCGAAACGTGAATTGCAATGGAACGATGCTTAGCTGCACTGGACTATGTAACCCAGTGTATCGCTCCTAACCCAACTCGATTCGCTCCGCGCCGCCTCCCATCCCCAGTCTCCGCCGATCCTCCCTCCGACTCCGTTCCGCGAAATCACAAGGTTGCTTCATGAGCAGTTACAACACCTATGCTCAACTTACGCTAACTCCCGTCCCCGCGCAGTAACTGAGTATTAGCGTATGTTTTTCTCATGTGGGGCAGCCAATACTGGTTCCACTGGTTCCCGAAGCTCTTGGCCGCCTCACAGAAGAGCACGAGGGGCATTTCATGGAGCCCGGGCAGACCCTGGGCGAGACAAGAGCCCGCGCCGCGTTATCGACGAGAGCGAGACGCGCGGCACGCATGGGCTCAGAGGGCAACCCCGTGCGCGGCGGCGGCCTTACCTTACCTTCGGATAGATCTCACTGCCGCTGGAGCAATTGCAGGTACTGCTGGCGCGCTTGCGGATCGTCCCCGTAGGGATGCTGAAGGTACAGCGCAAGGTTGCGGCGGGCGCGGACCGGGTCCCCGGCTTGCAGAAAGAATTCGCCCAGAGTGCGGGCGCAGAGCGGGAATGCCGGATCGCGGCTCACGTGCAGCGCGCACTCGGATTCGAGGTGGTCGAAGATTTGGGCCTTATCGAGCACGGGGAGGCCGGGCGGCGCATCGCGCAGGAAGACCATCGCGGCGGGATCGTCGTAGACCAGCTTCCATTCGGATTCGCCCGGTTGCGTCAGCGCCAACGCCAGCGGATAGAGAACGCCGGAGGTGTATTCGAACGCATTGATGGCGATGGCGCCGATGCGATACCTGGAGAGAGTATCGTCGCGCCGCTGGTCGCCGGGCGGCGTGCCCATGATCATGCGATAGTCCTGGAAGAGGTTTTCGCTCAACGAACGGCCATCGATGAAAACGGGCAGGCCGCGCCAGATGAAAAACCCGCCGTCTTCATAGGTATTGAAAAGGCGGGCAGAGATGCTGTGCCGGCGCAGAAAATCGGCCGCGCCAGCCGGATACCGCCACTCGGCCGCGCGGAGTTGGAAGAAGGCGCCGCTGGCGATTCCCCAAACGATGCCGCATGCGAGGGCTGCGAGGCCGGCGTAAGCGGCGTATTGCGCCATGGCCGGCAGCGTGCGCTTCCACATTGCCGGCAGCGTGCGCTGCCACGGAAAGTAAGTGGCGATCAAGATGGGCGCGAGCAGCGCCATGAGCGGCAGGTTGCGGAACGCGGCGAGCGACGCGGCGGCGAAGGCGGCGAACATCAGCCAGTCCGCGACGCGCACGCGCTTCCATGAGAGCGCTAGCGCGGCGGCGGCGCCATAAAGCAGGAGGAAAAACGCGTACGGCTCGCCCCAGAAGCCGGGCCGCGACCATTCGATGAGCGCGGCGGTGAGCGGGCTTTGCCGGTAACTGACCAGCGTGGAGACGACATTGAAACCGTTCGGATTGAGGCCGGAGGCGAGCACGGCCGCGCCGCTGAAGGCCAGAATGCGCCTCGCATCGGGAGCACGGGTGAGCAACGCTTCGGCGCAATAGGCCCCGCAGACCACCCAACCGAGGAAGAATCCGCCGTGGCTGTTGGCCCAGATCAGCGCCAGTATCGGAAGCAGCCACAAACGGCGGCGCATCTCGAAAATGGCGATGAACGCGAACGGGAAAACGTAGCTGAGCAGGCTGGGGCGGTCGTGCGCGAAGCCGGTGAGCGCGGGGGCAGCGGCAAGAGCCGCCGCGATTCCCCACGACCACGAGTTGGTACGCCGCCGCGCGATCCATGCCGTGAGTCCGCAGCATAGGGTGAGAAGAAGCGCCTTCCACAAAACCACGGCGCCCAATCCGCCAGCGCTCTCGATAAGATACATGAGAGCCTGCGCGAGCCACTCATGGGTCAGATTGAAGCGCTGCGTAACGGCCTCGCCGGCATAGGCGGGTTTCGCGAGAGCCGTGGTGTAAGCGAAGGGGTCGGGGTAGGGAAGGCGATGCTGGGTGACGATGTACTGGCCGGTCTTGAGGTGCCACCATGCGTCGGAATCGGCTAGCTCGGTGGAGAAGAGGCCGAGCAGGAATAGCGCGGTAAGGCCCAGGAGCGCGCCCAGCGGTTTAGAATTCGAAAACCGCATCCAACGGCACGACGAATTCGGGATTTTCCGTGCGGAAGACTACCGTCTCCGTCATGCCTTGCGGAGTGCAATTATAGCCTTTGCGGGTGCGCGGATCGACGATCCAAACGTAGGGAACGCCGAAGGCAAAATAGTCGTTTACGCGCTCTTGCACTCGCGGCATGCGGTCTCCACTGGAGAGCACTTCGATGCAGATAAACGGCGGCTTGCGCAGAATCGGCTCCTGGCGCTCGTGGCCCAGGATCACGCAGACGTCCGGAATGCGGAAGCGGGTTGGCGCGACTTGCACGCGACATTCGGGAACTGCTTGAATGTTCCACTCCTTGCGCCGAGTCCGGAAATAGGCGACAAAAGCTCCCTGCAAATCCGCGTGGTCCCACTCTCCCACGTTCCGCTCCATAACGAGGCCATCGACATAGTCGCAGTCGGGGCTGTAGCTCGTGTGCAAGTACTCGCTCACGCTGATCAGTTCACTCGTGGGCATGCCAATTAGAAGGATACCAGATGGTCTGCGCGCCGGTTCTTGCCAGCGGATGGCGGATCAAACCGGTTCAGGTGAGTTTTGGCGCCCGATGTTTTCACCCGCCGGGAAGACGGCCGGCCCCGTGCGGCAGGGCCGAGGAATAGCATTTGCGAGGATGACGAATGGCCAGACAAGGTCTCCTCGCCTGGCCGCGAGATCCCGCTCCTTTACGGTCGCGGATCCGCCACGGCGAAACTATTGTAGTGTGCCCTCGCGGTCCGCTGCCAAGCGCGTGCGTGCAGCCGTCGGCGCCAATTCGGCCGGAATCGGAATCTCGCCTGCCTCACTTACCTCGACTATCATGGGAAGCTCCTGCAATCGGGATAGAGCCGCACGTGCTTCCGTGGGCGCAATCGCCGGCTACCGGTTCAGCGGGTCGTCCACCCATGGCGGCGTAGCCTCGATCAACCGCCCCAGCTCCGGTTCCACTTCCTCCATTCTGCGCTTCATCTCCCAGGCGATCTCGCGGTAGCTGAAGTGGCCTTTGACGCCACTCCGCAAACGGGAAATGTATTCGGCCTCGGCGAAATCCATCTTGAAGAGGAACCGCGAGCGGGCGCCGAAGGGCAACAGGTATTCGGCGCCGGGCGCGGGCAGCGCGCGCATGGCGTCGAACGCGGCGCGCATAGCAGATTCGTAAAGGCCGGCCGCGCCGGATTCGCTGATAGTCGCGGGTGTGTCGAACCCCAGATTGCCCGCGTATGCCTGGCGGAACTTCTGGCAGCGGCGATGCCGGTGCAGGTCGCGGTAGGCGCCGATATCGATGACGAAATCGTAGGCGTAAAGGCCGCCGCGAAAATTGGCCAAGATCTCGTCGCGGCGCGTGCGCGACCCCAGCGCCACGCCAATCGCCTCGGCGCGCCGGCCGCCACTCCACTCGCAGGCCGTCTCATAGAGTTCGCGATACGGGCGATCGGTGGCGGGGTAAAGAAGAGTCGCGACGATATCGGCGGGCGTGTGCGCCGGCTTCAGCAGATCGACGCGCGCGGTCGCCGCGCCGGCGGCGGGCGGAAGGTTCTGCCGCGCCCACAGCTTGAGATCTTCGCGCGAGCGGGCGGCGTGCTCGTCGGCATCGGCGTGGCGGGCCAGCGTGGGCGCCAGTGGCTCGGCGGCGGCAGCGGAATCCCAAACGCAATCCGGCGGCTGCGCGCAGGCTTGCGCCAGCTCTTCGCCCAAACTGCGCAGCTCGGCATACTCGGAGGCTTTGAAGCGGCGGATCTGCTTTTCGAGCGTGCGGATGCTGGTGACTTGTCCGGCATTGGTGGGCACGCCCCAGAAGAGAAGATAACGGGCCACGTCGAAGGCGCGCGCGGCGATATTGCGGCGATAGGCCTCGGGCTTCATGGCGTCCGGGCGCGGGTGGCGTTCCGTAAGGTGCGCGAATGCCAGCTCGTTCACCTTGCCGTAAGCCGCCAGTAATGCTTCGCCGGCGGATTGATAGGCGGCGGCGCCGGCGCCCGTTAACTCGGGCGGCACGATGAAGCCGGAACTGGAGAAATCCTGGTAACGCGAAGACTTCGCCTGGCCATCCCACAGCGGCTCTTCTTCAATCTCGGTGGCGGCCAGCTCGGAGACGCCTTCGAAGCAGACCACCGCGTGGCCCAGATCGGCGATGGAGGCGTGGCCGTATTGAAAATAGAAGCTTTCGAGGAATTTCTGCGAATCGTGTGTGCGCACCCATTCGATGGAATCGCGGATGGAATCGGGCGAGCGGCTGTAGCGCGCCAGCGCGTAGGCCGACTTCTCGGGCGGCATCGGAGCCACCGTGAGGACGCGTTTCGAGGGAGTCAAGACGCTATCATAGCAATGGAAAATGCGAATTCGGATTCAGAGAATTCACCCCGGCGCGAAACTGCCGGCGTACGCGCACGGGCCGGCCGAAGATGCGGGCATGGACTTGTGCGCAGTGGAGGACACAGTACTAGAACCCGGCGTTCCCTATCTTGTGGCTACAGGCCTTACGCTGGAAATCCCCCCGGGATACGAGGCGCAGGTGCGTCCCCGCAGCGGCTTGGCCCTAAAACACGCCATCGCCATGCCCAACGCGCCGGGCACGATCGACCCCGGATATCGCGGCGAGATCCGCGTGATTCTGTTGAACTTAGGGCGGGAGGCCTATACCATCCACGCGGGCGACCGGGTTGCGCAGATGGTCGTCGCGCGCTATGCGGCCGTGGAGTGGGTGGAGGAGCCGTTAGCGGATTCGGCGCGCGGCGAAGGTGGGTTCGGATCGTCCGGCAACTAAAAAATCATGTGCGATCAATGACATAAGCGGTTTGCATTTTGTATCGGCAAACCCAATAATGTGGGTGAACAATCTGTGTCCGGAGGCACATAAATGCTCAACCGCCGCAAGGGAATGCGGGGACTCGCACTCATAGTTTTGCTGGCGGGAGGCGCGCTGCTCGAAGCGCAAGTCCCGACGCCTCACATCGATTCTCTGGCGTCGAGTCTTACTGGGGAAGGATGCGGTGGGAGTACGAATGGCGCCGCTATCACGGTGGGCTCGCCAGGAACAGCCAACGAAATTTGCCTCTATATCACCGGCAATTTTAACCCTGCCGCCATCGAAAACCCAACCTGGACCGATGCGATTAACGGGACGGTGCCGCTCGATGTCGAGTTTACGACCGCGACTCAGGTGGTGGCCTTTGTGCCGGCTAATTTGTACGCGACTGCCGAAACCGCTACCATCCAGGTTTTCGAGAGCCCAGCCGGAGTTCCAGCCACGCTCAATAATCCTTCCAACACTGTTATTTTCACGGTGAACCCGGCGATCGCGGGAATAGCGGTACTCCCATCGGGAGTTGTCGGGGTTGGCTACTCGCAAGCGTTTTTCACCGGCGGTACCGCTCCGTTTACGGCGGTGTTGAATCCGCCCGTGCCCGGATTGAATCCCACCGCTAACACGGGTAACCCGCTGCAGGGCACGCCAACCACGGCGGGAACTTTTCCGATTATGGGCGTCATTACGGATTCATGGGGAAATGTTTTCAATCCAAATGGAACCATCACGATTTTTGACCCCTTGACGATTTTGACTACCTCGTTACCGGCGGGCAGGATCAATACAGCATACAGCAGCACGACGTTGGCGGCTGTGAACGGCGCCGCGCCCTATAACTGGAGCGCCACAGGACTGCCAACCGGCTTGACCCTCGCTGCGGGCACAGGCGTGCTCTCGGGAACGCCCACGCAGAGCGGGAACTTTACCGTCAACGTCACCGTGACGGATCAGATCGGCGAGGCCGCGCACGCCTCACTCCCACTGACCATCGTTCCGACCCTGGTGATTACCACCAACACCTTGCCCAACGGCAGGATCAATACGGCCTACACCACGACGCTTGCCGCAATCGGTGGCATCACTCCCTATAACTGGAGCGCCGCGGGTCTGCCAACCGGCCTGACTCTCAACGCGGGCACCGGCGTTCTCTCCGGAACGCCAACTGTAAGCGGACCATTTACCGTCGCCGTCACCCTGACGGATCAGAGCGGCCAGACTGCGAACGCCTCACTCGCACTGATGATCGCGCCGACTCTGGTGATTACCACCGGCGCCTTGCCCAATGGCAGGATCAATACGGCCTACA
>PLDF01000162.1 GCA_003135055.1 Bryobacterales bacterium | reverse complement strand
ATCGTTGGCTGGGAAGCATGGCCATGGACCGCAAAGGCGGCATCGGCATCGGCTATTCGTTCGGCGGCGATCCCAACTATCCCGGCCAGCGCTTCGCGGCGCGCATGGCTAACGACCCTAAGGGCCAACTTACCTTCCACGAGTCGGTGCTGGCTGAAGGCCAAGGCTCGCAAACGGGCAGCTTGCGCTGGGAGGACTACACTAACATCGTCGTCGATCCCTCGGACGACTGTACCTTTTGGTTCGTCGGGAACTACCTCAAGAGCGGCGCTGCATCCTCGACTACGCGCATCGGATCGTTTGTGGTGAGCGGCTGCAAGTGATGCGAAGCGGCATCAGCGTGTCCCTCAAAGGGTAAGTGTTGACACGCCGCCGCAAGGCCCGCCAATCGCGGACTTGACGTGTGTCATATCTCAGGGTCAAAATGGGCGGCTTGAGATACGCACTGCATCGACGCCCTAATTCTTAACGCCGTACCACGTTCCGTAGTCGCCGTTCGTGCTCGCACCATCGCATGAAAGCAGCAGCGGCCCGCGCATACGCCGCCCACGTGTTCTTGTCGCGGATGTTGACAGCGAAAATTCAAGGAAGCGCCGTGCGCTCGCTGTCCTGCCCCGGCGATGAGCGCCGGCAAGTGGTGTTCCGTGGAAGAGTCACCGGCACGAGCGCCGAGGCGTTCATACGGCGGCGTCCCAGGGATTGAAGATCGTGACGCCCAGACCGACGAAGTCTTTTACGTTGCGCGTCACGAGCGTAAGGCCATGTTCGAGCGCCGTGGCTGCGATCATGCCGTCAGCGACGCCAAGCGGACGTCCGATCTGCTGACGCTGCGCGTCTAAAGCGCCCCAGCGCTCGGCAATCATCTGGGTTACCGGAAGGACGCGCTTGCCAAACCATGCGGGAATAAGCACCTCTATCGAGTGCTCAATCTGCGTCCGCTTCGTACCTGGGGGAAGAAGTATCGCCCCTTTGCGCAGTTCTCCAACGGTCACGACGCTGATAAACTGTGCAGCCTTGACCTGGCTCTTGAGCCACGCGGCGACATTGGATGCGGGGTTCGCCCGCCAACTTTCCGAAGGGATGTTGGTGTCGAGAAGAAACCCGCTCATGCGAGGTCTACGGGGCGACCGGTGGAGGGATTGCGGATGAACAGCGTTTCAATTTCTTCATCGGTCAGCAGCCCTCGAATGGGTTCAAAGAGTTCCATCAGGTTGGTGGCCTTCGCCGCGCGAGATTCTTCGCCTGTGAGCAACTCGCGGGGCCACCGTTGCGCAGGAATATGCGCGGCTTCTTCAAGCAAGCTCGCGACATAGGCCTCAACCGCGCTACCGTGCGCAGCAGCCTGACGGGCCAACTCGGCCTCAACCTCGGGCCTGATGTCAACGGTAATAGTCATAGGCGTCCCCCTTCCAAGGGTAATCTTCTTTCCCTGCTGTCACCCACCCTACCCCGCCGCGTCTCCGGCGTCAACCGTTTAGTACAACATGTAAATCATTTTCCGTCCCCTACGTTCCCGACTAAGGCACCGCCTCTGGCGACCATGAATTCATCCTGGCGGAGCATTCCGTAGCTACGGCCGCGCATGGCGGCGTACGCTGGTACGAATTCCGCCTGAACAAATAGCGCGACCCCGTGATGTACCAGCTGGCCACGTACGCCCCCGGCGGATTTTATCGTTGGCTGGGAAGTATGGCCATGGACCGCAAGGGCGGCATCGGCATCGGCTATTCGTTCGGCGGCGATCCCAACTATCCCGGCCAGCGCTTCGCGGCGCGCATGGCTAACGACCCTAACGGCCAACTTACCTTCCACGAGTCGGTGCTGGCTGAAGGCCAAGGCTCGCAAACGGGCAGCTTGCGCTGGGAGGACTACACCAACATCGTCGTCGATCCCTCTGACGATTGTACCTTCTGGTTTGTCGGGAACTACCTCAAGAGCGGCGCCGCATCTTCGACGACGCGCATCGGATCGTTTGTGCTGCCTGGCTGCAAGTGATGCGAAGCGGATAGCAGTGTGTCCCTCAAAGGGTAAGTTGTGAACCATTCGCGGAAGGCCGGACAATCGCGGGGTTGACCTGTGTCAAAAGTCAGGGTCAAAATAGGCGGCATGAAATACGGCTACGCCCGCACCAGCACCGACGACCAGACGACAGCCCTACAGCTTGCCGCGCTTAAACGCGCCAGGTGTTCTCACATTTACGAGGACAACGGCTTATCAGGAGCCACCAGCAAGCGCCCTGCGCTTGCGCGTTGCCTTCGGGCACTCCGGCCAGGCGATACGCTCGTTGTCTGGAAGCTCGACAGGCTAGGTCGCAGCCTGCGCGACCTGATAGCGATGCTAGACGACCTCCGCGCCCGTGGTGTGAAATTCCACTCGCCGACCGAGGCAATCGACACCGTCACGCCCACGGGCCGCGCAATGTGGCAGATGATCGGGCTGCTGGCTGAGCTCGAAGGGTCGCTGATCTCAGAGCGCACCCGTGCCGGAGTGAAGGCGGCGCAGCGCCGAGGCGTGAAGTTTGGCCGGAAAGCGAAACTGACCGCCGAACAGATCGACCACGCTCGCAAGCTCATCGACAAAGGCGAAGCCCGCCAGTACGTCGCTGATCTTCTGAACGTCGGCCGCTCGACACGCTACCGGGCTCTCAACTCCTAACGACCACTCTTCCGATAACTTCGCGACCGCTTACCAGAAAACTGGGTGGGGACATTCAACGCCCCTCTGGAGACGCGGGGGAGCGCGGCCAGTCGGGCGGACGGGCGGGCGCCCGAAAGAGGTATGCTCGCAAGTGACATGTACCAGACAATTGCTCTCGCCATGTTTGCCGCCATCGGGCTTCAAGCTCAGCCGTCGGATCCTGCTCCGCGATTTGAGGTGGCGTCGCTGAAGGCAAGCGAAACTGGCTCAGGCATCATTCGTCCGGCCCCAGGCGGTCAGCGGTATCTGGGAAGCGGAGTGACGCTCAAACTGATGATCCAGACGGCGTACCGCGTCGGGGCTGCCGAGGTTGTCGGAGGGCCCGACTGGATCAACCGCGATCGGTTCGACCTGGAGGCCAAGGCCGAGCGGGCATCGAGCGCCGAGGAGCTTCGCGCGATGTTGAAACACCTCCTGGCCGAACGGTTTCAACTGCAATTCCGAAGGGAAACCAAGGAACTGCCGGTGTATGTTCTGACAGTGGACACGAGCGGTCCAAAGGTGACGCCACGCCAGGCGCAAGATGGTGGCGATGAGTGGATCAGTTATTCGCTCGACGGGGGCCGCCCTCTTCACATCAAATTGCAGGGAACAGCGGCTTCGATGGACTATCTTGTGTGGCGGATGCGGCAATTCGTAGACCGGCCCATGATCGACCAGACCGGTCTCAAGGGGGGATACGATTTCAACCTAACGTTCACCATGCAGGCGCCACCGTCGATGCACGAGGGCCAGATAGGGCACGATGGAGTGCCAATCGATTTTTCTGGGCCTACGATTTTTGAGGCTCTGAGGAAACAGATGGGACTGCGACTCGCAGATGGGAAAAGACCGGTGGAGGTTATGGTGATCGACCGCGCGGAGAAGTTGAAGGAGAATTGAGCGGCGGCCAGATGCCCCGCTCACACCCGATAGTCGAACATAACCTCACTTTATGTCCGGCAATAAACGTAACTCGACGAAATTACACAGCTTACGTATAAATCATTTTCGGTCCCCTACGTTCCCGACTAAGGCGCCGCCTCTGGCGATCACGAGTCCATTCTGGCGGAGCATTCCGTCGCTACGGCCGCGCACGGCGGCGGCGTGCGCTGGTATGAATTCCGCCTGAACAAACAGCGCGACCCCGTGCTGTACCAGCAGGCGACGTATGCCCCCGGCGGATTTTATCGTTGGCTGGGAAGCATGGCGATGGACCGCAAGGGCGGCATCGGCATCGGCTATTCGTTCGGCGGCGATCCCAACTATCCCGGCCAGCGCTTCGCGGCGCGCAGTGCGAATGACCTCAAGGGCCAACTTACATTCCACGAGTCGGTGCTGGCTGCAGGCCAAGGCTCGCAAACGGGCAGCTTGCGCTGGGAGGACTACACCAACATCGTCGTCGATCCCTCCGACGACTGTACCTTTTGGTATGTCGGGAACTACCTCAAGAGCGGCGCTGCATCCTCGACTACGCGGATCGGATCGTTCGTTTTGCCAGGCTGCAAATGATGCGAAGCTGCATCGGCGTGTCCCTCAAAGGGTCCTTTGTGGAGCACGCGCCAGGGCAGTTGGGGTCACTCTACACCTGCACCAGCTGGGATGATCACGCGCTGTGTCAGTAGCTCGATCAGGTGCGTCAGGCAGAGCGAGGGGAGTGCCTCTGCGGCATCATGGATGGACCGCCAAAGTGTCTTGACCCGTTCACCGCCTGCTTCGAACAGATCGGGGTTTTCTCCCCGGCTTAAGCGTCCATCGTCAGACGAGTTGGCCAGAAATATCCAAGCCCGCTCGCGAACTTCTCGACCTTTCCAAAACCAAACGTGATCCAGTTTGCCGAGTAGATGGACGTGTGTCAGCCTGATGCCCAGTTCCTCCTGCAATTCACGGCGAACAGCCTCCTCCGGGCTTTCACCTTCCTCGATGCCGCCGCCTGGTAGGCGGTGAAGGACGACTCCAGTGAGGGGATCTCTGATTTCAGCCACGAGAAAAACGTTCTCGCGGCGGAATACACACAGGGCCGCTTGCCTTGTCTCGATTTCCATCTTGGCGTTCAGGGTAACGACAATTCTACCGTTCTAATGGACCTCGGCTCCGAGAAACGAGAAACCGCCGCCGAAAGCTCCCCGCGTTTCACAACCGGTACGTTGTGACAACATCGGCGGAAGCCTCGGCAATAGCTGGGTTGACGTGTGTCAAATATCAGGGTCAAAAACTGTTTGCGTAATTCAAGTACGAGTGACTGGTCTGGGGCGTTCTTTCGCGGGCGCGAGACAGGAGTTCCGTAATCCATGCGAGCGGCCGTGAAAGGCGTTCAGCGCAGCAACTTACGCTATTCGCGAATGCGGCGGCTCCGATCTCGACGCCGTAGCCACGAATATCGGCCCCTCCGCCCGCGTTTTCGTACAAGACGACCTCCGGCCAAACGCCGAGCAACCACCCGGTGGAGTTGCCTCCAAAAGCTGGATTACGCGGGACCATTTGAACTTCCTGCTTTCCGTACTTCGTCTCACAGGCTTCATACATCTTCTCAAGTTCTGAATCCGTGAAGGGAAGCTTCTGTTCGCTGCGCCGGTCTGCCGCGTCACGGCCCCGCTGGTTCTTCACAAGCCAGCCGGTAGTTCTTTTGTGTGTTGGGCGCGTGCTCCTGGTATTCCGCTGGGAACGCATGGATGGCACGTTCAATTTTGGTGCGCCCGGACGCGGGTTCCGGGGCCGGGGGGCGCCTGGATCGTGGCCGGGTTGTCCCAAGACCGGGCCGCTTCCCGGATGGCAACCACAGCCTTGGCCTCGTCCCAGTCGGATTTCCCGGTCTGCTTACGGCTGAACTTGCCGCCAAGGATCCCGGATATGAATTAGGCAAGCGCACTTTTTCCAGCCGCGCCGCCCCTCCTCAAACTCGCCGGAACGGGAGTCTTCCGCGCGGCCGCCTTCGCATTCGGGGCGATGCCGCCGATATAGGGTGAGAGCCATTTTCTGCCGGCATTATTCTACACCCTTGCACGCTATTGCACGCTGAAAGTGGGGATTTCCGGAACTCATAGATTCCATTATGGCGGAGAGACAGGGATTCGAACCCCCGGTAGAATCCAAGTCATTGAAATTACATCTGGTCTGCTCTACTTGACTGAAATGACGACAGTTCCTCTGATTCTCCACGGTCTATCCAGTCTAGCTGATTCCGTACAGTGCGACTTCTGAAATAGACACCAAATCGACACCAAGACGCCTGCAAGGGCTCCGCCCAAGTATCGAGTTGGCCGTAGAACTCGTGATCTTAAAGGCGATGCGAAATTGCCCGCATCAGAGTAGCTTGCCAGGAGATGGGATAGAGATCGGCGCTTGTTGTTCCCCTCGCGGCCACAGTCTTGTCCGCCACGCAAACAGCTGAGCAGCGTCAGACCCGGCACGGATGCCACGCGGATTGGTGAGACCCTCCGAGCGCCGGCATGAGTCCATCCGGGAAATCCAAACGAACACGGCCAAATACCACGAATCGAAATCTTACGACCGCACGCCCGGAGAACAACCCGCCAACCGGACCTTCGGCGCAAACCCGAAAGTCCACTCTCTTTCCCGTATCGCACAGGAGCGCCGATTGGCCGCATCATGTTCCCATCAGAAGTTCGCATCAATCGCTAGTATCGCGCGAGCTTGACGAGGTTGCCCGTTCGGCAGAATGCGCGCTGCAATGCAGGCCCTTTCGGGCGATTTGGCCGCGTGAGGCTGAGGACTGGAAGGCCTCTGTGTGGGCGACTGATTAGAATAGATGGAGGCCATTCTCATGCTTGGCAAGCAGGTGCTCTTCCTAGTCGGAAGTGCGCGCAAGGGTGACCGCAATTCTGCGCCTTCGATACGCAATATTGCGTATAATGGAGCAGGAGGAAATTGTGGCAAGCATTGTCGTGTGCTCTGAACCCGGCAGTTGGCAGCAGGCAAGCCGTTTCGCGGAGAAGGTGCTCGGCGATGCGGAACTGAAGAGCTTTGAGGACCTCCGGCGCCGAGCCCCGGTTCAACCTCTCCTCGTGTTCTTGACTACGACGGACTATCATTCTCTCCGCTCGCTTCTACGGACTCTGAAGCCCGCCAGTCCCGATGTTGTAATCTATTATGCAAATCGCCTTGCGCCTCAGGACGCCGCGCAGCTCGGTAAGCTCGTCGGCGAGACACGTCCCAATCACACGAGCGTCGTGTTTGAGGCGAAAGCTGCGGCGGCCTCGGTGCTGAGCCATTCGCGATCTTCTTGTCCGGGAAATGGCAAGGTCCTTTCGGCTAATCGCGCCCGGCCGTTGCGTGAACATTTCGGACTGACCCAAACGGAGTTGGCTCATGCCCTGGGTGTGAGCTTGCGAACGGTGCAGAACTGGGAGCGGGCCGGTGTAGCCGGCAGCCCGCGTCAACTCCGGGATCTTGAAGAGCTATGGACGATTCTGAAGGAGTCGATTAAGGCCTCGGATATTCCGGCTTGGCTGCGATCGGAAAGCGATGCCTTCGCAGGACAGCGTCCGATCGGACTTCTGAAAGAGGGGAAAGCCCGCGACATTATCGTCGAGTTTCGGCGCCTTCAGGCCGGTGAACCAGCTTGAAGCTAGGACGTGCTGCGCGCAAGCAGCTCGCGGAGTTGATCGCCGGAGCCACTTCTCTTCGAGGCGATTTCTTCCGGTCGGTAGCATTCCGCTATTTTCATCCAGACGATGTCATCAGCGGCGAAGGGACTCGGTTGCACGGCGGCCGCTTTGTGCCAGTAGGCGTGAGGGCGGTCTATGCGAGCATCGACGAGGAGACCGCGCAGCGTGAAGTAACGACCCGCAAACGTGCTTTGGCCGGTCGAAGCCAGATCGGTGTCGGAGAGTATCCCCGGATGACGTATGTCCTCTCTGTGGCGACGAATCGAAACCTTGATCTTGCCGCGACGCTTCCAGTAGACCTGGCAAATCTGGTTCGGATCTGTATGGGTGCGCCGGGCTATTCTGTCTCGCAGGAATTGGCCGCCATCTGGATTTCGGAGGGTATCGATAGTGTCGTTTTTCCGTCTGCGACAGGCGTTGGCCGAAATGTTGCAGTGTATCTCGCAAATGCCTGTGCCGGTAGCGTTGTCGTTCGCAATCGTGCCGAAGTATTGGCCGCCCTCCGCCGACCACGTGTGGGCAAGCGAGGTCGGTAAGCGATTCGTTTATTAGCCTTCAGCAGTCTGGGCCAAGGTCTCTTCGCCGCCGCGTTCCGAACCGACCCTCTTTGCGAGTACCTGGAGGTCCTGATCGCCTGATAAACTACCCATCGTTGGTTTGCAAGAAGATCAGCATGCACTAGCACGGAGGAACAAGCCGGTGCCATTTCGTCGTCGGTCTCCGGAAGCACCCGCGCGCCTAGCCCTGTGGTTTGATAGAGGATCGTTAGGGCCGTCTCCAGCACCTATTGCTCTTAAGGTTGTCATGGTTGCTTCCCTCGGATCTCGGTCATGCTGCTGCAATGGTGAACAAGTTGGAAATGCCAGTTTCTGGGTTTGTTCCGCCCGATCAGCCTCGACCAGATGGCCTCCGCGAGACAGACTTTTGCCAAAACCATGCAGTCTCCCTTACAACGTACCCATGGAGTTGGATCGCTATAAATACGGTTACGCTGCCCCTGCAGCGCTTCATGTCCTGGCCTTAGATTGAACTCCGGAAACGAGATGTTATGTTAGCCTCCCCCGCTCATCGAATGTCCGCTACCGGCGAAACTGACGATGTATTTGAGCGCCTGGCTCGATGCGATCGCCTTCTGACCGCTAAGGAACTCGCGGACATTCTAGCCATCAGTCCCAAAACTCTGTACAACTACGTGACCCGCGGAATGATTCCATACTTCAAGATCGAGTCAAATGTGCGCTTTCGCGCCAGCGAAGTGGCCGAGTGGCTTCGACAGCATTCAGGTCGGCCTCGGGTCTTGTCAACGCAAAGAGCCTCGGGCGCCGCCCGGAAATGATATGGCCAAGTTAATGCAATTACAGTTCCTCGTATCAGCCAAACTACCTTTCACGTCCATTCCCGCCGTCAGACGATCAGGGCCACAGGGGTTCGCGTGAACCCGCGCCAGTGATCCGAACAGTGCAAGAGATTCTGGTATCCCGTCAAAGCCGACGAGGGGCCTGGGGTTTTTGGCCGATCAAGACGCTGTGGAACCAACCTGCTTTGTGATTCTGGCGCGGCGACACCAACCGAGCGTCTACGCTGAACGCGCCTTGGACGAGATCGAGAATCTCCAAAATAAAAACGGCAGACTGGCCAGCGTTCCTCGGAGACGATCCCGAAGGGTGTTGAACCACGGCCCCTGTGGTTCTAAGCCTGATGGCGACCCGGCACAACTCCGGGCGTGCGCGTCGGGAATACGGTGGCTGTTGAACGCGCGAGGCCGCGAAGCAAATTGGTTATGGCGCTGGAAACTCCACACGGTCGATAACAAGGTGCAGTTCGATCCGGGAAAGTTCGGCTGGAGCTAGGGTCTCGGGTACAACCAGCTGGGTGGTCCCGACCGCGTTCGCACTCATCGTGCTTCAACAGGCTAACGAGCGCGGCCTTTGCAGACGTGCCCAACTCAGCGAGCGTGTTGAGCTCGGAACCAGAATGCTGCTTGATCGGATGTGCCCAGGCAGAGGATGGAATTCGGGCAATTTAGCTACGTTTGGCGTGCCACACCAAAATGAATCGGCGGCCCGTGTCGCCCACGAGCGCCAACTCGTGGCTAGCTCCACGATCATTTTTCGAGCTGCCGGAACTTGGAGTCTGGCTCTTTAGGTCCAGGAATATTTTTCGTGTCGAGCGCGCTACGAGCAGAACCCGATAGATCCAAGAATATTTTTGGGTTGGCGCAGTGAGACGTAAGTAATCTCGATATAGCCGCCAGTCGGCGACGCCGTAGGCTTTCCTGCTCCGCTATTTGCCGTGCTAATCCCAACCCTACCTTATCTAGCACTTCATGAGGCCTCGTTAGCGTCCGCCAATGTCGAACGCGCAATCCGGCTAAGGAATCCCATGTGGTAGAGTTTGCCGCTCATTGACTGCAAGCAGGTCTCAATGTCGCGGAGACTCTCGCGATAAGTGAACTGCGCGAAAGGCGTCGCTAGAAACTGATCCCAGCGAGACAAGCTTCTGTGATGATGATCGGCATCGTAACGGGCCACACATTTCTGGAATTCGATGTGGGAGAGGTGGGCAATCACCTGCGAGAAGACGGTTCGGCCGACATTCATTTCATCCACCATTATTCCGCCGACGCTGCAACGCAATTCAAGCCGAATCCGGCTGTTTTCAGTTCATTGGGGTGTCCCTTTGACTCACCTGCGGCTCCGCCGAGTAGCGCGGGTTGCGCCGCGTGTGTTCTCCCACCGCAAGATCTGGTTGTCGGGTGAGTCAAGGGGATACCAGTTCAGTTCAAATCGTTTTTGCCCGCTATTCCTTTGATGGCAATTGAGTTATTGGCAGTCACGAAGTGGATCGGAGCCGTGGCGCAGATATCGAGCCCCGTGTAGTTCGCCCGTGCGGCCACCTTGATCAACTCGTCGCGGTTCAGATCGCAGTTGATGGAACTCGACCCAACCCTGGTTTGGCATCTTGATCGCGCTTCGCATTTCTCGGGAACGGCTCGCCCGGGCGAATCGATCTGATCGCGGAGCGACTGCCGCGGCAGGTGGCGTCGTTCGATGTACTGCCTGAGTTCGCGCATCTCCGGCTGGTCTCGTAGACTTCTACTGCATCCGCGTGAATCGGCGGCCGTGTCGCCCATGAGGGTCAACTCGTGACAGCCCCAAGATCATTTTTCGAGCTGCCGGGACTCTTAGTCTAGCCGCTAAGCTAGCTCTTTAGGTCCAGGAATATTTTTCGGGTTCATGGGCCTGTTCGATGGAGCCGTACTCACATTCGATAGGTCCAGGAATATTTTTCGGGTCGAGCGCGCTGCGAGCAGAACCCGATAGCTCTAAGAAGATTTTTCGGGTTGGCGCAGTGAGACGCAAGTAATCGTCGAGATAGTCCCGAATAGCTCTAAGAACATTTTTCGGGTTGGTGGAACAATCTGGCGAAGACAGACCAGGAGCGCTGGTACACGGGTTTCTCGCGGCGCATGAGAGTTCAGACTGAGGCGCAGTTCCCATAGAATCGGGGCGAGAGGAATCGCGTGTTTTCATCGGTCGACGATCTGGGGCTTCGTTTGGAAGCGGCGAAGTACGTGATCGATCCGGTTACGCTTCAGGTGGTCTACCTCGCTGCGCGCATGCAGAAGCCGATCATCGTCGAGGGGCCGCCTGGATGCGGAAAGACAGCACTTGCCCACGCGATCGCGGCAGCCGGAAATACGATCATCGAACGCCTGCAGTGCTACGAGGGAATCAATGAGGAAAAAGCCATCGGTAAATTCGATAGCTCTCTTCAGAAGCTGTTCCTCGATACACAGGCGGACCATCTGCAGCGCGATTGGGACGCGATCCGGGGTGCGTTGCACACGCTCGAACTTTTCGAGCAAGGCCCGCTGCTGCGATCTCTGCTGTATAAGAAACCGTGCGTCTTGCTGATCGATGAGGTCGACAAGGTGGATGAGGGATTCGAGGCGCTGCTGCTGGAGATTCTGTCGGAGTGGCAGATTTCGATCCCAAAGCTCGGAACCATCAAGCACACGACAATTCCATTCGTGATTCTCACTTCAAACGAGGTCCGGCGTCTTGGAGATCCCCTGCGGCGTCGCAGTTTCTACCTTCGGGTGGAGTTCCCGACAGTCGCCAGGGAAGCCGAGATTCTGCAGGTTCGCAGTACGACGACCAATGCGCCTCTAAGGCGCCTCATCGCGGGATTGGCACACGCGCTGCGCGGTTGGCAGATGGAGAAGCCGGTCTCGATCGCTGAGATTCTCGAACTCGCCCAGGCGCTGGAGATTCTGGGTTTGGAGGACATTACGCCCGAGATGCGGAACATCCTGCTTCCACTGCTGGCGAAGACTGAGTCGGACCGGAAGCGCCTTTTACTTCGAGACGGCTTCGCATCGCTGGTGCACGATGCGCACCGCTATGCACAGGAAGTTGTCGGGGATATGGCAGAGAAGGAACCGTCGGGTGTGACGGCGAATCGCTAGCGCAACAAGGGATATGGCCCAGCTACTGAGATCGAAATTGTCATGGTTGCTTGTATCCGGGGGAGTTCTCAGCGCGGGACAGTCCGAACGTGCCATAGCCATGCAGTGGGCGGATTACTACGCAGCAGCGTATCGCGTTCCTCCTGAGCTGGTCCACGCAATCATCGAGGTCGAGTCCGGATGGCAACCACGTGCGGTCTCGAACAAGGGCGCAGCCGGCCTGATGCAGTTGATGCCCGCGACCGCGGTGACTTTCGGTGTGACGAACCGCTTTGAAATCGAGCAAAACATTCGGGGAGGAGTCGGTTACCTGGCACGTCTGTTGAGACTGTTCGACGGAGACCTGCGCCTGGTCACGGCGGCCTACGTGGCTGGCGAACAGCGGATTCTCTCAGCCGGCCTGCGGTATTCCGACGCCAAGGTATTCGCGTATGTAAGCAAAGTAGCGCGGCTGTACCAGCAGAACGGAAAGAGACGGATGCTAATGGCGCCAGCCGCCCAAACCACACTCAAAGGAGGTAGTTCGCCGTGATGTTCTTCAGATGGATGCTTCTAATCCTGCCCGGCCTCGAACTGGCGGGCCAAACTCAGCAAGCTGTACCGATTCAAGTCCGCCCACAGGTCGTGAGCCCCCCAATTCGGGATGGCCAAGTGACAACTGTCTATCTGGCGCCTCGCTACGCGACCGCGATCCGCTTGCCGGAGCCGGTCAATTCCGTGGTGGTAGGCGACCCGGGTTCTTTTTCAGCAGAGCACTCAGAGCGGGAGCCGCAGCTGGTGTTCGTCAAGCCAATCACACCGAAGCCGGCGCAGACCAACCTTCTGATCTCGACCACACGCGGGCTGCAGGTAAGCCTGCTGCTGGTCAGCCGTGGCGAGGCGAAAGGCGACGGGGAGGCCGATATCGACTTTCTGATGCGATACAAACCATTAGGGCAATTCATCGTCCAGCCAGCCGAGATGGTGTCGGCTGTTGTGCCCCAGACCGCGGCCCTCGCGAGCGCTTCGGTGACGGTGGCCTCGCCGAACGCGTCGGTACCGGTTGTGCCCACAGCTCTCGGAACGGGAGTCTCAGGACGGGATCATGCAACGCCACAGTTGGTCGCTGCCAACGCCACCAAGACGGAGGCCACTGCCCTCGATGATCTTCTCGAACGGCAGAGACGCGCACCGTTACCGACGCTTTATGGGCAGAAGCCGGGTGTTTCGCCGCCTGGTAAGGAACTCATTCGGGCGGGCGTAAGCGAGGTGATCGACCAGGGGACGGCGGTGGTGGTGTTGTTCTCCGCCCTGAACGCTGAGGACCATGCGATCGAATTGATGCCGCCCCAGGTTCAACTCGGCGGCCTTCGGAAGACCGGGAAACTGATTCGCAAGTCGCGGTGGACGACAGCCGAGCAACTACCTGTGACCGACTTCCGCATGAGCCGCCGGCGGCTGGGACCGGGCGAGCGGGCGGATGGCGTGGTGGTCTTCCAGCGTCCGTCGTTCAAGCAGTCGAACGAGACGCTTTTCCTGCAAATGGCTGAATCAGGGGCGGTGGACCGGCCTGCCTTGGCTCCAATTGGTTTCGGAATTAGCAGTTTTCGAGAGGTGGCTTATGACGGACGATAATGGAATTCGCGACGAGAAACCCGAGCGGGGCGAAACGGAACAGGACGATCCCAGCATTACCAAGCGCGTGCCCCGCCAGACTTCCGGCGACGAAGAGCGCGTGCCTGAAGGATGTGAAGCGACACCGCCCCAGTCGGGAGGCATCGTTCAACAGATCTGGCGGCGAATCCAGGAAGAACGCAGCCGGCCGAAGCGGCCCGAGGTGAATACCCGAGGCCAGAACAACATGGATCGCAGTAAAGCGTTACTGGTGCTCGGCACGGCAGTCGTGCTCATCGGTTTTGTCTTCCTGGCTTTGTTCTCCACTTCCGGCGCGGAGAAACGCGCGCAGGATAGGCGGACGAAGCCGAGCTTGGGAAGACCGGAAACGTCGGTCCAACAGGCTGGCGCAATGGGCTCGACGGTTCCACTTCTCAGCGCCGATCAGACAGGCGCAGATCAGAACAGCGATCAATTGAGCCCGGACGACATCTTGGCAACCTCCCGCCACAATCAGACTTCGCCTCAGCGGGAGCAACAGTCACCGAAAGGCGCCGATCAGTACGCGCTGAGCAATGCGCCGACATTCAACGACGCCGCCCTCGATGCGTATCGAAAGCAGAATACGGTTTACACTCCACCGCCTCCTCCACCGGCGCCTGCGCCTGCGCCCGCGGTGGTGACGCCGCCGGCGAACGACTCCGATGGACTGAAGAAATCCTCCCTCGTGTTTGTCCGGAATGCCACGGCGGGCGCAGTGACGAGTGCAAGCATGGGCTCGACCGCCGCTCAGCAGCCGGCTCTTATCGAGCGAAAGAGGTCGCTCTTGCCGGCTGGCAGCCGACTGATGGCGAGGCTTCAAACTGCCGTGAGCAGCGCGGTCAAGACGCCAGTGATCGCGGTGATCGAGTACAACTACGAGCGGGACGGGGAGATCGTCATTCCTGCGGGAACGAAGGCGATAGGCCAACTGACGCAAGCCAATCAGAATGGCCAGGTCGGGTTGCGATTCAACACGCTCGAAATGCCAGACGGCGCCACAGAGAGTATCGAAGGCAGTGGCGTCACCCTCGACTACGGCCCGCTCAAAGGAACCGTCAACGGCCAGAATCGGGCAAAGCGTGCATTGCTTCAATCTCTCACGGGTGTTGGTTCGATGGCAGCATATCTTGTAGGCGGCTCCGGATACGGAGGAGTCACGGGTCCGCTCGACAACAGCATTCTTCTGCGGGAGCGAATCGCTTCCAATATCGGGCTGGCCGGCGACCAGGAGTTGCTGGGGCTGGCATATAACCAGAACACTGTTGTCACGCTCGCGGGCAACACCAGATTCTATATCGTTCTTCAGGAACCTGCTGCCGCCAGGCAAGCCGAAGTCACACCCGCAGCGGGAGCAGGCGCTCGCACGAACATCGGCAGTGCGGATGGACAAGGTCTCCCGACCGCGGCGGAACTCCGAGAACTGATTGCGTTGAAGGACGAACTCAATCGGATGTACCAGCAAGTGACGGCGACCAGAACGTCTGAACCCCCACCGCCCCAGCAGTGAGCGTGCGCGATGGAACCAAACTGGAAGCCGCACGAAGCACGACTCAGCCCTGCGCGCTGTGCCGGTTTCATGTTTATGGGCCGTGTGAACGGCATCAACCAGTACAAGCACGGCATTAGCCGCCGATACCTGCTTCTCGACGACGAGGGACGGGCGTATCAAGCGTTTGGAAAAAACGAGTTCCGGGAAGTTCCCATCGCGGAAGCGCTTGCTCGGGTCGAGGCGCCTTTGAAGGAGATGGGCGAGACACTCGAAACGCCATACGATTCGGCTTACGTGCGCCGCAAAGAGGTAGCGCTCCGCGATGCTGGGATCGAACTGTTGCGGATCCGGATAATGCCCGAAGATGTGGTGGGGTAGAACACTCAGGCAGCGGCAGGCAGCGTGTCGGAGTAGCGGGCGTCTCGCAGATGCGGTAAATTAGGCCCCAAGGAGTCTGGATTGCGTCCCGAACGGCAAGCAACGGGTCCGATCCCCTGGGTTGTAACCCAATTCGGTCAGTTCCTCGGCGACGGTTATCGGGAGATCCGTGGGCTCATCTCCTCCAATACTCCCAAAAATCTGAAGAAAGTCTTCACTGGAAGCCTGTTAGCGCTGATCCTGGCCCTGCTGGCCGTGACTGTAATCGCCTCGCAGATCAACCCCGTGGTCGCAGTGCTGGCGATTGCGTGCGTGCTCATGATCGTGTACGGGCGAACTCTCTTCCGACGGTTGGCGCTGTTCGCCGGGTATTTCCTGTGCGGTTTCATATTGTTCGTTGGGGCGGGTCTCATTATCGTTGTGCCCATCGAAAAGGAAAACCCGCTCCTAGCGAAAGTCATCGCGGTGGTTCTGTTCATCATCCTTTGCCTGCTTATTCCTGCTCTCCTGTCTATGAGACCGCGACAGGCGATCATAGGGAACTCCGGCGGCGCCTTGCAAGGAGGGGCGATGAGAAAACCGGCGCTGACCTTCGCTGATGTCGGGGGTCTGGAAGAGGCTAAGCGACAGATCCGGGAGTTGATCCAGGCCAACCTGGCCGCGAGGAGATTCGCGCAGTACGGTGTATCGCGCAACGGAATCCTGCTGCACGGTCCACGAGGAACCGGGAAGACGTTCCTGGCTGAGGCGATAGCGGGAGAATTCGGCCTAAAGTACTTGGCCGTCTCAGGCGCAAGTTTTCACCACAAGTGGGTTGGCGAAGCCGAAAGCCGTATAAGTACGCTCTTTGAGGAAGCAATCGCAAACAGGCCTGCATTGTTGTTCATCGACGAGCTTGACGCGCTCGGGGCGAAGCGTCAACAACTCGGTGATGGAGATGATGCTGGTGGGGCGGCGAGGGGGTACAACTCAGCCACTACCCAGCTAATGAGCTGCATCGACAAGGCTCGCTCCAACTTCGGATTGGTCCTGATCGCCGCAACGAACTTCTATGACGGACTGGACTGCGCTGTGATCCGCGAAGGCCGTTTCGATCTCCATATCCGCCTTGATCTGCCCAACGAGGAGGAACGCGCGCGGATCTTCGATGCGCAGCTGGCCAAGCGCCCCGCTAGGCAAATCGATGCTCAGCCGTTTGCACACCGCACACCTGGCTGGAGCGCCGCAAAGATCAGTGGTTTGGTTGACCGAGCGGCCTTTTTCGCAGCTCAGGAAAACAGGAGGCTCGAAGAGAAGGACCTGGGCCGCGCACTCGTTGAGACTGGCGGAAAGGACCGGGCAGCCTTCAAGGAAGTCGAGTGGAGTGACGTAGTTCTGGCGCCGGAAACCGAAGCAGATCTGCGAAACCTAGTTCGCCTCATGGATCCGGCATATAGCGAAAGGCTCAAGTTGTCCATGCCATCCGGACTGTTGCTTCTAGGCCCACCGGGCACGGGCAAGACGACGATCGCCCGCCTGATTGCGACTCAGACCAAGCGGAGCTTCTATCCAGTTACGGCCGCCGATATTCTCGGCGGAACTACCGGGGCGTCGGTGAAGAAGCTCACCGATCTGTTCGCCCGGGCCAAAGAGAATAACCCTTCCATCATCTTCATCGACGAAATGGACGGCCTCCTTCCGCGAAATACCGGCGTTCAGTCTCAACACGACATTCAGCTCGTCGAGCAAGCCCGTAGTCTGATCAGCGAACTTGAACCGCAGCACAATGTGTTCTTGATCGGGACCACAAACCACCTTGAGAGCATCGATCCCGCAATTCTCCGCGGAGGGCGCTTCTCGGAGAAACTCGGAATTGGCACGCCAGATCAAGCCGGTTACATGCGCTTGTTGCAAAGACACTTGGACGGCGTTCGGTTGGTCGATGGCCTTTCGAGCGAGCTTCTTGCCGAGAGGCTGAGCGGCGCTTCACCAGCGGATCTCGAAGCCATATGTAATAGCGCCAAGCGAATGGCGATGCGTCGCATGGCGGATGACCGGGACGAATTACCGCCATTAGTGTGGCGCGACTTCGCCGAGGCAATGAAGCGGGTGCAGGTTCAGTAGCCCGCTCGAATCTTCTACCGCCGGTTGTCACGCGAATTGATCCGCCTTGTTTGCAACACGCGCCGAGAGACTTTTGAAAACCTCGTGCGACTTGGTCTATTCTGCCTTCACGCTCTGGTAGCCGCATATCACGGCTGGCCTTCCGAGTCCGGCCACGGCGCAGTCACCAGGGCGCAACATAATCGCATGGAGGTGAATCGCACCATGAGTCAATTTACACAACGTGTGGTCGTCGCGCTCGCAATCTCCCTCGTCATCGCGCAAAGCGTGGCGATCGCTCAAAACCTTGGAGTAGCCCCTCAGGTGAACGTCGCCGTGCAGGGCCAAACTGGGGCGCAGCCGGAAGGCGCGTTCCTGAATTTCGTGAATTGGGTGGGCAACGTCATCGCTCCAGTCGGCGCCGGCGTAGCGGTGCTGGGTGCGGTCGGAAGCTATGCCACCGGACGAGGAGTGTTCCGGTGGCTGGCAACTGCGGCTGGATTGCTGGCGATCTCAGGACTCACCCGGCTGATCGAGTTCTGGATTGCACAAGGCGGAGCCGGCGTACGCTGAAACGCCACTCGTGTCTAGCGGCCTAATACTGCAGGCCGGAGCGACAGAGTCAAACCGGCCTGTCGACCTAATGGTGTGGAGAAAAAGAATGGGAGTTCCACAGCTCATCCTGGATGGCAGTCGCCTCTTGCTCGCACTCGCGGCGCCTGCCTCTCTAGTCGCACTCGTTCTGGCGGGGATCGCTCTGCGTCGAGAGGGGACGACATCGTTTTCGGTCGGTGGCGGAGGGTTTTCGAAATGGATGTTCTGGGCGATCGTGATGATTACTCTTCCGCAGGTGTTTGGATGGTTCGCATTCTGGGGTGTTGGGGCGTCCCTCCCGGGCGGCGGAATCGGGGCCGGTTGGATGGCGACGTTCTCCAATGACGCGACCATCTTGGTGAACACCCTCGTGATAGGACGTCTCGTTCCGGTGCTGGCCGCGTGGATGGTGTTGCGTGCCGTTATCGATTTCAGCGAAGGATACAGTCCGCTCGCTTCGACTCTCGGGGCGATGTTCCTTCTGGCCATACCGGCCACCGCGGCGCTTCTCCAAAGCTGGAACGATGGAACGCGATTTGGCACGGCTGCAGTGCTCGAAGGCGCCTGGACGTACACGGCAAGTCAAATCATGCCGATCGCAGCGGGTCTAGCAGTAATCGGCGCCATCATCAACTTCGCGCTCGGGCGGCCGGCGATTCGGCTCATCGGTTGCGCCGGCGCATTTCTCACCGTAGCGGCTCTTTGGAAGCTCGTTGTTTCGATGATGTGATACGCGAGGCCTTATGAATTTTCTCGACGGAATGACGAATTTGACGGACTGGATGGGCAACGTCATCATGCCCACCCTCGCAGCTCTGTTCTTTGCACTCGCGGTCTTGCGCTTTGCCCATGGCCAAGCCCACACCTACACGCCTTGGGCAGGCTTTTTATGCCTCATGGTCTCCGGCATCCTGCGTGGGATCGAGAAGTTTGCCACCCAAGCTGCCTGGAACAATCCAGATCTCGTCTGGATCACCCTGCGCGGCCTCGTCAACTGGACCTGCAACGTCTTTCTGCCAGTGTATGCAGTGCTGCAACTGGTTCAGGGGCTGATGCAGTATTCCGGTGTCGGCCATCGTATCTACGCCGGGGGCATGTGGATGCGGCACTTTGCAGCGGCCGCTATGTGCCTTTCGTTGTCAGGGCTGCTTAGGCTCGCCGAATGGTTCATATCTAGGGGCCTCGGGGGCATTCGCTGAAGAGGAAAGTCTATGGCACTCAATATCAGCCCTGTTCACCGGAATCTGCACACGCGGGTGACTTTCCTGCACCTCGAATTCGAGGACTGGTTTATCGTGATCGGTCTGGCGGCCCTGACGAACATCGGTGGGCGTTGGGTGGACCGCGACATCTTCGGGATCCCGATGAACGTGCTCCTTCAGTACATCGTGCCCGTGCTTAGCGTGCCGTTCCTGATGCTGTTCAAGTATGGCAAGCCACACGGCTACTTGAGGGATATTCTGGCCTGGCATACTAAACCGCGGATTTACTGCGGCTTGGAACCAGACTCTCAAATCAACCTTGACTACCTGACAGAAGAGGACGTGAATGCCCACAACTATCGAACAGCGTGAGAGATCCTTGCACCAGCCTGCGTTCTGCGAGCTACTACCCGTAAGGGACATTCTGCACGACGTAATCGTCAGAACGACGGGGGCCTTTGTTGCCGGTTACGAACTTAGCGGGATCAATTCGTATTACCACAGCGACGAGGGAAGAAACCACACGAAAGTGGCGCTCGAGGCGTTGATTCGCTCCTTGCCTGAACGATCGATGCGCCTCCAGGCGCGCTTTGAGATCACTGAAGGACTCGGAGACCTGCTGGAGAACTACAAACAACAACTCCGGAGCGAAAGCCCCACACTGTTGGCCCTTGACCGCGCGCGGCTCGAAGCGTGGAACGCCCGGGAGAGGGACGGCTTCTACCTGCGTCCGCTGTTGCATGCTTACTTTCACTGGAACCCGGTGGTTCACCACGAATTGCCCGGCGGGGGCCTCGCCAACATCGCCAAGAGGGCGGGCGGTGAGGGCTTCAGCCTTTCAGCCAAGAAGTGCATCCAACGCACACGGCGGGAGCACGAAGATCTTCTCTCTGAATTCGCCTCCATCCTTTCCGGTGTTGAACAGACCCTGAAAGCCACTGGAATGATGGTGCGGCGATTGAGCGACGCCGAAATCTTCCTTGAGCTGAAGCGGGCGCTGAATCCTTTGCTGCGCGATCCGGTTGCGGTTCGGCGTCCGGAAAGCTCCCTTCGCTATCAGAGTGCACGCGAGCAGGTAGTAAACACCAACATCGAGCATGAAGAAGAAACCTATATTCGTGTGGGAGGCCTGCTGCACTCATTTGTGACGCTGAAGGATCTGCCTGACGCGACGTTTCCGGGGATCCTTCGTGACCTGGTTGGGCTTGATTTTCCGATCACGGTGAACACCGAAGTCGCGATTCCCGATCAGGTGGCGATGATCAAGCACTACAAGAGCCGTCTCAGGAAGATGCAGGCTGCGCAGCGCGATTCGCATGGCAATGTCCGCATCGATGTGGACGCGCAGGTGGCGCAGCGGCAGCTCATGGAAACCTTGGAGCAATTGATCTCCAGTTCCCTGAAGACGTGCCAGACCAGCATGGTCATTGGTGTCCGTACTTCAAAGCCAGTTCAGAGCCATCGGGATTTAGCGGAACAGGAACGCGTACTCGCGGACCGACGCCACAAGGTTCTGTACACGATCATGCAAATGAATGGAAGCCGCGGACTGCAGGAGGATCTGGCCAAGCGGCGACTGTTTATCGGCGCGCTTCCGGGAATGGGGGAGAGTAACCAGCGCGAAAGTGACTGCCTGACCGTGCATGCGGCCGACCTTCTGCCAGTGGAGACTTCATGGCGGGGGATGCCACACTCGCCGCTCATCCTGCTTGAGACGCCGCATCGGCAACTGGTTCCATTCTCGCCGTGGGATGCGTCTCTGTCCGATGCCAATCTTCTCATCATGGCAGCGTCCGGCGGCGGCAAGACCTTTATGGCGATGTTGTTCTTGCTCATGATGGCCCGGATCAAGCCCCTGATCTCGATCCTGGAACGCGGGGACTCATACCGGCCATTGGTGGAATTGATGGGAGGGCGATGCATTGACGTCGACCTGGAGGGCAGCGTCACACTCAATCCGTGGGACCTACCGCCAGGGACAACCGCGCCTGCCAAAGACAAAATCGCATTCCTCAAGAACCTCACCCGGCACATGATTGGCGAGAGCCCGAACTCGGATACTGCGCTGTTGGACAACCTGCTCAGCGAAGCCATCAGCCGTACGTATAAGCGATGCGCCATCCGGCACTCGAATCCGATCCCGACCTTTAACGACCTGCGCGAGGAACTGCAGCAGTGGCGGGATGAAGAGCGAATCGAGCGCACGGTCGAGGAGGCGAAACTGGCGTCCCTGAAACTTCGTGAATGGACAGGCGAGAGGGGTGTCTACTCCAAGCTATTCGACCAGCACACGACATTGAGAACTGACGCCGACTGGCTGTTTTTCAACACTGAACGACTAAGCGACGACTCCAAACTTGAGACTGCGATGAGCATGATGATCGCCCACGCGATGCAGGAGCGCGCTTCAGGGAGGACGGGCCAGCACAGCATCACGGTGCTGGACGAGTGCTGGTCGTTGCTCGACTCGAACGTGCTGGCGCCGGAGGTGGTTCAATTGTTCCGTACCGCTCGAAAGCGAGGTGGGAGCGTTTGGGGGATTTCGCAAACCATCGAGGACTTTGTCGGCACCGACACCCACCCGCGCCTTCACGGCCCAGGGATCGTCCGAAACGTATCGACTAAGATTATCGGCCGCCAACCCGGGGATGTGACGCCATTGGCAACCCATCTGGTGCTCAATCAGGTGGCCTTGCACGAGATTAAGCAACTCAGCGCGCCGCGAAAGGGCCGGAGCGCCGACGTTCTGCTGGTCATTGGGGAAAACGCCGAGACGACGCAGACCGTTCGGCTCGTGCCCACGTGCGTTGAGTATTGGGTCTGCACTACATTCCCACGGGAGCGCGCATACCGGAAGTATTTCTTCGAGCGAAACCGCCACAAACCCTTGCTCGAAGTCTACGAAGAACTCGCGAAACGTTTTCCGAATGGGCTTGCGGAGGTTCCTCCGCTTCCCGAAGAAGTGTCGGGTGTGGTCACAGGTCTCGTGGAACCGGGAGGCGTCCTGGTATGAGGCTGCTATCCCTTTTCTTCACCAGCCTACACGCGTTTTTCCTGGTGCGGCGCGTGCGCCGGGTAGTTGCTCTGACCCTAATCGGCGCAGTGGCCTTCACGATGGTCGCTCCACCGGCGAAAGCGCAAATCGGGATCGGTGCGATAATAGCCGCCGCGGCGGCCGTAGTCAACCTTATCACCACCAGGATCGGAGGACTTCTCAATGATGTCCTGGACACGATTGGTTTGATCAATGCCGTCCTGACGCAGTTCGACCAACTTTGGGAGGACGTTGTCTACCCCCTGCAGTTGATAAACCAGGCGCGTGCATTGGTCAGTTCGATGATTAACCAATACCGCGGGTTCCTGATGGCACTGCTCCAGGTAAACGTTGCGAGTGCAACACTTCCACATCCGGTGGCGCTCGAGAGAATCATCCGGGACCGCGGCACGACCGACTTCGGACAACTGACCACCGCTTATGGGCAAACCTACCGGCCGATTCCCCAGGTAAACGATGCGCACCCAATGGAGCGAGACCTAACCGACATCGACGACGCCATGGCTCTGGAGACCCTGAAAACGCTTAAGGCCTCCGATGCGATGGTGGACCAGATGATGGGAGCGGCCAACGCGATTGAAAACGAAGGTGTAAGTATGGCGCCGGGAGAAGCACCATACCTGGCCGGCGCAGGCATTATTGCATCAGTCAGGAGCCAGGCCATGATGCAACGAATTCTCGCGGCCGCGATTCGTCAAGAGGCGGCGCGAGTGGCGCACGACAACACGGTAAGAAAGCGAAATGCGATGTTCGGCTCTCAGTTCCGAACGGACGTGCAAACAATGTTCAACAAATAGGAGGGGCCATGCCTGCTTTTCTGAGTGACGTATTCCACTGCATTTGGCAAGAGAAGACCAAAATCATTGCCCTGCTGTTGGTTCTCGTATTGTTAACACCGCAGTCTGCAAATGGCCAGTCCATCGATTGGGGCGCAATCGTCGCTGCGATCAAGGCGATCGGGACCGCGATCGACGTCGTGATCGGCACCGGTCTGCAAGCGATTAACAGTGCGCTCGGGAGGGTCAACCAGATTTTGAACATCATAAACGCCTTTTTTCAAAATCAGATCTACCCCCAAGCCGGAATCAATCGCGCACGCGGCGTTGTGGGCGTGGTTCAAGGGATCTATAACGTGATTCGTGGCCTCGTCAACCTGAACGTTGCCAGTGCAACCCTGGCAAACCCGCGCCAGCTCGAAGCCGTAATTCTGTCGAGAAATCCGGGGATCATCGGCCTGGTTCCCGGCCCATACACAACGGTGTACCAGCCGCTTCCTGCGGCGACGGATGCTCCGCCGGCTGTGCGGGACATGATTGACATGACCGACGCGACGGCGCAATCGGCCTTGAAAAAAGCAATCGCGATCGATGCCGCGGCCGATCAGTTGATGAATGCGTCCGACCAGCTTTGGGCGGAGCTTGGTCAGGCAGCTCCAGGTACCGCGCCGATGATCGAAGCGCAGTCCGCGGCGATGCTGGTGAAGGCTCACGCGCTCACGCAATCGGCGATGGCGGAGTTGTTCAGAATCCGGGCCATTGACATGGCGAACACCGGAGCGGCACTGAAATTCAACGCGGACCATGCGAGCGATACACGCCGTGATCTGACTAACATGTTCGTCAAGTAAGGAGGGGTCGTGTTTTTCTTTGAGCAGACGTTTCTAACAGTCCTCAATGGCGTTTCGGGAGCATTCGGGCCGATGGCTGCGATTACGAACATTGCGAACGCCATCCTGCTTCTTTGCGCATTGTTCGCGGTATATGAAGCGTATGCACGGGGCGGCGACGCACGGATGATCGGGATCGCCGCCGCGAAGTTCCTGCTACTGGGGTTGATCCTTTCCAATTACGACAGCATCTTTCGTTCGGTCAACGGCGCCTTTAACCAGGTCGCTGCGGCAATCTCGCCCAACGATTGGGCGAGCAACTGGATGCTTCAAGTGAGTCAGTATTTCAACGGACTCGGCAACGCGAGTTGGTTCAACCTGGTCATCAGCAGCATCGTGGCGCTGATCAGCGTTCTCGTACAACTGATTGCGGCAGTGATCTTCCCGATCAGCCTCCTGATCTTCACGATTCTCTATTGCCTGTACGGAGCAATATTGTACGCGATTGGGCCCTTAGTTCTCGCGCTGTATCCCGCTTTCGGGGTCGGGCAACTGGCGCGGAGCTACGTCGTGAACCTGTTTATTTTCCAAGCGTGGGGAATCGTGTATGCCCTCTTCAGTGTTCTCCTGACAGCGATAAACGCGAACAGCTTGGCCGCGATGCTGGCCTCCGACAGCCTTGGGGGCTGGTTCCAGGGGGCCAGCACGACACTGCTAATGTCGCTGGCGAGCATCCTTTTCGCGGTGATGGTGGCCCTGATTCCGCTTCTCGCAAGGCGAATTGTCACGGGAGAGATCGGGAGTTCGATGATGACGATCATACATACAGTGGGCACCGCGGTTGGCTCTTTCAAGAACGTCAGTTTCAACAGCAAGGGATAGCGACGGAATCTGAGACGGGAGAAGAATTATGTTTTTTCGCAACAACAAGACCGTTTCTGAGCTAGGGCCGGAAAAGGTCCACTATACGAAATACTACGAACACGACGGGCAGCTTCGCGCGTATGCCAACAGATCGATGCTGATGGCCGGACTGTTCGGTCTGATCGCTTTCGTCTGCCTGTTATTCGCAATCTACGTGCGCTTACAGCCGCCCACGGTGATCCGAGTTGCCGCCGACGGCGAAGCCACAGTCGTCGGCGGGAGCCCTGCCGGCAGTTCGGTGACCGCCGGTCTCTTAAAGGTTCTGGCTGGTGCGCAGGCTGGCGAGGTGGCGCCGACCGATATTGAAGGGCGGGCCGCGGTACGGAAATTCCTCGAAAGCTATCTCCGCTACACGCCTACATTGGTAGATAAGAATTTCGCCGATGCGCTCAACATGATGACGCAGAATCTGCGCATCTATTGCCTGAATCAACTTCGAGATCAGGATCTGATCGGAAAGATCAAAGACGAGCAGATCACGTCCTCATTCAAGATCCGATCCATCGAGCCAGTTCCAGGCCAGCCATGGACGTATCAGGCCTTCGGGGTGAAAGAAATCCACCGCATTCGCAACAAGAGTGAGTTCACCGACAAGATTGTTGGCAAATACCATGTGCGGCTGATTCAGGACCGACGCTCAGAGCGGGTGCCCAGTGGGCTTCTCGTAGCTGAATATCGCGAGGAACAGATGGTGGGAGAGAAGGATGTCGGTCTGTTGCAGGAATCTGGCCTGTTGGACCACTGAGGGTTCTGCTGTCTCCGATCTTTCGAGAGGGCATCTCCGGATCGGGATGGTAGGAGCGAAGCCAGCGCGATCTGGCGATTCGCGCGTGCTTGAGAGAGGACGCGGAACGGCCTGCCGGCTCGAAAGCGCCGGCGGGCCATGGGTCAGCTTGAAGAAAGGAGCGATGGCCGATGTCGACATTAACGGCACAGGCGCCGGTAGCGGCCGGTGAGGCTAAGGGGCCAGCCAAGAAGCAGGAGCGCACCAAACACAGGAGGGGCGGCCGGACCGATGATACCGGCGCGCGCTACTTCCTGGTGAAAACGTCGGGTACGGACAAAATGGAGCTCGGCGAGGAAGCCTCCACCGAGAGCGAAGCGATGGTTACGGCGTTTCGGACTGGTGGAAGCTTTGCCGTGGTCACGGAGTGGAAAACAAACGCCGATCTGTCAAATAGCTTACCAGTCATCAAAAAGGAGGCGGTTCGCAAAGAAAGGAAGTGACGCATTCATAATTGGCAGCACGGTCTCATGACGTAAGTTGAGGCGATCCGCAGCTTGATGCGGAAAAGTGCTGGCCGGGCTTCCACGCGAATCCTTGGCTGGAGTTGATCAACCCTGGCCAAGAATAAGCGGCGAGACCCGCACCGGCGGTCTCCTTGCTGTTCTGGCAACAGACAGAGAAGGAGAGGAAGCATGTTGAAAAACAAGATGGCAACACTGCTCGTAATCGTTTCCGCGATGCTCATCGGCGCCGGCATGACCTGGCAACAGCGTCTGCTGTTCGTTGGCGGCATCGTTTTCGGTTCGGTGGTGGAAGCGCTCCCGGATCTTGTAGACCGTCTGAAGGAGGCCCTCACCGACAGGTGGAGGCTTTCGCAGGTGGTGAAGAGAGCCAGGCCAGCGTAGGCAAACAATAACCCGGTGACGGCTTTCCGAGCCTGGCACCCGGGAACTTGATTCAAGTTCACGGCAACAGGCGAAGGGAGGGCACCGGAAACGGGGCTCCTGTCCGTCTGTTGCTCGTTCAACAGAAACAGACAAGGAGATGCCCAATGAAAACGATAGTTAAGTCCCAACTGCCAGTGATGGCGTTGGAAATCGACGAGGAAGGAACGGTCGCTCAGAAGTCGATGCAACTGACCCGGCAAGAACAACTTGGTAACACGCTCCTGGACGTGCTTTACCCGGGAATCCGTGTCGTCACGGTCGAAATTCCGGGAACGGAGCTCGACGACTATGGGCGCGCCAAGGTGGAACAGGCACTGGCGAAGTTCACGGTCGGTGGAGTGGAGTATCGCCTCATCGGCGCTTCGGGTTCCGCGAAAAATGGCAAGTATTACGCCGTCAACAAGGAATTCGAGCGGGCCATCGCCGAGCGGTTCCAGCAATGGCCAGAGGCAGCGGTCACGTATTTCGGCATTCTCATCTCACCCTGTAAGGTGCGGATCGAGGAGCCGGATGCACGGGTGCTGGTTGTCGATGACCATTCCCTTGGTACGAATGATTGTCGTGGATGGATCCGGCGCGCGCTTTTCGAGCGCCTGGACCTTCCCGATGCGGCGGGAATTTTCTTTCGCAGGATTAAAGCTCCCAGACCCATCAAACGGGCAGATGACCCTAGAGGATGTTAGAGGCGTTCTAGCGCTACAGTATCCGGAAATCGCCACGGCAACGATCAGCGGGCCGGAACCCGTGGGCGATACGATGAGGTACACCTTCGAGCGGGCTATAGGCTCCAAGGGCTAAGAAGTCAAGGGGAGTGGAGTGAGCCAGGAGCCACGTCGCTCCCCGTCCGGAGGTTGTCAGCGATGAGATCTAAAGCCGGACTTGAGAAGACCAGAATACGTGAGGACGCCTTGGTCGACCTGGAACTCCTCGCACGGGGGCTGCACGCCTCCCAAAAGACCTTGTTGGAGAGGTATCGGCAATGCCCCGACTGGCAACACGCGAGCCTTATCCTCTGCCGTGCACTGAGCAACAGATCGGCGCGGCGGCAGAGCACTTACCTGATGGCCCCACCAGGATGGCTGCCGCCCATGGTTTGATGGCGGCTGGCTGCACCTTGACCATTCCGCGGCTGGAAGGGATCCCGACGGAGTATCGGCTCCTTAATGGAATCGAGGTGGCGGCGAAATTAGCGAAAACGCTTATATCGACGGGCCTGGCTGAACCCGCGCGGTGGAATGAAGTGGGACGCGACCCATTTCGTTTCATTGAGCAGGCGCTGAAGGACCGCGTGGTGGCGGACGGCGGTCCAGAAATTGAGAAGGAATTCTTCTTGCGCTTGGAATTGACGTCCGATCCCTACGGGAGTGAGGGTCATCGGGCGGACTCCGAGAACGAGATGTATCTGGTCTTGGAGCCCGGAAGCGCGGGGTACGTCGTGATGGAGCCGGCGCTCCGTATGTTACAGGCTTTGCATCCCAGGCTGCCAGTCACATTTTTCGAGTTGTTCACAGGGGCTTTGAACCGTTGGATCCGGGTATACGACCAGCGCGATGCCCTTGATCGAGTTGAGCAGCTACGGGAATGGTACGAAGCCGATCCACAGGGAGAAACGGTCGAGTTGCCGGCCGTGGATGAGGCCATTCCGGACTGTCTGCGCCAGAAGTTGAATCCGCTCAAGGACCGGTTCGTCGAGCGCCTGGCCGCAACTGTCCGGGACCAAAGCGTTCGGGCTCTGCTCGAAGGCGTCATCGAACTCAAGCGTATTTCACTGAAAGGGAAGCGGCCGGATCTCGGAGAGCGGGCTGAGTCGTGGTTAGCGGACTCGAATCCACCGGTCCCGGCGCTTGTGGCCGTCTTCAATAAACATGACGCCATCGAGGGATGCTTCGACGATGAATGTCAGGGAATGCTTGAGTGTCCGCCGGAGCCGAATGTCATCCTGCCGTTCCAGGCCGAAGATGCCGACAGCGTGCGCGAGGCGTTCCGCTTGTTGGCCGTAATATGCGGCGTGCTTCGCCAAGGAGCGCGCCTGATCACGCTCATGATGGAGCTCGTGAAGTAGGGAGGAAGGCCACAATGGAGATCAGCGTGGCGATCGGCGGCGGACAAGACATGACCCTCAGTGGCGCCGTCCTGGTTTACCAGGGTGGGCGCGAGGCATTTGCTGTATGGCATCCCGCAAAATCCGGGCCGACTGAAGGAGCGCCGTATCTCGGGGAAGCGGAACCACTGACGATGGAATTCCTTCGAGCGCTGTCAACCGGGCTCGGAGTGTACGTGGCGCCCGAAGTCCTGCCCGCATCGGTCCTCGTTCGCACTTCGGAGCTGCTGGTATGGTGGACGCCGGCGCAGCGCCGCATCCTCTTCTTCGGCGAGCATAGCGGAGCGGGAAGCGACTTGAACGGTAAGCAATATCCCGTACCGCCATTGGTGTTCAAGGTGGCAGGTGGAAAGCTGTCGGTTCGTGCGCTGGATAAGGATGGGCGGCCTCGCGGCGAGACGAAACTGAAAACGGCGCCGTTCTGGAATTGCAATGACGCCGGCGAAGTCTGCGTCGGCACGATGCGCCTTCCAGAGTCGTCGGGCGTAGAGGCCATAGAAGGGTGGGAGTATGGGTTCTTTCAAAGCGAGTTCACTCACGCCTACGGAGCCGCACGTTTGACGAGTTTCCCCGGCGGCTTCCTGCCCCTTTGTCGCCGACTTGCCGGGAGCCGAAAGCCCTTCCCCAAAGAGTATTTGACGGACGCGCGCGAAACCCTGCGGCAGTTCGTCGAGCGGAGGTAATCGATGTCGCATAGCCTTTCGCCGGAGTTGCTTCGCCGGCCGGTGCGCGTGCTGGTAGTCGGTTGCGGCGGGAACGGCAGTGCGATCGCCGCGGGCCTGCCGTACTTGCACCAGGCAATGCTGGTCCATGGGCATCAGGGTGGCCTGGATGTGACCTTGATGGACGGCGAGGTGGTTTCGGCCACGAACTGTGTGCGTCAGCCATTCAGCCGGGCAGAGATCGGAAATTCGAAAGTCGTGGTCCTTGTCTCGCGCATGAACCTCTTCTGGGGTCTCGATTGGCACGCCGTACCGGAGCACTTCTCCTCGCGCACCAGCGTGGATCGCGTCGATATCCTGATCGGATGCGTTGACAGCCGGGCAGCGCGGAGAGTCATAGCCGAGAAGGTGACGGGACGGTGCAGCGTGTCCTTTTGGCTCGACCTGGGGAACCACGCAACGGGGGGACAATTTGTCCTCGGACAACCTTGGAATTGTCAGAACAAGCGGTCCGCCACTCGGCTGCGTACCGTCGCGGAGTTGTTCCCGGAGTTGATTGAGCCATCGCTCGATGACGACGGACAGCCCAGTTGCAGCGCCGTGGAGGCCCTGGAAATGCAATCGCCATTCGTCAATCCCACGCTTGCCAACCATGCGCTGGCACTCTTGGCGCGACTTTTTCGGCACGGCTCCGTTTCGTACCACGGTGCTTTCGTCGATGTGGCCGTAGGTCGTGCCCAACCGCTGGCGGTGAATCCGAAGCTATGGCGAGGAATGCGGAGTCGGGGCCAGAGGCACTGGAGGGGTGAACCGCGGGCTGCGGCCTTACCCGACTTGCGCTAGCGGGTTACCCAGGGCGGGCCGCGCCGGCTAGGGTCGTATGGTCCGCCGGTTGGCGGAACCGCCGGAATGGCCCTCCGGCGCCCTTCTCAGCTGCGAAGGTTCTAGAACCCCCAATGATTGCTCACTTCGGATGGCAAGCCCGGTTTGCACGTTCGAGTAAATGACCTTTGATTGCGCCCGCGTGTTTAGGCCCCAAACCGCGCATTTTCCAGCTTCCCCCAACGGGACTAAACCGCTTCGCGGTAGACTGCGAGTGTGATGCCTCGTTTGGCAGGGCAATTGCGACCACGCAGCCCTTCGCCTGCGCCAAGACGGAGTTCACCAGGCATAGCCGTTCGATTGAATCCCCATAAGCCCTGCCAAACCCCCAGGCGGCTTAGTAAAAGTCGCCGTATCGTGAACGCTCCGGCCGCGCGCATTTTCGCCCTTCCCGGGCCTCTGCCGGCCGGACCGCTCACGATACGGCCCTAAGGACTTAACGGGATCTATCCGGCGTCTGGAACGTTAAAGGTAAACGAATCCGCAGGTTGAGCGGGAGTGAGTCGGATGCAGCCCCACCCCTCAGCGAAGGCCAAAACGTCCGCTGAGCTGCTGCATCGATATAGCGCCGGGATTATCGGAAGCACAAGTGGATCGCAAATTGGCGACACCTTTACGTTGTTCACGAGGTGTATACTGCGTGTGAGAGGCTCCGATGACAGCTTCAAAATGGCTTTGTCTTTCTCTTGTGAAGCGGGGGGAGATCTTGCGCAAGAGGCGGACGGCGGGCGCTGTAGCCTTGGTTGCGCCGTTGATGGCAATTCTGATACCTGTTGCCCGGGCACAGAAGTTTGATGCTCTTGCCGCCAGATGTTCAGCAGCTGACCAAAGCGCATGTGATGCGCTTGCTTTTAAGGCGATAAATGACGAAGACTACCTTGTCCGCATGGCTGCCGTCAGGCTTATCACGAACCAAACGATACTAGCAAAGGTAGCAGTTGAGGACAAGGACTATTCTGTTCGTAGGACCGCAGTGGAGCGCCTAAACGATCAAGTGATATTAGGCAACGTGGCAACCCACGAAAACAACTCGAGCGTCCGGAGGGCTGCACTGGAAAGGCTAACCGATCAGTCGATATTGGCCAGCGCGGCAACCGACGAAAAGGACGCGCTCGTTCGCACGGCTGCAGTTGAGCGGCTAACCGACCAGGCGATATTGGCCAGAATTGCAATGGCCGAACGGGATCCGCTAGTCCAAGCCACTGCGATCAGCCGGCTGTCGGGATCAAATCCAGTCCTGGAGCGCATCGCTGGCAACATGGGTCATACAACTGGGGACGCAAGGGAGTTTATAGCCCGCATAATACTGGCGCTCGTCGAACCTCGCCTCAGATCTCGGCTTCCTGGCGTCGAATGTGTTGTAGATGTGTCCCAGACGGGTCGGAATTACTCTGGTCCCCGAGGTGGGTTTGGCATGACAGGCGAGATTGTTATCGTCAAGCTGTTACAAGGGGCGCGAAATATCGCTGACGAGATTTGGTCCACGGATTTCCCCGGAATCGTCACCATCTCCGTCGCGGACTCTGGCACGACCACTTTTCACCGCGCGGAGGCGCCACACGAGCGATTATTGGTAAAACTGCTTCGACTGAACATCTTCACGGCGGAAGACCTGGTCGAGTTCGCGCAATCTGACATACCGGAAGTCAGGGCTGGCGTGGCGTCTAATATCACCGATCAGACGATGCTGTCGAAGCTCGCGGTTGGTGATCGAGATACGGTAGTCCGCAAAGCCGCCGTCGAGAGGCTTAGCGATCAGACGATACTGTCGAAGCTCGCGGTTGATGATAGAGATGCGGCAGTCCGCAACGCCGCCATCGAGAGGCTCAGCGATCAGATGCTTCTGGGAAGAATTGCAACTGAGGAGAACGATCGTACTATCCGTAAAACAGCCATATCTAAGCTCACTGATCAGCCTGCGTTGTTGAAATTGGCCACAGGCGACCAGGACCCAGGCATTCGCGTATTGGCAGCGGAGAGACTGACCGACCAAGAGTCCTTGGCGGTGGCTGTAGAGCGGAGCAAAGACTTTTTCGTCCGAGTAGCCGCTCTAAAGAGCGTGACCGATCAGACCCTGCTCACAAGGATTGCAACGGACGACCAAGAGCCGCAGATTCGTCGTGCAGCAGTCGAGAGGCTTAATGATCAGGCAGTGCTTTCCAGAATTGCAATCGCGGACAAAGGTTCTTTAGTCCGCCTTTTGGCCGTCCGGAAGCTCACTGATGAGCGCATTCTGACTGAAGTAGCAGCGAGTGATGCGGATGCGGATGTCCGCAGAGCAGCGACCGAAAGGCTCTCGTCAATACACAAGCGAAACGATTAAGTCAGCGCGCCCCCAGCCCGATACACTGGCCGCCGATGGGAATCTTCCACGTGCTTATGTCCGATAAAATCTGTTCCCGTCTACCAAATGAGGGCACCCGGTGCTGGGATCGTGACGGGCTTTGGTCTGGGGGAGCTTCCCATGCCAGTACCACGTGCCGATCCAACAAGCCAGATTTGTTCTGGTAAACGCCGTTCACGGGTTTTGATATGCCCGTGGAAGACGCGTCGTCCGAGTGAATGAGCACGGCCGGTTGGTCTGAGTGGTGATCCCTTTTCATTGCAGGATTTCAGTACGCACGCAACGGTGAAGGCAGAGAACGGCTCACTCGAACCGTGTGGACTACCCGATCCGCTCTTCACAGGTTTCTCGGAAGCCACAAGGACGGCAACGGGCCGGGCAACTGTGGTTGCGATGAACGGATTGCAAATCGCGGGCGCCGCGAATCTCTTCAATGATCAGAAGGACTTGTTCGCGCGCATGCGGGCCGTACTCAGTGCGCCAAGACCGATTCGCGTATTGAATGATGCCATACGGTGGCGTGACGCCAGTGGCGGCTTCCACGAGAACGCAGTAGGCAGTCAACTGCGTGGTGTCGCTGGCATACGGACCAGATCGGGGGGAATCGCGGGATTTGAGTTCCACAGGCACCAGTCCCTCATTTGTCTCAACCAAGTAATCAGGCTTGCCGGCGAGTCCGTGGTGCAGCGACACGAGAGGGCGGTGCAGCGCGCGGCGCCGATCTGTATCCTGGGAGATAACACGTCCCAATGGAACTCCACTTCGCGCGATTCTTCGAACGGCACGGACCCAGACTAGTAGCGCCAGGAGGAACACGATAGCCAGCAAAAGAACCACGGCTACCATCGGGCGGACCATAAGCCAGCAATCCCGAGCAAGACGAGGAGTATAAAACAGATGAGCATCACGACGCGAGAGACAGCGCGTTGCCGGCGGGCGTCACGCAGGTTCTGGAAATGCGTCTGGTGATACTGAGCGCCGTCCAGTTGTTTCTTCCTGAGAGCAGACGGATGGCCGAGTTGTTGGAGGTACCACGCTCGTTTGCAGTAGCACCAGGTTCCTATCTCAGAAGCGGAAATGAAGCGATCATGGCGGCGCATAAGAGGTACCGCCCGCTAAGGCTGCTCCACAGCGAGCGAGTAGTCCACCGGCTCACCGATTCTCTGGCGGAGATCGCGCAGCCATCCACGCGAATTTCGCCCGTGCATCACGCGGCCGATGAAGGCTAACCGTTCGGCGGCATTTGCGCGGTTGCGGCGAATATCATCCTTGGAAATTCTGGCGTACTCGCCGATCCACAGTTCGACGTTTTCGGGGCGGGAGAAGATGTACGTCGCATGCCCATGTTCGGGAACCTCAACGACGATACTGCGCTCCAACTCGAAGATATACTCGGCGCGAAATAAGAACATCTTTCTGGTTCGCTTGCGGAGTTGGTCGTAGAAAAACGGATCGTAGTCCGGCTTCCACGAAATCTGTCCAATGTCGAAATCGGACGGGACGCCCAGATCATTACAGATGCGACGCAATTCCCGGCCCTCGATGGGCTCGCGTTCGACGCGTTTCCGAATCCCTTGGATCGCAACGAAGAACTGGCCGAAGCGGCTGTATGTCTTCCGGGCGTTAGCCACGACCTCATGGGCATCAGCCGGGAGGCCGATCTTGAGACGGCTGGGCAAGGCCGTTTCCCACTCCACCAAATGCCACTCGCCGTCTCGCAGGCGGTATCTTCCGCTCTTCACAAACGTGGCCTCGACTCCGAACTTCGCTCTGACGAGGTGCCGCCACTGATTCCACGTCGGATCCCACGGGACAGGCAGCGAGAGTTGGTCCAAAAACACTTCAGCCTTGCGGCGGCTATCGCGATAGACCGCATAGCCATTGAGGAACTCGATCTTCCGAAGAGGCGCTCGGAAGCGGCGGTCGCGACGCTCGGGCAGGAACGACAGTATCTTCCTGGCAAAGAATGTGTTGCGGTCCGTCGAGAGGTCGCCGGCGGCAAGAAGCGATCCAAAGCCACCGTAGGGAAACACCGCGGGAGCATCAGGGTCGACAAGAAGAGCTTGGTAGCAGGATCGAAGTTCGGGATTCGCGAGAAGATTGAAAGCGCGTTCGATAATCTGATTTTCTTGCCTCTGTGCGCTCTCAGTCCGCAATTCAAGCATCCGCACCTTCAGAGCTAGGCGGAGGTCCGTTGGCGATGCCGAAGGCGGCGTTCGCAGCAAGTCGAAGAGAGTCTCCTCTTCGCACCCAGGGCGCCGGCGATTGGAGAAGTAGAAATAGTCGCGCACGGCATCGTTAGGCAGGTGAATGCGCTCCACGCCGAGGAGCCCGCTTGCGATCTCGGCGCGCACGAAGTATTCGTTGCGCTTGTTGGCCTTGGGCTGTGTCACATAGCCGATCGACGCGAAATAGATCTCTTGTGGGCGGCGTCCTGAAGCCTGCAGCAACCGGAATTCCCGAGCGGGGTCTGTGGCGGTTGGATCAAACTCGATCTGGTCCGCAGGATCGATGAAGCTTGCGAGGAAGCGGGAGAGCGGCAGGGACCTGTCATCTGAGAAGAGGCACCTGATTGCCGGGCCATCCGGTTGCAGTCGGGTCACGCGTTGGCACACCACTGGCGCTGGTGGCAGCGCCTGGCGTGTAGGGACTGCTGGTTGCATGGCGGGGCGGCCTCACATTACTCGCTCGGTCGGAAGCTGAAACAAGCGAAAACCTTCCGGCAGGACAAAAGCGGCATAACCAATGGCCTGGAGAAGAGCTTCCGCGTCATCGCCGGCTTCCTGGAGGTCGACCGGCATGCGGATCGGATCGAAGGCCTGGTCGGCGTCAAAGTCGGCGTCTTGATCTTCTTCGCAGTCCGACTGCGCGGAGGCGAAGGCCGCGGCCTCTTCAAGAAGAGCGCAAACGTCCGCGCTATCGCCTCGTCCTCCTGGAACGGCTCCACAGCCGGGGCAGACTGGCTGAGATTCGTTCATTTCGTCGATTTCAGCCCCACATTCAAAGCAGCGCATAACTGTACTCCGTCCTCAGTCTAAAGCGAATAGGTCGCCGAATTCAAAAGTCTCTGTACCGACGTGCAAGGGACGCAATCGTAGCCAAGCACCGGCACAAGCCAACTTGCGTATTTTCTGTCAGTTGCATGAGCGGGAAGAGGCCGCGGGCTTCTCGCAAGTACTATATCAGCAACATTCAGTAGTTGCGAGGTGATCCGGTAAAGCGCGTCCTTACCTCGAAGAGGCGTTGACCAGTCACGCGACGTCAGCCATTTAGTTCGCTGATCGCGGTGGCGACAAGAACAACGCCAAACCACTGCCAACGCTTGGTGTTCGTGCGACCGAAGCCTCCTGCCAGACCCAATCAGCTTTCCAATTCTACAGTTTCTGTTGACGGCGCGGGAGACCGGGTCGGCCGGAAATCTCGTGCCCTGCCCGACCACAAGTTCATCGATGGAAGGATGGCCCGCTCGTACTTTTGAGACACAGCCCGATTCATGTTAGCTTCTCCAATGGATTTCACTTCGGTTCCCAGTTCACCGGACGGGAGCGGGTTGAACGTGTGACGGTGCTCCGTCGTCTCACAGGGTCCGATTGCCGCAATGTAGGCGCTGGCGCCGCCCTGGAATGGTAGAATGGCCCTACATTAGCGGGGCTTGGGCCTTACCGAGGAAAGTCGATGCTCTGTCCACAGTGCGGCAAGGAAATCCCAGATGAGAGCAGATTCTGTTTCCAATGCGGGAGATCGCTTGAAGCGGTCGTCGGGTTGTCCAAGGGATCAACTGAAGCTCAGCCTGCCGGCCAATCGCAGGTGCCTGCGTCCGGCAAGCTTGCGCCACCATCGCACACCCGTTACTGCAACAGTTGCGGATCGGCTGTGCCGGACCCGTCCAAATTCTGCAACGAATGCGGCGCCCAACTCGTGACCCTGAAAAGGGTCGATGCATCCGGGGGCCCTGAGTCGCGTTTGGCAGCCCATTCGCGGCCTGTGCCAAACGACCCTACGGTAACGCCAATTCGAACCGCGGACAACAGAGACCTCAATCATGCCGATATAGGGCGCCGCCTTCGTCAACGACGATATTCGTCGCTCTCCAACAGCGAACTGGCTGCGCTGCGCTCCTCTAATTTGACGGGCGTAGAAAGAGAGTGCATCGATCAGGAGATGAATCGGCGGAAGACCGGAAAGAGCTTGGAATCAAGCGAGAAGTCACCGCCGACGGGACACGCCGATACCGCCAAGAAATCCGGCTGCGCCTCCGACGTTGGCTCCATCCTGATTGTCATGGGGCTTCTCGTAGGGCTCATCAGCTATAACGAAGATCCAAAGGGCGCCGTGGGCGCAATGACCTTACTGATTATTTTGGGGATCGGGTTTATTCGAGGGTGGTCGGGGACGCGTATAGTGCTCACCTTAGTTTGTCTTTGTGTGGCGCCATTATTCGTCATAATTGCGCTTCCGAAGTACCAAAAGGCCCAGATGTTCGGACGCGAATTGGGCGCCATCAAGGCCATCCAAACCATCCATCAAGCGGAGGTGCAATACCAGTCGAAATTCGGCCGGTATGCCACTTCGCTCGAGGAACTCAGCCCGCCAACCAACGGCCCTGCTACGCCCTCGGCCTCCGGCCTGATCGGTAACGACCTGTCGGTCGGCGAAAAGGGCCAGTACAAATTCACGCTCACGGCCAACGCCGGCGGCTATGTGATTACCGCCGTACCTGCGAACCCAAGCTTCGTCAGCCGGAACTTCTACTCGGACCAAAGCATGGCGATTCACCAGAGCTTCGGGGCCGAGGTGGCCACTGCCAGCAGCCCCGAGATGAAGTAGATGAAGTAAGTCAGTCGGGACAGGGTAACCCCATGCTTTGCGCAAACTGCAAAGTTAGATGTAACCGTTGCCTCGACTATCCCGCCAATAGTCAGGGACGACTGAGGACGGTTAGATTGGTCACGCATAAGTAATCTTTCGGATTGTGCGTGGCCAGGCCAACGCTGTAACGGGTCGAAATTTTCC
>PLDF01000422.1 GCA_003135055.1 Bryobacterales bacterium | reverse complement strand
ACCGCGCGATTCGATTCTTAGCACAGCCTCCGATTCCGTGTCGGCTGCGCTGCTGAAGGTGGGGATCGGTGTCCAGTTCGAGGAGGACACGCCGAGGTATGAATGTTCGAACTGCGAGTGGAGAGTGCGGTCTCGAAAAGGAGGTTTGATGAGAACGCTGTACTACGTCAACGCGGGTGCGAGTTGGTTCGGGTTCTACCTCGATGAAGGAGCGTTAGCTCTGGCAAACGATGGCGTCCGATTCAATTCGTTTGGTGCAGTCCTGGCCTGGGCCGGCGAGCACGATTTCGAGTTCGTTGCCAAATGCGAGCCGGAAAGATCGGCGCGCGTCGCGACTGAGATACGTCGGAACGGAGGTCGAATATGAGCGAAGTTGAGATCACAACTGACGGCTCGTGCCTCGGGAACCCCGGTCCCGGAGGCTGGGCGTGCATCCTTCGGTGCGGTCAGCATGAGCGGGTCCTGCAAGGTGGTATGGCGGACACGACCAACAATCGGATGGAACTGATCGCGGCCATTGAGGGGCTGCGGGCTTTGAAGCGTGCCAGTCATGTCACGGTGTTGACCGACTCCGAGTATGTACGCCGGGGGATCACCGAGTTCCTTCCGAGGTGGAAGGCAAACGGCTGGCGAGCCTCCACTGGAAAGCCAGTGGTGAATCGGGATTTGTGGGAGGAGCTTGAGGATTTGGCCGGCTACCACGAAGTCACTTGGATACACATCCGAGGACACTCCGGGCAACCGAATCACGAACGGTGTGATACGTTGGCGGTCACGGCTGCGCGTACGGCGAAGCGAGATGCTGCTCGGGCTTGAGTGGGACGAGGCGAAATAAGGGACGTAACCAGGTAGCCAAACCGTGGCCAAGCCAAATACTGCGGCGTCACCCGTGGGTAGTCCGCCTCAACAACTGATCCGCGCACGTCCTATGCAGGACCTACCTAGCTTTAGCCACGATGAACTCAAGGTCAGGCGTGGTTTGCACCACCGGGCCGTTCAGGAGAACCGGCTCCGGCAGCGTGTCGCTCCAGCTTGTTGCCGGCGCGTAAGCGGCCGTCAAATCCCAGAGGAACCCTTTGCGATCGCAACAGTCCGGGTGAATATTGCTGGAGACTTCGGCTTTCTTGATAGCTGCCGCGAGAACATGGCCGGGGTCCCAGAATTGTCGGACGCGGCGATCATTGAGACGATCCAGCACACTCGTGCCCGGCGCACCCCAATCGGTCGGGAGGATCGGTTCCCAAACCGCGAACACAACAACCGAGCTTTCGGGGTGCTTCTTCAAAATCGTCTCGACTGCGGAGGCCCCCCGCAGACAAGTCGGTCAAGTCGGAGAGAGCAGCAGTATCACGCGCAGGTTGGTCGACGCCCGATTGAATTCCGCCTGCAGGGCGGAAAGAGCCGGGCTGTTAATTTCCACTAACGACGGTTGAGCGGCAGGTGCGTGGCCCGTTCTCGTGAAGTAAATGCCGCCGAGAACCACCACCACGAACGCAGCGAGAACGATTGACCACGTGCGCTTCATGGCGAATCTCTACTGCAGAGCCGCCATCAGCTCCGCCAGTTTTTGGGGAAAGACAATCACGGCGAGCACAACCGCCGCCGACAGCCCGAACAACACCAGACTCAGACGGCTCCGCCGCTGGCAGTTCCTTCGGCCACGGTACATTTGAAAGAAACTCACCCCAAGCAGAATCACCGCGAGGCCAATCAGCCACGGTCGCAACCTCTCCAGCGCGACGCTCAATCCCAGCGCGCCCACTGCCCCGGCGATGCCCAGAGGCAAACAGCACGCCAGTGTTGCCAGCGCGCTCATGGCGGCGGCGACTGGGGTCAGTTTTTCGGTGACGCGCATGTTCAGACCACCTTGGTTTCCTTGACCCGATAGCCGCAGCTCACGATGAACGTGGAAAGGCTCTCAGTGCTTTGCTTCGCCGTGTCGAATGTGATGACTGCCTGACCGCCTTTATAGTCGACGTCCGCTTTCACGATACCGGCCATGTTACGGAATGAGGCCTCCAGACCTTTCGCACACGCCGCGCACGTCATGCCCGCGATGCGCATTTGCACCGTCTTTTGCTTCACACTGGATTGTTCGCCGTTCTGCGGAACAGGACTGGCCGCCACCGGCAGGCAGGTCCCCAACGGAAGGGCAACCAGCCCGGCCCAAGCCAGAATCAATCGCAAACGATTTGTAATGTTCATGGATGTTATCTCCCTCTTGCTTCTCGCACCGCCGCCCGAATTCGTTCCGGAGGCGGCACGCTCGCACGACGCTTCGCATACCGCCACTCCAACAGGAACGCGATGCCGGTTCCCATGAGAACTAATGGCCAGACCCAAAGGGTGTTGACGCTGACCATGCCCGCGTCTGAGAGCAGGAACACGACGCCAGCGAGCAGAAAGAGCGGGCCAGTGATAGCGCAATGAAGAGATCGATTTCTAAGCCAGTTGGCGAAGCAGCCGATGGCCATAGCGAAAAGGAACGCAGCCGCCGACGATGCATGGAGAGGACGCCAATAAATTCCTATGAAGCTCAGCACTCCCCACACTATCAGCGAGACGGTCAACCAGTAGCACATCGCTGCCGGCGAGGTACAGCACGCCTCCACTTGTTTGGTCAAACTTGGAATCTCCTTTCCGGCCTCGAAAACGTTCAACACCGGCCTAAATACTTCTGGCGTGCACAAGCTTCAGTCCGTCTCTGGCAGCCCGCTCGAAATCGTTCGGTAATTCTCATCTCCCTCTTGCTTCCCGCACTGCGGCTCGAATCCACTCCGGAGGCGGCACACCGGCCCGCCGTCCACCGTCGACATAGGTGCGGCACATCATTCCGAAGGCGCGGGCCGCGCGCGCCGCAGGTTCGACATCCTGCCCGTTAACTCGAATGGTCGGTGAACCGAGGAAGCCGAACTGTTGCGCCGTGGCCGCGTCCGTCACTTCGACTTCGACCATATCCGCAGCCGTTCCCTCTTGTTCCAGCACATCGCGCACGCGATCAACGGCAGGGCCATGGTTCGGACAACCCGAAAAATAAAGAATTTCAACTTTCATGGCTTCTTCCGTTGCGGCCCCAGGGTTTCGTTAATCGCCTCCAGAACCGGGCAGGAGTCTTGATGCTTCGACGGCTCCCGGAGAGCCGTGCGGCATTGCCGCAACGCACCGGCCAGTTCCGTCTCCAGCCTTTGCAACTCCGCAATCTTGGCCCGGACGACACCGAGTTTTTGCGCGATCAAATCCCGGACGTGGACGCAGACTTCATGCGGATGCCGCTGGATCGAAAACAACTCGCGGATTTCATTAAGCGAGAAACCGAGCTGTTGCGCCTTCTGGATAAATTCGAGGTCTGCGACTTCCCTCTCCTGATAAAGGCGATAGCCGCCCTGCGTCCGGGCCGGGCGCGGCAACAGCCCCGCTTTCTCGTAAAAGCGGATGGCATCGACGCTCAAGCCGGTCTTTTGCGCGACCTGGCCAATTTGCAGAGTGGTGGCACCCATCACCCCAAGCATACAGTCTGGAGTTCACTCCAGAGTCAAGCCCTTTTTTTTAGGCTGGAGCGATGCGCCACCCGTCGAGGAGATCGAGCGAACGCACGCGGGTCCGCCATCTCGGCCGTTCCGTTGGTACTCGCTTCCAGGCACGCGGCAGCGGCTTCGTGATCGCGTCAGGAGTTCGTCGTTAACGCCAACAAGAGGTCAGACGGCGTTCAGGGAAATAGCTTGCATTGTCGTCCAGTGTTTACCTGTACTGGTTCTCAGCGCGCCCAGGAGGGCGGCCAGCTTGGACGCCGAATGCGCATTACTGGAGATAGACGCCATGGTCTGATCCCCTTTACGCTGTCCGCCAGGGTGAAGTTCAGGCTACAACACCTTATATATAGCGCTACG
>PLDF01000133.1 GCA_003135055.1 Bryobacterales bacterium | reverse complement strand
GCGTTTCTACGGAACTGCCGTAGTTGCGTTCCCAGCGCCGATGGTAAGACTGGATAGCGCTGAACTCGACTTCTACTACTCTTTCAGATCATATATGAACTTCGACTTTTTTACAACATCCTTTTCTTGTTCGACCAAGCGGGCAGCAGATAATGATGCGATGGTCCTAGAATTCATGTAGCTCGTTACCGCCCGCTGGTCAATAGGAGAGACCATTTCGACCCACGGCAGATCCATCTTGGTCGGAGTCACGAATTCTGAATGATCGAACCAGCCAACTTGGTAGGATCGCCGTTCGTGAGAGTTTCATGATCTGAAAAAGCTTCCTCGGTGACACAGTTCAGTGAGTGCCGCGGTATATATACACTGAGAGCTTGAATTTCAATCTAGCCACCAGATAGCGAAACTGCCGCAAAGCGGAGATCGTTGTGGGTGTCGAAAAGGACACGACCATGCGAGACGGTTTGCAGCCACCGAAGTGCTCGGAACTTGAATCACCGACGGGCAGTAGCGAGAGCACATATCGCTCAGTCGCCGCGCTGGCCGCAGAGATCGGATTAAGTGAAAGATCCACCCGCAACGCACTCCGACGCGGCGAGATTCCGCACATCCGCGTCGGGCGCCGGTTTATCCTACCGAAAGCAGCCATCGGTGAGTGGTTACTGACCGCCGGTCGTAGCCTAGGAGCCGAACAAGCGTCGGTTCAAGCAGGTGAGCGCGCCAAGCTAGTTGCGTCGCGTGGCCGCACAGAGGTAACTGTCATGACGCGGGCAGTAGGTCGCCAATGACAGGATGCGTTTTCAAAAGGAAGCGGAAGAGCAGCGTAAGCTGGTGCTACGTTTTTTTTGGTGGCTGGGACACAAACGGGAAGCGGATCCAGATTTCCAAAGCTGGATTCCCCACCAAGGACGCAGCATCCAAAGCCGTCCGCGTCGCCATCGAGAAGTACGAAGCAGACAATGGCAAGGTCTCGCGTGAGATGGGATCGCAGGGTCGGCGGATCTGGGCCTTCTCCGTCGGCGATATTCACGAAACCGGTTATCAGACCAAGCCCGAAGCTGAAGCTGGTCTCCGAAGAGCAGTCGAGCGTCGCGACGCCGAACGCGATGCGCAAAAGCTCCGGCACGCTGAAGAAGCCATTGAGAAGGCCGGTCCACCGTTTGCTCAGTATTTTGAGTACTGGCTCAAGGAACATGCGAGCCGGCGGTGTGCGCCAAAGACGCTTGAACGATACGGCGAACTCGGAGCGTATTTGATCCGCGAACTGGGAGACGTGCGGCTAAATGAGATGGCCACGTCGAAGATTCAGGAAGCGATCCACCGTCTAAAGGACCACGGCGGCCGCCGCACCGAGGCTCAACCGCAAGGACGAGTATTGGCACCTAAGACCGTTCGGCACCTTGGGACGCTGCTGTACACGGTGCTTTCCGACGCAGACCGTCTTGGCGTACTCCAGATTGCGCATCCAATGGCAAACCGCCGTGTCCTACTGCCGAAGCTAACGAAGAAAAGGCCCGCCGTACTCGACGAGCGCAAGCTTCAGACTCTGTTTGACCGAGCGCGCAACACCCGACTCTATCCGTTCATCGTGTTGGCTGCCGCCACAGGTTGTCGGCGGGGAGAATTGATTGCGCTTCAATGGTCGGACCTCAATGTTGATACGGGCTTGCTCACCATCTCCAAGTCCCTGGAGCAGACCCGAGGCGGTCTTCGCGTGAAGAGTACGAAGTCCGAGGAGCCGCGACAATTGGGAGTGCCAGAATGGGCGCTTGGTGTGCTGAAGGAGCACCAGGCAGACCAAAACGTCGACCGACGCATGTTTGGCGCGGATTACACCGACCATGATTTGATTTTCTGCCAGCCTGATGGTCATTACTATTCGCCTGATCGGTTAGGCGCCCGCGTCGTGGAACTGATGAGGAAAGTGGGGCTTCACGGCGTGAGCCTTCATTCGCTGCGTCATTCGCACGCAAGTATCCTGCTCAGCAAGGGAGTCCCGCCGGCGGTGGTGTCCCAGCGGCTGGGTCACGCCGACCAGAACATCACTCTTTCAATTTACAGTCACGCATTGCCCGCGGACGCCCGCGCCGCCGCGAAAGTGTGGAACGACTCGATGGCTGAGGTCATTGCCAGCGCACGTCCGGCGGCGCGTTCGACTGGAACTCAAGGACCCGCCCGACGAACGGGTACCGACTAACGGCGCACACGCGAGTCCAACATCTGCACGGTATCATTCTCCGTAAGCTCAGCCTATGGTCCGCTCTCAAACAGGGGTAAAAGGCGTGGCGTTGCGGTATGCATCGATGCAAAGAGGCCAAGTTCAATGAACGGAACGGGTTCCATGTACCCTCGTAATCTCCCCGCATGTTTGCCCATGTTTGCCCGTGGAGCACTGAAGAAAGCTATGTCTATGAAACAAAAAAGAAGAGAGTGGCGGGGACGACGGGGCTCGAACCCGCGACCTCCGACGTGACAGGCCGGCGCTCTAACCAACTGAGCTACGTCCCCGCAATGTCACTCGACAATCAAATCGTAACACGCACCCCGCCCGTTCATCAAATCGCGCGGCGCGGTATTTTGTAGGAATGCATTCTCGCGCGATTTTCCTCCTCGCCTGCGCCGCCGCCCTGCTCGCTGCTTGCGGCACGCCTCGCCCAACGCCCGCCGACGCCAAGACGTTCATCGATGGCGCCGAACAGAAACTGCTCGCGCTCAATATCGAATCCGGCCGCGCCGATTGGATCAAGTCCACCTACATCACCGACGATACCGAGGCCATCTCGGCTAAGCTCGACCAGCGCGCCATAGACGCCCAGGTGGACTATGCCAAGCAGTCCACGCGCTTCGATGGGCTCGCGCTCGACCCCGTCACCGCGCGCAAGATCCAAATCCTCAAGCTTGGCCTGACCATCGCCACGCCGTCGGACCCGGCGGAGGCGGAGGAGCTGACGCGCATTGCCTCTGGCATGGAAGGGACTTACGGCAAAGGCAAGTGGTGTCCCAGCGGTCCGCAGAGCTGCAAGGATATCGAAGACCTGACCAAGCTCATGGCCGAAAACCGCGATGCCAGGCAACTGCAGGATGCCTGGACCGGTTGGCATGCCATCTCCAAACCCATGCGCAAGGACTTTGTGCGCTATGTCGCGCTCGCCAACAAGGGCGCGCAGCAGCTTGGCTTCAAGGATAACGGCGCCATGTGGCGGTCGAAATACGACATGCCTCCGGACGACTTTTCGAAGGAGCTCGACCGCCTCTGGGACCAGGTGAAGCCGCTTTACCTTTCCCTGCACGCTTACGTGCGCAGCCGTCTGCGCGTCAAATACGGCGACGTGGTTCCCGCCGGCGGCCCCATTCCCGCGTATCTGCTCGGTAACATATGGGCGCAGGATTGGAGCAACGTGTACCCATTGGCCGCGCCGCCCAACGGCGATCCGGGATACGACCTCACCGCGCTGTTGAAGCGGCACAAGGTCGATGAGAAGCAGATGGTGAAGGACGGCGAAAACTTTTTCAAGTCGCTGGGTTTCGCTCCGCTGCCGCAGACTTTTTGGGAGCGCTCGCTCTTTCTCAAGCCGCGCGACCGCGACGTGGTGTGCCACGCCAGCGCGTGGGATATCGATTTCGCCGACGATGTTCGCCTGAAGGTGTGCCTCCAGCTCACCGGCGAAGACTTCCTCACTGTCCATCATGAACTGGGTCACAACTTCTATCAGCGCGCTTACGACAAGCAGCCGTTCTTCTTCCGCGATAGCGCCAACGACGGCTTCCACGAAGCCATCGGCGACACCATCGCGCTGTCGGTCCCACCCGAATACCTGGTCAAGATCGGCCTGCTCGACAAGGCGCCCGATACGTCGAAAGACCTTGGGCTCCTGATGCGCAAGGCGCTCGAGAAGATCGCGTTCCTGCCGTTCGGTCTGGTGATCGACCAGTGGCGCTGGAAGGTATTCTCAAGCGAAATCCCGCCCGAAAAGTACAACCAAGCCTGGTGGGATCTTCGCCTGAAGTATCAAGGCATCGCGCCGCCGCCCGGCCGCACGGAAGACGATTTCGATCCCGGCGCGAAGTATCATGTGGCAGCCAACGTTCCTTACATGCGCTATTTCCTCGCCGATATTTTGCAATTTCAGTTTCACCGCGCTCTCTCGCAAGCCGCGGGATGCACCGGGCCGCTGAACCGCTGCTCAATTTTTGAGAGTAAGGCCGCGGGCGATCGCTTGAATGCGATGCTTGAAATGGGATTGAGCCAGCCGTGGCAGCAGGCGCTCGACAAGATCGCCGGAACCAGGCAGATGGATGCGTCGGCGATCCTCGACTATTTCGCGCCGTTGCAAAAATGGTTGGACGCGCAGAACCAGGGCCAGCCGGTGGGTTGGTAGGCGGGGGTTAGCAGGCGGGCCTGGTAGGTGGATGGCCGCCGGCAAACGAAGGGCGTCGTGGCCCACGCACTCATGCGAGCAGCGTTCACAATCGTGTGAACGCGCTCGTTTCGCGACAGACTAACCTATCGGCGACGACCTAGGCGAACTGCGCTCGATAGCGCAACGCCGCCTGCCCCCGCCCTTCGATGATTTACAAGCCCGATTCTATTTCCTGAAGATGATCTCAACGCGGCGGTTCTTCTGGCGGCCTTGCGGATCGTCCGATCCGTCCGGCTTGGTATTCGTCGCCACGGGATTCTTAGCGCCGAATCCCTGCGTCGCAAACTGGACGCCGCGAAGGTGCTCCTTGTCGACGAACCAGGCCTTCACAGACAAAGCCCGCCGCGCCGAGAGCTTCTGGTTGTAACTGTCCGACCCCTTCGCATCCGTGTAGCCCTCGATGCGCACGACCCCCTTGGCCCTCTCACGGATAATTTGGGCCGCTTGCGCCAGAGTCTGCTGGGCTTTGGGCAGAATCTCCGCCTTATCGAAGTCAAATAGAACATCGGCGGCCAAGTCGATTCTCACCTCCACCGGCGACTCTTTCACTTCAAGGCTCTGGACCTTTCCGCCCATGTCCTCAACCTTGAACACCAGATCGCTAACCTTGGTCCGGAGGTCGGAAACCTTGCCATGGACGTCGGAAGCCTTGGTCTGGATATCGGACGGTTTCCCGGTTTGCGCGTGAACCAGAGGAGGAAGTGCGAGCCCGACTAGCGCAAGCACAGTCACGTAGGGCGAAAGGTTCCTCACTTTAATCTACCGAAGCCCCATCACGGCACGATGGCGACGTCCTCGAAGGGAACGAAGTGCGGAATTTCGACCGTGATCTTTCGGACCTCGTTCGGGGGCGCCGGAAACTTAGCCCACAGCGTGATCTGCGATTTTGGCGCTATGTCCGAGATACTGTTGCTGCACAGAAGGTTGCCGTCGCTGTCGGTTACCACAAAATATTTCTTCTTGGACTCTCCATCGATCAGGTGAATGGCCCCCACGTGACGATAACGATGATACTCGTCTCCGTCAAAGACGCCCTGAGTGCTGAACCCTTTGTCGGAGGTGTTATAAACCGTGAATTTTAGCGTCACGGTACTTGAAGTGCGCTTGATCTCGTTCACCGCGATCTTCACTCCCGCCAAATCGCCGTCAACCGGGACCGGTGTTGCGCTGGAAGCCGCGGACTGGGCCGGCGGCGCCGAATCGGGGGCTGGCGCTGAGGCGGCTGGCGCGGAAGCAGGCGCTGGCGCCGAAGCAGGCGCTGCCGGTGAAGAAGCCGGTTGTTGCGCCGCCGTTGAAGCCGCGGGCGGCTCACTCTTGCCGCAGCCGCAAAACGCCGCGATCGCCACAAGCAGCGCAACGGTCACCGATATATTAGTCTTCTGAGACACGTGGTTCCTCCTCTCTTTCGCGAAATGAGATCGGCCTGATCACAGATCCTATCACACCCCCGCGAAATGTGCGATCAAATCAAGCTTGCATTTTACGGACACATAAGGGAGTGATTTTCCGCTAGAGCACAAAACCAACCGGTCACGAACCAGGAACTAAGACAATTGCCGGTGCGGTTTTGCCCGTCTGGGAGACTTGGTTCGCTTTCGGCGCCACACATAGAGAAGCGTCGAGCCGATCGCGATAAAGAGCACCGACAGCCCCAAGCCGATGCTCACCCCCAGAACGCTGAACTCCGGATTGAAGCGAATGTCGTTCGGATCGCGAGGGTTGTATCGGATTTGATGCCACCTCCCCTGCGCGTACAGCGCGAGCTCCTGCTGCGCGTCTTGGGGCGAGGTTAAATCCTCCGATGACGGACTGACAAACAGCTTTCCCTCCGCCCAATACCGGAATTCGACAGTCACTTCGAAATGAGTGACTTCTTTATTGCTCTTGCCACCCCTCCGGATGTAGCGTCGAACCCGGTTGCCGGTGACTTGCGCATCGACGGTTGGCCAGGTTTTCACGATCCTGTATTCCGAGTAGGCGTCCCAACCTAGGAGCACAAGAAGGAGAGTCCCTATCGCCGTGAAAAACCTCCGAGGATCCCCCATGTCTGCTCTGGGTCGCGCTTTTTCGCAGGCGCCCGGAATCGAACCCCGAACCGCCTGGTCAAGAATAGGATGAGAACGCCGGCCCCTGCCAGAACGACCGGGTACAGAAAGAAATCGGGCGTGTAACCGGCATTGGGGTCGATCTCTGCGGGGCGCAAGGGGTTGTAGCGGATCGCGTGCTGAGTTCCCGTCGAGAAGCGGTCTGCCACCCGCTTCGCCTGAGGATAGCTGCTCGTGCCGGTCGCGGGGACGGTCTTTGAGACGAACTCCACCCCTGCACCATGTAACGAAACTCGACTTGCGGCTGGTAGCCTTCGTCCTGTCTGAGCACTTGACTCTTGGTGACGCGGGCTTGCACGGTGGGCCAGGTCGTCACCACGGCCAATTGAGCGAGGCCCACAAGACCCCAATTCCCAGAAGGGCCAAGCCAACCGCGATCGGGATTCCGGCAACGAGCTTCCTTGAGAAGCGCTTTTCTTAGCGATCGGTTGGCCGGCCGCCGATCTCTCTGCCGGCGGCAGAGCGGTGGCTCTCGCACGCGGCGGCCGGTGGCCTGGGCGCTTCTCTCTCTCGTTCAAAAAGGGACTGTTGCTCCTCCGACGGATTTTACACGACCCCGCGCGAAAGGGAAACGTCTGCCTGGTCCACCGAGTCAGTTCCCGAGAATGTGCGGCATCGCTACCGCGCCCACAATCGCACGTCAATCTCCCAAAAACTTTCCGATAGGCCGCAGAGTTTTCACGTTGTCGCAAACCGCCTTCAATGCGGCCGTCAGCGGGATTGCCAGCAGCAGACCGGGCGCGTCCCATAGAAACCCCCACAGCATCAGCGAGAACGTCACCACCAGAGGATTCAAGTGAACGCGCGATCCCACCACTTTCGGATACAGCAGGTTCATAGCGACCAGGTGCAGCATCGCCACTGCAAGCACCACCAGCAGATACACCGGGACCCGATTGATCCCAAGCGCTGCGAACAACGGAGGAACGGCCGCCAACGGCATCCCCACATACGGTACCAGGCTCAGCAAGCCGCTCAGCGGCCCCACCAGCATCGGATACGAAAGGCCCATCATCCAAAACATCGCCGAGCTGATTGCGGCCATCAGCAGCCCCAGCAAAAAATTCCCCACTACGAAAGCGCGTACCATCGCGGCAATGCCTTCCATGCTGCGCGCAGCCACCAGCCGGTCCTCACCGTGAAAGAACTGCAGGAAGCTGCGATTCAGATGGTCGCGCCAACTCAGCATAAAGTACACAAGAAAAGGGATGAACGACATCATGAGCAACACCTGATAGAAGTCGCCCAATCGCGCCGAGAGATACTCGCCCAGCGGGTTGCCTTCCGCGTGGATGCGCACCTCCGGAATCACTCCCGGCGGCGGAACCGGCAGCGGCGCGGCGGGTTGCGCCGCCGATTTGCGCTTAGGCGTTTTCGACGCCTGCTTGAACGCTTCCGCCTGCGCCAGCTCCTGCCGCTGCCGCGCCGGCACCACCACGCGATACGTCTGGTCTTCCAGGTCCGCCACTCTCTGCTGAACGCCGTCGACAATCGCGCCGATGCGCTCCCCATACTTGGGCATATCCGCGTAGATCGCAACGAACTGCGTGTACGCCGCCATGCCGATCACGTACAGGAACGCCAGCGCGACAGTGCACACCACCACGCTCGCCAGCGCACGCGGAAAGCGCGCGCGCACCAGCAGCGCCACGAACGGCTCCAGGATAAATGCGATGGTGGTGGCCACAATGGCCGTGATGAAAAACACCCGGCCGAAGTAGAGAATGGCGATTACGGCGGCGAAGGCCACGACGGGCATCGCCAGATGCCGCGCTTCCTGCACGGCATCGGCGGTGGTACTAATCGCAGGCTTGGTAACAAGCGACACAGGCGAGCGGACCCTTGCTCCGACTGTAACATGGGCTGCGGGGAGCCGTAAGCCAAGAGTTGTCCAAGGGTGTGCGACATGAAAGTGA
>PLDF01000455.1 GCA_003135055.1 Bryobacterales bacterium | reverse complement strand
CAATGGCCCCGGAGTCGGTTTGATTCAACCTAAGGGCGCCGTTGTCAACGAACGCCTTTTGCCCCAGCGTGAAGGTCGCTGGCGCGGTGGACGGCACCTTGAATAGGATGCCCTTGAGGCGCGAGGCCCACGCCGGGAACTGGCCGTCGCGCTCCCAGTAGCACTCCCGGTAGGCTTGATTGATGGCCGCCTTGGCGAGGCCAAGCTCTGCAGGGCTGACTTGGCTGCGGTCGTGAGCGCCGGACATCTCCACCAAATCGTCAATCAGCCAGCCGAAACTACCCTCGGCGCTGCCCGAGAGGTATTGAGAGACCGTCAAGGGAATGGCTGGGATGGTGGCTGGCATGGTCGGTCTTATCTTATGCCATGGCTGGCGTCAAAGTGGCTGGAGGAGGCCGACGCATGATTTTCTTTGGCGCGGGCGGTGTCTCCACGGCGGTAAAGTCAGCCTCGGGCCTTGCCGGGGCTTTGGGCGGCGCAACGGAAGCGGGTGCGCCAGCGGAGTCGGGGTTGCGGCCATGATTGTAAGCGGCCAGCACGCGGTAGAGCGTCCGGCTGTTGTCGCCTTCGAGCACCTTGAGGCCCGCGGCGACGCACTGCTCCTTCAAGTTCCGCACGGCGTTCAACTCCAAATCGGAGACCAAATCACAAACCGGCGCGAAGATGTGGTAGGAGTTGAATTGCACGACGCCGTAGATGTCGTCGGACTCCTCCTTGGTCTTGGGCTGATATTCGTATTGGTCGTTTTCCTTGCACCATTTGAAGCGATACGGTTTGCCGCTCTTGCCCTCGACGGCGAGGACTTCTTGATTGTAGCTGGCGTCCAAGATGGTGATGCGTGTCATGGTCGGAGTGTGGTTGAGGTTGGGAAAACAAAAGCGGCCCCCCAGCCAGGGGGCAAGGGGGCCGCGAATGTGTCAGGTGGAGAGGCTACTTAGACAACCACCGGGTTGCAACCCAAATACCCAATCGGCGCAGCGCCCGCCGCGAGGATAAGGTTCGGGATGCGCCCGTTCGAGTCCTGGAAGGCCGACATGCCGCGGATGCTCTGGATGCCGATGTTCTTGACCATCGGGTCTTGGTTAAGCACGCGGCGGAAGTCCTCATAGTCCTCAATCGGATCGGCGGTGAACTTGCCCTTGGCGTAGCAGAGAGCCTTTTCGCCGAGCATCGCCCCAAACATGATCGGCACGCCGAGGATGTTGCAGGGGATGATGATGGCGCCCAGCGGGTGAGTCAGGGAGAACCGGCCCGCGGTGCTCGCGGTGTTGTTGCCGGTAATCGTGTCGCCGCCCGCACCGATGCCGCGCACAACCGTCAACGTGTTGGCGAAGGTGCCGAAGCCGGTGTTCGCGTAGGAGACGATCTCATATTTCTTGTCCGAGGACAGATTGTAGATCATCGCATACCAGGTGCCCGACTCGCCAACCGCCGTGTCGTAGGTGGTGAACACCCAGGGATAGCCGGGGAAGTTGGCGAAGAAGTCGTATTCCTGTCCGGTGGCCGCGGGCAGGTAGGAGCCGCCGCCCGTGAGAACCGTCAGGGTGTTGTCCGCCGTCGCCGTGCCGAGATAAGCCACGGGCATCCAAGGAGAGCCGAGGCGGCCGCTGGTCGTCTCGATTTTCACATTGTGCGGCATAACCACCGTGCCGTTGATGTCGGCATAGCGGCCCGTCCACATTTTGTTGTCCTTGCCACGCACGTCGCCCTCGCGGAGCGCCTGCATGTAGCTGGAACTCGTTTTCATACCCGAGAGGAAATACTCCGGGGCGATGAAGTTGTAGCGCTCGATCTGCGCGCCGGTCGCCGGGTCAATGTCAATCTTCGCCGGGGAAGCGCCGTTGGCCTGGATGAGGGACTTGATGGAGGTCAGGTCGGACATCTGGAGCGTGCACTCCGAGGTGATGGTTCCCATCGAGGACGCACCGCCGCAGAAGTAGAGGTTCGGGCCACCCGAGCTTTGCGACGTGTTGATGACGGGGTAGTTATACTGGTAGTTCCCGTAGAACTGCGATGCACCCATGAGGGCCGCGCGGCGGATGGCCACTTGGAGATCGTCCTCGTCCTTCTTGGCCGACCATTGGCCGAGCAGTTCGGACGAAGCCATCTCAATCGTGGTGCCCATGAGGGACATCTGCTTCACGACTTGCGTGTAGGAGATGCCTTGGCGGATCAGATCGACGCGCACCTGAAAGCTGTTCCAGCGGTGCTTGGCCGTGTTGGTCTTGAGTTGATTTTCGCCCAAGATGCCCTGGCCACCTATGCCAGCCTCAGTGACGAAGATCACGGTTTCAGACTGGCCTTTTTCGAGGTCGGTCTTTTCGATGATCGGCTTGCCGGAGCCTTCTTTTCCGATCATGTCGCGCAACACATTTTTGTTGCGGGTGTCGATCTGGATTTTTTTCGACCAGAGAATCTGCTTGAGGGCCGGATTCCCGGAAATTGCGGAGAGGAGTGTATTATATTCAGAAGTGATGAAAGCCATCGTGGTTGGGCGGACGAAAAAAGATCGTCACCCAGGGCCATTCGTTTCGCGTTCGTCCTAGCCTGCGCGAAGCAACTGGTTGACTTCTGCGGGGGTC
>PLDF01000247.1 GCA_003135055.1 Bryobacterales bacterium | reverse complement strand
ACCTCACGCCACCTCACATCCGGCTCGATCGGAATGTAGAAAATCCCGGAGCCGGCTGAAAGCTGGCCGCCGGTAGAGTCGAGGATGGGCGCGGGTACTGACATCACCGCCCCGTTTCCCATCACCGCTCATCAAACCGGACGTGCGGATTTCCCGCATCCGGCTTTCCGACTGGTTTCGTCGCAGACTCACGAGCGGGCCTCACGCAACGGTCCTTGGAGCCGGAACACTCCCAACTCTCCTTAGATCCGTTGCTTCGAAAACTCTCGGGCGCCTTGCGTGGACACCTTGTGCCGCCTTCTCGGCAAGCGGTTTCACGATATCGCCGAATCTCCCCGATCAGCCTTATGTCAGCGAGACTCGATAAAGGCCGAGCGCTCGGAGCGCGCAGGCCATGGGCCCGCGCCACTTTGCTAACCCTTCGGCGTTATATTCGTCATAGGCCGGAAGGATCGAATGTTTCAAGACTTGCGTTTTGGCTTGCGGATGTTGCTGAAGCAACCTGGCTTCAGCTTGATTGCCGTGCTGACGCTGGCGTTGGGCATTGGCGCGACTTCGGCGGTCTTTAGTCTGATCCAAGGCGTCCTGTTGACGCCGCCACCGTATCGGCAACCGGATCGGCTGGTGCTGATTCCGAACGCTCGCGCCGACGGCCGGCAGATGGAACACGCCCGGGGTTGGGCCGCGGCGCAATGGATGGAATGGCAAAAGGAGGCAAAGTCGTTTGACGGAATCGCTGCGTACGCCTGGACATTCAATTTTCTGATCCGCTCCGACGGCAGCGAGTCGGTCGAGGGGATGGTTGTCACCCGAGACTACTTCCGCGTGACCGGGCTACAACCGCTGCTTGGCCGCACTTTCGTGGAGTCCGAAGCTAAAGCTACATCGCCGGCGGTCATTATCCTCGGCTATGACCTCTGGCAACGTAAGTTCAATGGCGACCCGAATATTATCGGTAAGACGGTCCGTCTCAGCCGTCAGGATTCGCCTCCTACGGTGATCGCGGTCATGCCTCCGGGCGTCCGCTTCCTTCCGTCTCCAGCCGATTCGCAGGAACCGAACTATAACGTGAATGCACTGGTGGATTTTTGGATTCCAGTCACTCCGAGTCCAGCAAGGCTGAAAGAGGCCGAGTGGGATGTTGTGGGGCGGTTGGGCAGCGGGGTCACGCCGCACCGGGCACAGGAGGAACTCACGGTCATTGCCGCAAGACAGGCGCAGGCCGAGCACGACTTCGAAGGGGTTGTCCCGCGTGTTCAATCTCTGACTGCCGAACTGAATCGCGACGGCAGCCGCATCCTGCTGCCGCTCTTGGGGGCCGCTGCACTCGTCCTGCTGATCGCGTGCGGCAATGTTGCGGCCCTGTTACTGGTTCGCGGGCTGCAACGCCAACAGGAATACGCTGTGCGCAGCGCCCTCGGAATCGGCCGCGTCGCGCTGTTCCGGCAGGTCTCCACCGAGGGTCTGGTGCTGGCTCTTTTAGGCGGGGCGCTCGGAGTGGGTCTGGCGTTTGGGACAGTGACGGTGTTTAAGTCGATTGGCGGACATGCCATCCCGCGTCTGGATGCGGTTACCACGGGCTGGCCGGTATTAGCCTGCAGTCTGGGGTTGGCAGGCTTGGCCGCCATTCTGGCCGCGCTCTTTCCCGCGTTCCGCGCCTCGCGGCTCGATCCCATTCAAGTGCTCAAGAGCGCCGGCCCTAAAGGTAGTGCCGGACAAGGGGAACGCCGGCTGTTGCGGGCAGTCACCATGGCTCAGACCGCGCTGACTTTGGCGCTGTTGGTCGGCGCCGGCCTGCTGATTCGAACCATGATCAACGTATCCAAAGCGCCATCGGGTTACAACATCGAACGTATCCTGACGATGAGCGTCACCGCTGTGCAGGGTGACTGGGTCGCCTTTCATCGCCGTGCTTTGGATCGCGTAGCGGCGATTCCCGGCGTCCAGTATGTTGCGTTCGCATGGGGAGTTCCGCTCACCGGCAACAATTGGCCCTGGACGGTAGAGATCGAAGGGCAGCCCGCGCCCAGCAAGGCCAGTGACCGAATCTCCCTGCCGGTGCGGTCGGTGACTCAGGATTATTTCAAGCTGCTGAGGCTGCCGATTTTGGATGGGCGGGATTTCCGGTCCACTGATAGCAGCAACGCGCCCCCTGTGACCGTGATCAATCAGGCTCTCGCGAATCGCTACTTCCGCGGCGCCAATCCGATTGGGAAGAAGATCTGGATGGCGGGCCGGCAGCGGCCGCCCACTGAGATCGTCGGCATGGTTGCCAATGGCCGCACCGACGACCTGACACAGACGGCGGAGCCCGAGATTTATCTTTCCTTTTGGCAGCAACGTGCGTTTTCGAAACACCTGGTGATCCGGACGGCGGCCCCGCGCTCACTCACGGCCGTTATTCAACGCGAACTACACTCAGTCGATCCGACTGTCGCAGTGGAAAACGCGAAGACATTGGAACAGATTCGCGGCGATTCGCTGGCATCTCGCACGTTTGCGATGCAGTTACTCGCTGGATTCTCACTAGTGGGGAGCGTGCTGACTTTGGTGGGTATCTATGGCGTGCTATCGCTCTCGGTGGCGTCCCGCCGGCGTGAGATTGCGATCCGCACCGCGGTTGGGGCCCAGCGGCGAGACATCCGCAATTTGGTTTTCGCCGAAGGGTTTCGACTGATTGCGGGGGGCGTGATTTCAGGCATTGCCGCGGCTCTGGTTTTGTCGCGCGTCCTGAAGTCTTTTCTTTTTGAAGTGGAGCCTACGGACCCGGCTACTTTGATCGTTGTGGGTTTGTTATTCGCCAGCGTCGCGCTGTTGGCTTGTTGGGCTCCCACTCGCCGGGCAGCGCAGGTGGATCCGATAGAGGCGCTCCGATATGAGTGAGGCCGCGAGTTGGGTGCGCGACATAGAAGTGGTGGAATCCGCCGCAACTCAATTTTCGTCGATAGGCAAACCGCGTCCAAGAAACGAGAGTCAAGCCCGCCGCGCCTCCCAATACTCTTCAAATCGGCTGTTGAATTCACAGCAGCGCAAGGCCAGGATAGCGTTG
>PLDF01000277.1 GCA_003135055.1 Bryobacterales bacterium | reverse complement strand
ACATTTCTACTTGGGCTTGACATGCGGCGGGTTGCGGTACGACGAAAGGGCGTTCACACGAGTGTGAACGCGGCACGCAGGTGCCCAGAGGGCGCCCAGTGCGCCACGATGGGGGCGCCGCCGCATCGGCCGTAGTCCTTATCTTTCCTTTATCCGGATAGTCTCAAACGGGGGCGACGGGGGCAAGTTTCTTATTGACCGCCGCCGAACCTTTTGATATATTTGATCTGCCCATAAATCAAATCGCAATAATAATCATATATGGAAGCGGGCGGAGTTCCTCAAAACCTGATCGACGAATTGAAACAGAAGCTGAGCGGCTACGTGCTGCGGCCCGGCGATTCCGGCTACGCATCTATTATTCAAATCGACAACGGCCGCGTGAATCAGCAGCCGCAACTCGTCGTCAAGGCCAACGCAGTCGAAGACGTCGCGGTCGCGATGCGCTTCGCGCAAAAGAATAATTTGAAATTCACGGTCATCGGCGGGGGACACAGCGCCGCGGGCTACTGCCTGAATACCGGTGGCCTGGTCCTCGATCTCTCGCTGATGAATTCCATTCGTCTCGATCGCGGGAATGGCCATATCCACGTACAGATGGGCGCGCGATGGAACGACGTCTACGTATACCTGATGCAGGGCGGCACGGGGCTCATTCCTATCGGCGGCGGTTGCCCGACGGTTGGCATCCCCGGCTTCATGCAGGGCGGCGGATACAGTTTTGCGTCCCGCTCATACGGCCTGAGCATCGACAACCTTTACAGCTTCACCATCGTCACTCCGGACTGCGAGGTAAGGCATATTTCCGGCGCCTCGCAATCCAAAGAGGAGCGAGACCTGTTCTGGGCCTGCCGCGGCGGTGGCGGCGGCAACTTCGGCGTGATTGTCGAAATGGAAATTCAGGCCCACCAGCCGCGCACCGAGCGCATGATGATGGCCCAGATCAGGTACGATCCGGCGCAGGCGCAGGACGTGCTTGGCTTCTATAACGAATGGGTGGAAAAGGTCCCCGATGAGCTGGCCGTTTATGGCATTTGGACCACACAGCCCGATCCGGCGGATTCCACCAGGATTATCAAAACCTTTGGCTTCACGGCCGTATACAACGGCGATTTTGCCGAGGGTTTGGCGCTGGTGGAACCCCTGCTGAAACGCAAGCCGATTCTGGCCCAGCTGAACAGCTTTACGCTTCCGGAATTTGAGGAAGTGAACGGCCGCACAACGCTCGTCAACCGCCGCAATGCGTACATCCGGTCCGGTATGATGCCGCCCGGCGCCATGCAGCCCAAAGCGGTCGAAATTTTGCAGCGGTACATGAACCTGGCGCCTTCGGCCAGTTCTTTCATGGTGTGGACGCACGCCGGCGGGGCCATCGAGAAAGTGAAGCCCGAGGCCACTGCGTTCGCCCACCGCGCCACCCGTTTCGTACCCGAGCTAAAAGCCATCTGGGACGGCGACCAGGACGCCCGCGCCAATATCGAATGGGCCTGGTCGTTCTACAACGAGCTGAGCGAGTTTTTTACCGGCGCGTATCTGAACTATATCGATCCGTTGCAGCCAGGCTGGCCGAAGGCCTATTACGGGGAGCATTACGACAGCCTGCTGCGGATCAAACGCCACTGGGATCCCAATAATTTCTTTCAGTTTCAGCAGGGCATCGGCTCTAGCTTCGAACCCAAGGTTGCCATGCCGCTCGATTTGAGCCCGCTGAACCGGACCATTATCGCAGACTAAACAGGCGTCGCAGACTAAACAGGCGCGAGCTATCTGAGAGCCGCGAAGGAGACAGCCCATGTTGCCAATCATCGCCCGGTGGACAATTCTCGAGGGGAAGCGCGAACCCGCCCTGGCTGCTTTGCGGGAACTCGCGCGCGAGGTGGAGGACAAGGAGCCGTTTGTTCCCATGTACACCATCCACACTCCGGACTTTACCCAAACCTCTTACCCTACGCCACCGGCGAACGAGGTGATTTTCCTTTCCGTTTTCGACAGTCACGAAGCGTTCGAGAAACACTTCAAGGGCTTATTTCAGCAGTGGCTCGACAAATACAAAGACCTCTTCCTGGTCAATAGCGGCAACCTGTTTGTGGTGTCCGAGTGGCTTCACCGCGAGGCCGGATTCATCCGCCAGTCCATGGTAACCGGCAAGGCGGATTCGACGGGGAGAAAATAATGATAAGACGCCGCTTGTTTTGGCTTGCGCCCGCGCTCGCGACGCTTGCGTGCATAGCGTCGGTCTCGTGCAATTCTTCCAATACCGGCCAGAGCGGCGGTTCGGAAACTACGCCATCCACAGCCGCGGTGACGGCTCCGGCGCCGATCGACCCTCCCGTAACGAATTGCGATGTTACGCCGCCTAACACGTCCATTACCCCCGCGCTGCTCACAGGAACGCTGCCTTGCGCCGTTACCTTGCTGCCTCCCTTCGATAATCTGCCGAACCTGCAGCACGGCTTCGATTACTATTCGTGGCTGACGTTTCTGGCCCTGAACGCGCCCGCCGGCGGCGGCGCTATCGGGCCCGATTCGCCCGGCATCTGGGAACAATGGAAATCGCTCGGCGACGTGATGCTGCCCGATGGCGGCACGCCAGCGCCCTGGGGCCAGCCATCGCCGCTGCCCCCGGTCTGCGTGACGCCCGCGAATGGCGGTCATCCCATGGTGCTGTCGATGATCAGCAAAGATCCCAACATCCTCACCGAGAGCATCCAGCCGTTCGACACCGGACCGCTGATCGACCAAAACGGGCAATACGTCCACTACGCCATCATGATGAACCGGCCGATGTTCGAATACATCGCGCAGCATCGGATCTTCAACCAGCAGGGGCAGGCTGCCTTCGGCGCGGCCACATTCCCCGGCGGCTCCGCGACCAAAGACACCACCAACGGAAACATGGGCGGCATGCTGGTCAAGGCGGCATGGAAGGTTCTCGACGCGCAGAAGGACGACGCCTCCCTGTTTCACACCGCCCACGTGCTGGTTTACCAGCCCGCGGTGACCACGCCGAGTCCGGGCAATCAGCCGGTGGAAGCTTCCTGCAGGCCCGCAACCGTGGGACTGGTGGGAATCCACATTGTCCATAAGACGGTCAACGAACCGCAATGGGTATGGTCGACGTTCGAACACGTAAACAACGTTCCTACGCAGGCGAATGTAAGCGCGAAGAAGCTCGCGACCAGTTATCTCTTCTTCGATCCGGCCTGCCCCGCCGCTAAGTGCCCGGTCAACGCGTCGCCACCGCGCCCGTGGAATCCCAACATCGTTCCATTTCCCAACAACTTCAAGAGCCAGATTGCGCGCACGGCCGGCATCATTCCCGATGTGAATACGCTGAACGCCGGGTTCGACGGAATCCTGGCCAGCTCGGTTTGGAAGAACTATATGCTGGTGAGTACGCAGTGGCCCACCAACCCAACCAGTAAGACGGATCCCACGGGCCGTCCGGCCCCGACTTTCCTGGCTAACACAACCATGGAGACCTACGTTCAGGGTGTTACGCCGAACTCGTCTTCCAGTTGCATCTTGTGCCACAACCGGGCTACCGATACGCAAGGCCATCCGAGCGACTTTACATACGTGCTGCAAAACGCACAGAAGAAACAATAGGTGCAATCCATGGCTGACGATCAAATGAAACTGTTTGTCGACTTATCCGCGATCCTTACCGGAATCGACGGAACGATGCTGGCTCCGCCCCTGGCGCCTGTCGAGGTGGATGTCAAAACGGTCTACTTCGACACGGCTCAGACCAAGGACGGCGCGGTGTTCGCCAACTTACTCGCAATTTACAGCCAGAACCAGACCAAGCCGCCGGCTGAAATCGCCGATCTGCTGCTCAACCAATCGGGCGACGACGTCAAATATCTCTGCCGCAGCATCATGCTGATGTGGTATTTGGGGAGCTGGTACGATCCCAAAGACCTGCAGGCCGCCGCCAAAGCCGCTGCCGCGGGACACCAACCCAAGTTCGTTCCTTCGATGGTAGTTTCGGCCGACGCCTATACGCAGGGCTGGGCATGGAGCGTCGCGCAGGCGCACCCCATGGGATACAGCACGTTCCAGTTCGGGTACTGGTCGACGGATCCGCCCAGCCTCTCAGACTTCATCGGGACAGGAGCCGCACAATGAGCCCAAGCGCGGACAACACATTCGATGTTGTGATTGTAGGCGCCGGCGTAGCCGGGGCTCTGATCGCCAAACAGCTTGGATCGGCGGGCCGGAAAGTCCTGATCATCGAAGCGGGCGACGCCATTCCAACCAATATCGACGGTTTCATGGACCGCTTCTATACCTCGGTCGCCAAAGTTCCGGAGGCGCCCTACACGCCGGACCTCATCGACCCAACCGGCAATATCGCCGACCCCACCCTGCTGAACGCCGGACGTCCCACAGTGCTGACGCTCGACGCGACCAACTGGAAAAAGCCGGACCAGGCCTACCTGATTCAGACAGGCAAGCTTGCCTTCGCCAGCACCTACGAGCGCATCGCGGCGGGCACAATGCGGCACTGGCTCGGCACCAGCCTGCGCATGTGCCCTAACGATTTCCGCACGCAGACCAGTTACCGCCAGATGGTGGACTGGCCGATTCGGTACGAGGACCTGGAATCCTGGTACGGCGCCGCGGAAGCCGAAATCGGCGTCTCCGCCGACACGCAGGATCAGGAATATCTCGGGATCGCCTTCCCGCCCGGATACCAATATCCGATGCCCAAGATTCCGCCCTCATTGGTGGACGACGTGGTAGCGCAAGGCGTGACGGGCATGGTGGTGGACGATATTCCGCTCAGCGTTACCAGCACGCCCGCCGGGCGCAATTCGCGGCCTTACCAGAGCCGGCCGGTGTGCCAGGGCAATACTAACTGCATTCCGATCTGCCCCATCGGCGCCAAGTACGATCCCAGCGTCACCCTGAACGCGGCGCTGAACACGGGCAACGTCACGCTGTGGACGAAAACCGTGGCGAACAATATCGCGATCGACGAAAACGGCCGCGTCACCGAGGTTCAGTACCTGCAATATCAGGACATCAAGGGGCCGCGCACCGGTTCCGGCTCGGTCCGCGCGAAGATCTTCGTGATCGCGGCGCACGCCGTGGAAGGGCCCAAGCTGCTGCTGATGTCGAAGAACAATGGCCGTACGCCCAACGGCGTGGCCAACCGCAGCTTGCAGGTGGGCTGCAACCTGATGGACCATCCGCTGTACCTCGCGTGGGCGCTGCTGCCGAAGCCGGCGTGGGGCTATCGCGGGCCGCTCGCGACGTCCGGCATCGAAAATCTGCGCGACGGGAAGTTCCGCTCGCAACGCGCCGCGTTCCGCATCGAGATTGGAAACGAAGGCTGGAACTTTCCCATCAGCGACCCTTTCACCACCACGCTCGACTTCATCAACGGCACGAACGCCAGTCAGCTCAATCCGCCGGCCGGCGGCGCTTCCCCGGCGCTGTTCGGAAGCGGCCTGGTGAATGCGTTGAACGGCAGCCTGACGCGCCAGTTCCGCCTGGGATTCCTGATGGAGCAGTCTCCGGAGCAAGGCAACCGCGTTACCCTCTCCGATACCTATACGGATCATCTTGGAATTCCGCGGCCCGAGATTCAATACGATATCTCGGAATACACGCAACAGGGTTTTGTGGCGGCCAAGAAATGCGCGGATGCCATCTTCGCTAAAATGGGGGCGCATCAATTTACCACCCCGCCCGACGACGACGATCCGAGTACGTTCGTGGCCGATATCGACGGGGTGGAGACGCGACTCAAATACTTCGGCGCGGGCCATGTGGTGGGGACGTACCGTATGGGACCCGACCGGGATCATTCCGTGGTGGACCGGTTTCAGCGCTCGTGGGATCACCCGAATCTGTTCCTGGTGGGTGGCGGCGTTTTTCCCACCGTGGCGACCGCCAATCCGACTCTGACGATCGCGGCGCTCTGCTTGTGGGCCGCGCAGACCATTGCTAAAGATTTGGGTTCCAGTTGAGTGTCACCCGCGCAGAGCGGACGCGCGGGGAGCGAGAGGCGAGCGGGAGGATATTTAGCCCGGTCTTCACGTCACGGAGGGAGGCACCACGTACGTTGGAGGCGCGGGTCGGGATC
>PLDF01000401.1 GCA_003135055.1 Bryobacterales bacterium | reverse complement strand
CGTGAGGGAGTGGTCTTCTCGAAATACGAGACCGTATTTATAAAGCGAGGTTCTTAGCTTCATCGTAGCTTGCGGCGGGTTGGCTTGCTCTGATCCGCGGGGTCGGCGGAAAACACCAGCGTTACCGCCACCAGGTGCGTTTTCGCGTCGATCTTCGTCTCGGCTTTGGTCTTGCCCAGGTGATCGAAAATGCCGTCCTCACGCACGCGATCCAGAAAGCGATCGGGATATTCGGGATTGTACGGCGCGCCTTCCTTGAGGCTCCAGATGCGCTTCATCTCGGCTTCGCCTTCCAGGTCGAGACCGGTGAGCGTCAGCTTGCCCATGAGATATTGCGGGCCGGAATCGACGCGGACATCGATATCGGCGGTCTTTTTCGCGTCGTCGACACGGCGATCCGAAGTCACCTTGACGTCCAGGTATCCGGCCAGCAGCACCACCTTGCGGATGCGTTCCAGACCGGCGGCGATCAGCTCGGAATTGTCGATATCGCCGGTTTTGAAATCGCCTTCGGCCAGAAGCCGGTCGGCGGCGAGCGGCGTAGGCGCGACGATAGTAACCTTGCCCAAGTTGTAGACTTCGCCCTCATCGACGGTCACGTAAACGTGAACGCCCAGCACGTCCTTTTCCGTCTCCGCCCGAATCTTGGGAAACGTCACGTGCAGCCGCCCGCGCTCCTCATAAACGGGACGAACGGCGGCCTCGAGAATCTGCCGGAAGTTACGCTCCGTATATGCCGAGCCGATGCCGGCGCCAGAAACCGCGGTGCGCAGCACGCTGCCGGGCACAATCCGGTTGCCCTCGAACGACACCTGCGCCACGGCAGGCAGATCCCTGGCGGGGCGGAAGAGAATTACAAAACGGTCCGGGCCCACGGAGGTCACGCTCGCGGCGATCTTGTCGTGCCTGCCTTTTGCGGCCAGATACTCTTCCACCCAGCGCGCGTCGCGGTCGAGCGTGAGCTGGTTGGCGGGCAGGTGAGCCATGGAAAAAAGCGGATCGTGGGAAGTCAGCAGCTTCTCGATGTCGGCGTCCGGCTCGACAAGGTCTTCGAATTGCGCCGGAAAAATGGAGGTGGTTTCCGCCACTTGAAACGTGGCCGCGTATCCTTTACCGGCGCCCGCGGGCACAAACTTGTAGCCGACCGTTTCGAACGCGCCCGATGCCGTGAGCCGGTCGCGCGCGGCATCGAATTCGGGGGCGCCGGCGACCTGGCCGATCTTGAGCCCGGCGACGGCGAGGATCTGCGCCGTGGGAAACGTCTGGTTGCCTTCGACAGCCAGCGACTGGATGGGCCACTTATCCGGAACCGCCGCCGGAGCCGCCGGCTTGGCGGCGCGCCCGCCACGCGACTGCGCCATAGCGCAAGCCGCCGCCAGCGCCAGGGCAGGGAAGACACGTGTCATAGGTCTGCTTTGAGTATGACGCGAGAGACCGGCGGCGCGGTACGGCGAGGTGAGCGGTTGGGGCGCTGGAGCGGGTAGAGTAATGAGAGGTTTGCGCGACTTCCGGAATCGGGGGCCACTGATCGAGCTGCCGGCTCGCCATGTCTACCGGCCCCGATCAGAGCCACGACGTCGCCGCCGCCCTCTATATCCTGGGCCTGCTCCACACTATTCTGACCCTGGTCCGCCGCAGCGACGACCTGTTCCGAATAGCGCTCGCGGCCTTCGGTGTGGGCCGGGTCTTCCATTTGGTCTCCATCATCGGCGACGGCATTGCCGGGGCTCCTTCGCGGCCCTGCCTTTACGGAATCGCTAGCCGGGGCTTTCAAAACTTGACAGCCTGCCCTTGATCTCCCTACTCTGAAAGCGAGAGAACCTGCGAGGAGTAGACACACGATGACCATCGATCTTACGCCAGAGCAGGAGCGGCGCATTCAGGCTGTCATCCTACGCGGTTCCTATGAATCCGTCGATGCAGTAGTGGAAGCGGCGTTGGCTGCCATAGAACAGCGCGCCTCACTGGGCTTTCATGACACAGAGGAAGAGATGGAAGCTTCGCTCGCGGCGGGCCTCGCTTCCAAGGAGCTCACGGAAGATGAATTCTGGGAGACGGTAAACAAGCGGACGGACGCCATGCTGGCTGACCGCCAATCCGACCGGAATTCGTGAAGATCTCTTACCGTCAGGCCGCCAGCGACGATGTCGTGCGCCAGTTCCGGTATTATCTTGTCACTCTCAATCTTCCGGAAGTCGCCGTACGTTTCCGCGCCGCCATCCGGCCGACCGTTCAATCGCTCCGCCAACACCCATTTCTTGGCACACTTTATCCCCTGCGCAACCCTCAACTTCGGAATCCGCGGTTCTTGCCGGTCGCCGGATTCGATGCAATCGGACTTTATTACCTTGTGGACAATGACACGATTCGCGTGATTCGGATTCTGCACGGCAAGCGGGATGTCAGACGTATTCTCGAACAGGAAGGGCTTGAGGGTCGGTGAATGCGCAGAAACCTGCAGCCGTAGACACCCGATGACCATTCACCCGATGCTGCCAGAGCATCGCCGCATGATAGAAAGCATCGCCGGGCGAACACACGGCGAGCGGTAAGGCTGATGCCCATCACCTTCCACCCACAACCGGGCACGGTCCTGATATGCGACTTCTCAACAGGTTTTCAGCCGCCGGAGATTGTGAAGCGCAGGCACGTTGTTGTCGTTTCCCCGCGCCGCCGCCGCCACTCAGGACTGTGCCTGGTGGTTCCGTTCAGCACCGTCGCCCCCGATCCTGTTGAGGCCTTCCATTACTCGATGACTCGATTTCCGTGGGCTCGTATCCTTCTCACCCGCAGCGGGATGTGTGAGCCAAGGGTGACATGCTCACCTGCGTTGCCCTCCGCCGATTGGACCGTGTCCTCCTCAACGGCCGGTACGTTGCCCCAGCTTGCATCCGGATGACCTTGCCGCGATTCAGCGCGCCATTCTCGCCGCACTGGAAATCCACGCACCTTGACAGAGGGGCATAATGAAAGCGTTCCCGCTCTGCCGCAAGGCATCGGGCTTGCGGAAATGTCACGCCCCGGCGGCCTTCGGCTTGCCGGAGTGTTTGCTTTTTGGAAGATAGCACACCGATGCCGCCTGTGCGGACTGCCGCTTTCACACGTTGACCGGTTTAAGGCGCCCCAAGCGAGGCGGAGGACAAGGTAAACGGAGGCGCCGGTGACACGTAGCCCAACCTGATGCCGCTAAGTTTCGCTCCGTCGGGCAACGCGAACTCATAATCGCACGCGTCCGATTGTGCCGTCGTCCCCTTCAGTATTGGAGCTAACTGTCCACAAACGGTTAAAGCAGCATAGTGTGCGGCTACAGCTTCGCCCTTTGCGACAAGCGTTGAGTGATAGCGCACCGCTGCTGGACATTGAACAGCCGCAATTTGAGCCGCATCCACTCCAGGAACACCCCATTTGGCTGCCTCGGCAGCAAGGCCGGTTAGGTTGTGAGAATACTTGTGCGTTCCGCCCTTCTCCGGAATGCAACTCTTTAAGACCTTTTCCACTGCTTGCAATGACGCGTATTTCGACAGCCCGTAATTCGGTGAAGAGCTGAGCAGGCTTTCCGTAGAGACGATGAGATCGTGTACCGCTTCTTTAACGTACGGCGCGTCGCCTCCTCCGTACCGACTACCCTGAGCAGCCTCCAGCTTTGAGAACGCAATATACATCCGACTATATGCCTTTAGCATCTCCGAGCATTCGTCAGGAGACAGCCGCGCAGCCAACACCGGCGTCAGACCCTCAATGCTCTCAAGCAGATTGTTGACCGGTATTATCCCGTCAGATGTAGCCTGCCTCAGCTTTCTGCCAACGACAGTTGGAGCGCATACGAACAGCATCGTACCGAAAAACCTAATTCCGCGAACCTTGCAGAGTTCGCCATTCACGAAAACAACCGAACGGCCAAAATCCCAATCCATGCTCAGCCGCTGGCCGTACATTCGAATGAACCAATCGAAAATTCTTCTTGTTGTTGGATGTTCAGTATCGATGCTGATCTTGAACACTGAGCAGTACTCCACAAACCCAAGAAACTCGCGGCCAGTTATCTTGTCCGTACGTTGGCGCAATTCACGGTCGATCTCTGTCATTACGGCGTCGAACTCCGCGTCCGGCAGATTCAACGGATCTTTGGTATCCACGAAGCTATGTCTCATCAAGGCCCGTAAATCATTTCGCCCATGCTTCCTTATTACCCTCCCCGGACCGTACCCGCCCCACGCTATACTTAATCCAGACACCATCTTGCCGCAACTTCATGGCTGAAATAGGCGTTCTCTGGCTGCGCGTCGCCGCTGCCCTCTATTCCCTGGGCCTGCTCCACGCTATTCTGACCATGGTCCGCCGCCGCGACAGCCTGTTTCGCGTAGCTCTCGCCGCCTTCGGCCTGGGCGCGGTCTTCCATCTTGTCTCCATCATCGACGACGGCATCGCCTCCAACCGCTGCCCCATCGCCAACTTCTACGAAACGCTTTCCATGTGCGCGTTTCTCATCGTGCTGCTCTATCTCTTTGTGCAGTGGCGCTACAAGCTCACCAGCCTCAGCGTCTTCGTCTTCCCGCTGGTCTTCGTCATGTCGCTGGTGGCCACGTTCTCCAATCCCGTGGCCCCCTGGTCCAGCCCCGCGCTGCGCAACGCCTGGCTCACCCTGCACATTGTTCTGGCGCTGCTAAGCTATGCCGCGCTCGCGCTGATGGCGCTGGCGTCGCTGCTCTACCTGTTCCAGGAACGCGAGCTGAAGAACAAGAAATCGCGCCAATCGCGTTCCTGGCTCCCCGCATTAGGTACGCTCGACGAAGTAATCTCCAAATCCATGGCCGCCGGTTTCATCCTGATCACGCTGGCCGTAATCGCCGCCAGCACATGGGCATTCATCGAACACAAAACCGCCTGGATCCGGCAGCCTTCCATCGCCCTTTCTTTCTTCACCTGGGGAACCTTCCTGGTGCTGGTTTTTCTGCGGACCACGGCCGGCTGGCGCCCGCGCAAAGCGGCCTTTATGACCATCGTCGTGCTCGGCTGCTCGGCCCTCACCTGGGTGGCGCACGCGCGTTTGGGCGCGATGCTGATCAAAAAATGAAGCTGCTCGTCACAGGAGTCAGCCACAAGACGGCGCCCGTCGCGGTGCGTGAATCGCTGGCTTTTCGCGAGGAAACGCTGCCGGCTTCCCTGGCCGATTTGAAAGCCCGCGGCGGAGTCGCCGAGGCCATGATCCTCTCCACCTGCAACCGCGTGGAAATCACCCTCACCACCGGCGACGAATGCGACCCTGGCGCTCTGGTCGATAGTTTCCTCGCCGCGCTCAAGGGCGTCGACCCGGCCGCGCTCCAGCCGCACCTTTACCGTCACGAAGGCCGCGACGCCATCCATCACATTTTCCGCGTCGCCTCCAGCCTCGATTCCATGGTGGTGGGCGAGCCGCAAATTCTCGGGCAGCTCAAGGCCGCCTACGGCGCGGCCAAGGATTGCGGCGCGGTCTGCGGTTGGCTGGACGGCCTGATGTCGCGCGCCTTCAGCGTCGCCAAGCGCGTGCGCTCGGAAACCGGCATCGGGCAGATGGCCGTTTCCGTCAGCTACGCAGCCGTCGAGCTGGCGCGCAAAATCTTCGGCTCGCTATCGAACCGCACCATCATGATTGTGGGCGCGGGCAAAATGTCCGAGCTCGCCGCGCGCCATCTGCGGCGCTCCGGCGCTTCGCACGTCTTCGTCACCAACCGCACGCACGAGCGCTCCATGGAAATGGCGAAGCTTTTTCAAGGCACGCCCGTCGAATATACGCGCTTCGTGAGCATGCTGCCTGAGATGGATATCGTGATCGCCTCCTCCGGCGCGCCGCATTATATTCTCACCCGCGACGACATGCAGCGCGTCATCGCCGCCCGGCGCAACAAGCCCATGTTCCTGATCGATATCGCCGTGCCGCGCAATATCGACCCGGCGGTGAACCAGATCGACAACGTCTTCCTCTACGATATCGACGATCTGCAGGAAGTGGTCAACTCCAACCTGCGCGAGCGCCACAAGGAAGCCGAGCGCGCCGAGATCATGGTCACCGAAGAAGTCGACCGCATGATGGCGCGTCTCAAAGTGGCCGAAGTGACGCCCGCTATCGTGCAGATTCAGGAACAGCTTGAGCGCATACGCGCCGCGGAAATCGACAAGGTGCGCCGCAAGTACGGGCCGTTTACGCCGCGGCAGGAAGAGGCCATGGAAGCCCTGACCCGCGGTATCGTCAATAAAGTGGCGCACGGGCCCATCTCCGAATTGCGGCAGCATGCCGGCAAGCCCGAAGACGCGCACGTGGTCGCAGCCATTCGAAAGGCGTTTCATCTTCAGGACTGATGCCGCTCACCATCGCTTCCCGAGGCTCGCAACTCGCGCTGTGGCAGGCCCGATGGGTCTCCGCGCGCCTCACTGCGTTGGGGCATGAGTGCGGCATCCGGATAATCAGAACCACCGGCGACAAAATCACCGATGTCCCGTTGGCGCAAATTGGCGGCAAGGGTTTATTCACGAAGGGCCTGTTCACGAAAGAGATCGAAGAGGCGCTGCTCGATGGCCGCGCCGATCTCGCCGTTCACAGCCTGAAAGACCTTCCCACGGAATTGCCCGCCGGTCTCGCGCTCGCGGCCGTGCCCGAGCGTGAGGATCCGCATGACGCCGTAGTGGGCCGCAAGCTGGTGGATCTGCCCGCCGGCGCCATGGTGGGAACCAGCTCGCTCCGCCGCGCCGCGCAATTGCGGCGCCTGCGTCCCGACCTGACCATCGAATCGATCCGCGGCAATCTCGACACGCGCTTGCGCAAACTCGACGAAGGCCGGTACAGTGCCATCGTGCTCGCCGCCGCCGGATTGAATCGCCTCGGTTGGGCCGGCCGCATCGCGGAGATTCTGCCCGCGGAAACCATGTGCCCCGCCGTAGGGCAAGGCGCATTGGCGGTCGAAACGCGCGCCGGCGGCGCCGGATGGGATGCCTGCGCCGCGCTCGATCACGCCGCCACGCATTCCGCCGTCGCCGCCGAGCGGGCGTTCTTACGCGCGTTAGGCGGAGGCTGCCAGGTTCCCATCGGAGCGTATGCCACCGTCAATGGCGAGCGGCTCCGTCTGGTGGGACTGGTGATCGCCCCGGACGGCTCGGCGGTAGTCCGCGGCGAGCGGGAGGGTCCGGCCGCGGAAGCCGAAGCCATCGGCGCCGCGCTAGGCGCAAAGCTGCTGGCCGAAGGCGCGCAAGCCATCCTGGAAGCCACATTCCAATGAATGTCGGCGCAAATTGTGGGGCAGCCAATCCTGGCTGCAGCCGGCTTTCAGCCGGCTCCTGGAGTTTCCACATTCCGCTCAAGGCAGAGTCAGAGGTAGGACAGACGATCGTCTTTTGTCGTCTGTCAACCTGCCATACTCTAGCGAGCCTTGACAGGGTCGAAGAACCCCGCCTTCTGTTCGCCCTCTGTTCCCGATTTATTCGCCTCGCAGAGTTTTTCATGAAGTTCCGCGGGCGGAACGCCCATCCCAACAGACCACAGAAGGCGATGGTCTGTCCCACTGGGGCTATCTCATGACCGGCGCCAAGGTCTACCTCGTCGGCGCCGGTCCCGGCGACCCCGAGCTCATCACCACCAAAGGCCGCCGCCTGTTGCAACAAGCCGACGCCGTCCTCTACGACCATCTCGCCAATGACGCCCTGCTCGCTCTTGCGCCCCCCCACGCCGAGCGCATCTACGTCGGCAAAAAGAAATCCGTCCACGCGTTCACCCAAGAGGAAATCTGCGCCATGCTCATCGAGCGCGCCCGCCGCGGCTGGAACGTGGTGCGCCTCAAAGGCGGCGACCCGTTCATCTTCGGGCGCGGCGGCGAAGAGGCCGAAGCCCTGGCCGATGCCGGCGTCCCGTTCGAGATCGTGCCCGGCGTCACCACGCCGCTCGGCATCGCGGCCTACACCGGCGTACCGCTGACGCACCGCGAGCATACTTCGGCTGTAACCTTCGTCACCGGCCACGCCGTGGACGCCATCGATTGGAGTCGCGTCGGCATGTCGGAAACGCTGGTGATCTTCATGGGCCTCACCACGTTTCCGCAAATCGCGCGCGAGCTGATCGAGCGCGGGCGCGCGCCCGAAACGCCCGCCATGGCCGTCCGCTGGGCCACTCGGCCCGATCAGGAAACCCTCACCGGCACGCTGGCAACGCTGCCGGGGCTGATCGAGCGGAATAAGATGAAGCCGCCCGCAACCATCGTCGTGGGCGAAGTGGTGCGTCTGCGCGAGAAGCTGAATTGGTTCGAGCGCCTGCCCCTCTTCGGCCAGCGCATCGTGATCACCAGAGCGAAAGCGCAGGCGGACGCGCTGGCGTCGAAACTGGCGGCGCTGGGCGCGGAGACCGTTGAGCTGCCCACCATCGAGATCCGCGCCGCCGCCGACTATGCCCCGCTCGACAGCGCCATCGAGCGCCTGTCCGGCTATGACTGGCTGATCTTCACCAGCGCCAACGGCGTGAAGTTCTTCCTCGATCGCCTGGACCGTTCCGCCGCCGACCTGCGCGCGCTCCGCGCCAGGATTTGCGCCATTGGCCCCGCCACGCGCGCTGCCATCGAAGCCCTCCATTTGAAAGTCGATGTGATGGGCAAAGAGTATGTCGCCGAAGGACTGCTCGATGCCTTGCAGGGCCACGATCTTGCCGGCAAGCGCATCCTCTTGCCGCGTGCCGCCGTGGCTCGCGACCTGGTCCCGGCGGAACTAGCGCGCCGCGGCGCACTGGTGGATGTGGTGGAAGCCTATCGGACGGTCATGCCGGAATCGGCCGCGGAGCGCGCCCGCGAAATCTTCAGCGCGCCGCACCGGCCCGATTGGATCGCCTTCACCAGCGCATCCACGGTACAAAACTTCGCCGCCGCCGGGGGCGTGGATCTCCTGCACAACGTGCGCGTAGCGTCCATCGGCCCGATCACCTCGCAAGCCGCGCGCAACCTAGGCATCGAAGTAACTGTCGAGGCGCCGGAGTACACCATCGACGGCTTAGTCGCTTGTGTGGCCAATCTGAGCCCACCGATCCTATAAGTGGGGCAGCCAATCCTGGCTGCAGCCGGCTTTCAGCCGGCTCTCTCCGCCGCGCGCGCAGCCGCTTTCTACCGCCAGAGACGCCTCCATCAGGGACCGTCCCCCGCTCACGTGAACGCGTTTCTGTCGCGGCGCGAACCATGCCACCCAAAGACCCGAACGCTCCACGCACTCCTGCGTTCATGTCGAGATTAGACTAGCGAGTGATCTTCTCGAAACACCAGACCGCACTTACAAGACAGTCCCCCTATTTCACTAAGTCGGCAGCCCTGTCGCCCGCCCGCCGCCTCCAAAGCACGGAGCCTGATAGAGACTCGTCCGCAAGTACAAAACGTCGCGGGCGCCTCGACGCGGTTTGGCGATGGCTACTCGTACCTTAGCGCTACCATCGGATCGACGCGCACGCCGCGGCGCGCCGGAAGATAACAGGCAAGCAGTGCGACCAGCGTCAACACGATGGCGACGGCGGCGAATGTCAACGGATCTTGCGCCGTGACGCCGAAAAGTTCGTTAGCCATGAGGCGCGTCAATCCCAAGGCGGCGGCGATGCCGGCGGCCACTCCGGCGAGTGCCATTCTTGCGCCCTCCCCGAGCACCAGGCGCATCACGTCCATGCGTTGCGCGCCCAGCGCCATCCGCACGCCGATTTCATGGGTGCGTTGGCCCACCACGTAGGAAATCACGCCGTAAATTCCGACGCAGGAAAGAATCAGCGCCAGCGCCGCGAATATCCCGAGAAGAATCATCGAGAGCCTGCGCGCGGCCAGGGAGCCGGCGAGCACTTCGTCCATGGTTTGCACGCCGTAGATCACTTCGCGCGGGTCCATTTGCTTAACCGCGCGGCGAACGGGGCCCATGACGGCTGCCGGATCGCCCGCCGTGCGCAGCACCACGGCGACGGCCCCGGCCACGAGCGGCATCAACTTCTCGGGAGTCTGCATGAAAGGATAGAAGAACTGCGATTCGACGGCCGATTTTTGATCCGTGCCCAGCCCCCACTGCTTTACATGGCCCACCACCCCAACGATTTCAGCTTGCACATTGAATTGCTCCAGATGCACCCGCTTCCCGATGGGATTCTCACGCGGGAACCAGGTGCGTGCAAAGACGTCATCGATATCGACCGCCACGGGGGCGTTCTCGTTGTCTTGTGCAGTCACGAAGCGGCCGCGCTCGAGAGCGATTCCCATGGCCTGCTCGAAACCGGCTTCCACCAGATAATACATCGCCTGGGGCATTTCATTGTCATTGGCGGGCTTCGGCTGGCCTTCGATCCAGAAGGGCAGGGACGAGTCATGGATCATCGGGCGCGAGCCGAGCGTGACGGAAACAGCCTGCACGCCGGGGATGGAGCTCATTTTATCGTCGAACCCGCGCAGGCGGGCACGAGTCTCCGCGGAGGTGGTTGCGGAAGTGGACGGCATCGATAAATTGAAGGTGATGGCGTGGCTGGGATTGAATCCGGGATTCACGCGCAACAGCGCTGAGAGACTGCGCAGCATCAGCCCCGCGCCGATCAGCAGAACCAAGGCCATGGCGACTTCGGTCATTACGAAAATTCCCTGCAGGCGGTGGCGCGCGCTCATCGAGCCGCGACCGCTTTCCTTGAGAGTCTCCATCGCATTTACGCGTGAACCTTTGAGCGCGGGAGCGAGACCGAAAACAATTGCGGCGAACGCCGAAAGAGCCAGCGTGAATAGCAATACGCGTCCATCGAGTGAGATTTCTTCGACGCGCGGCAATGTGCCGGGCAACGTGTGGAGCAACGCTTTGGCGCCGCCAAAGGCCAACAGGAGCCCCAGCGCTCCGCTCATGCCCGCGAGCAAAACGCTTTCCGTAAGCAACTGGCGGATGACGCGCCAGTGGCTGGCGCCCAGGGCCGCGCGAATGGCAAACTCGCGCGCGCGGCCCATCGAGCGCGCCAGCAGAAGATTCGCCACGTTCGTACACGCAATCAGCAGCAGGAAACCGACGGCGGCCAGAAGCACCAGCAGGAACGGCTGGACGTTGCCGACAATATCTTCCTTCATGGAAACCAGCGTGATGCCGGTGTCCTTGTTCGCGGCCGGGAAGGCGGCGGCTAGATTGCGCGCCACCACGTCCATGTCGGCTTTGGCCTGCGGCAGCGTAACGCCGGGTTTCAGGCGGCCGACGACATGCGCGCTCACCGAGATACGGCGGTCGCGAAACGATGGATCGTTCCATTGGCCTAGGGGAGTGTAGACGTCGCGGTCATTGCCGTAGAAAGTGAAACCGGGAGGAATCACGCCCACGACAAGGTAGGCCGTGCCATTCAGGGTCAGCAACTTTCCGATGACGTCAGGCGAAGAGCCGAACTTGCGTCTCCACAGACCGCCGCCGAGAATTACGACCGGCGCTGCGCCCACCTGATCGTCATCGGAGCGGAATGTGCGGCCAAGAATGGGCAGCACGCCGAGGGTGGGAAAGAAGCCCGCGGAGATCATGTAACCGGCCAGGCGTTCTGCTTCGGCGGAGCCGGTGACGTTGTAATTCTGGTTGCGGTATATGGCCATCGATGAAAATGTCTGCGTGTCGCGCTGCCAGTCGAGGAAGTTTAAATAGACCACCGGGGCTTGGTCGAATCCCGTCGTCTTTGCATAAACAGCCGCAAGCTGCTCGGAATGCGGATACGGCAAAGGGTTGAGCAGCACGCCGTTGACGACCGAAAAAAGCGTCGTGTTGGCGCCGATGCCAAGCGCCAGAGTAAAGACCGCGGTGGCCACGAAACCGGGTGATTTTCGTAAGAGGCGGCAGGCATACTGAAGGTCCTCGGGGAAGTCGCGGAGCCAATTGGGCATGTGGGATAGACGAGTCGGCGGGCAGGAGGTTTCGTGGGGTCTCGATGGAAGCGAGCGGATTTTGACCGGCGTTTCCCGAATCCGATTAAGATTAAGCACCCCAACGCTGCCCCTGCAATGCGGACCGCTCGGTGTATACTTAACTCGACAATCCCGAAGGCCAGTGCGCCTGATCTTGAAGGTTAAAACATGAACCGTCGTTCGTTTCTCGCAGCCACGATTGCTGCCGCGCTTCCCGCTCCCTCCGCTCCGCGGCGCATAGATAGCTCCCGCGTGAGCGCTATTACCGATGAAGTGGCGCATTCGCCGGCGGAGGCGATCGAATTCGCCCATAAGTACGGAATGAAGTGGCTTTCGCTGCGGGACATCCCGTCAACTGAGGCCAAGAAAACCTCCTACCACTTGCTGGAACCGCCCATGCTCCGACAGGCCAAGGCCGAGTTTAAAGATGCCGGCATAGGAATTTCGTTCCTGGACACTCCGTTTCTCAAATTTACGTTGCCTGGCGCCGAGCCGAAGCGATCGCGGCCTGAGGAGCCGGCCGCGAGGGAGACGCGACTGGCGCGAGAGAAAGCGCAGTTCGACAACCGCCTGGCGGATCTTCGTCTAGGCATCCGCGCCTGCCATGCGTTCGATTGCCCGCAGCTTCGCATTTTCACGTTCAACCGGGTGGCGGAGCCGGAGTCCTTATTCCCGCGCATTGCCGAGGTAATCGACGAATTGAGCGCGGTCGCGGAAAAGGAGGGCGTAAGGATGCTAATTGAGAATGAGGCGTCACAGAATGCCGGCACCTCGGCGGAGACGGCGAAGCTGATCAAATTGCTGCCGCGTAATGTGGGGATAAATTGGGATTCGCTGAATGGTTTGGCGCTTGGTGAGAAGCCCTATCCGGACGGGTACGAATCGCTTCCCAAGGATCGAAACTGGAATGTGCACGTCAAGGGTAAGAGCCTGCTCGATTATCCGGAGCACCAGGATTGGCCCGCTATCTTGAGCGCACTCGAGCGTGATGCCTTCGCGGGCCGTTTGGAACTGGAGACCCATATCTTCGGCGATCAGCAAGTAGCGGCGTCGCATGCCTCTATGAAGGAAATCATGCGGCTGCTGACTAACAACGGCTAGCTCGTTCCCGGCATGGCTCGCTCCCGTCCGTGCCGGCGGCATTCGGCTTTTCCTCGGGCCTCGGTGGATCGGATCGTTTCCAATGACGTAGTCTTCGGACAGGTAAACTGGGTCCCTACAGCCAGAGGTTGCTTCACCATCCTGCGGCCGGGCGGGACGATGAGTATTGCCCGATATGCCGGACAGCTTGCCGAACAACTCGAGGCAGTCGCGACAGCGTTGCGAAGCGCTGGTTTTCGCGACGTCGTGCTCCAGGCCGGGCGTTTCGTTACGGCCGTCAGGCTTTAGGTCCCGCATCCGCCAGTGCTGACCACAATTCAGCGACTTGCGAAGACGCGAATCGATGCAGTTTATGCACCTCATGTCTTGCGCGAATAGCCCGCTATTCACTGCCTGACCCGTCCCGAGATGAGCCCGTCATCGGCAGATATGGCGTGATATCGGTGCTGTTCCAAGGAAGGGTTCAGGGACGGCGGGGCGTCGGGTTGCATCACGATTTTGATATCGCCGACTCGCCCTGCGCCGCGTCGTTTGCACACTCTCCTCGCGTAGCGGGAATTGTCCGGCAACCGAATCAACGCGGGCATGACAATTATTTCTCCCGTTTCTCGCATTACAGATATGCCGGTAAGAAAAACTCGAACCCGGCCGCCAAAATCGAATCAAAAAGGAGCAAGACAATGCCATTCCAACTCGCTACCGCCACGCCTGCCGAAATCAGGCAATTTGTCCGTTACGGGATCAAATCCCTCACCCTCGATCCGCTGTTTTACTACGCCGCAAAACAGTACAAGTTGCGGCCCTCCTACGAGAAGGCAGTCATGCTTTATTCGGTCTTCTTCGGCGATCTGAACCCGGAGTTCGACTCGTGCGAGATCAACATCTCGGACGATATGAAGAGATCTCTCCGCAATCCGGCTTTTGGGAGAGACTTTCGGCCGGATTATTTCGACGGCGTGACCCGCAGTCTGTTGCCTTCGTTGAATCAATACGTCGTCCAATACAACGGGCCGTCGGGCGGAGCCCCAAAGGAGTTCACTCTGAAGCCGTGCTATCTCGCCGCCAAGAGCGCACTGAGCCGAGTGGGGTTCGATGTCGGCGCGTTGGGTATGTGAGGGAAGGAACGCTCGATTCACGGCTATGGCGTCCCATGCCCCGTGAATCCAGGGGGAGGAAATCGGCAAACGCGATTCTCAGAAAAGATTCAGCTCGTTTGCCTGGCTGCAGATTCGGTACGCATCGAGACCGCCGAAGTGGTAGTGGGAGGCGCTCATTTTGCAGCAACACTGGGCCAAGGGGAAGCGCTCGAAGCCATCCGCAAGGGCGTGTGGGATTGGGCGGTCCTACAGGAGCAGAGCGTGCTAGGGCTAGTCTAGGAGGCCCCGGCGCGGTTGTCGAGCGGGCGACGATTGCTGGCACGCCCGAGAAGCGCTTCAACATTCAAAGCATTCCGGCGTTGCTGTTGTTTCGAGGAGAACGCGAAGTAGATCGTATGGTGAGTGTCCGGCCTGGGTCGGAAATCGCCCGCCGTCTCGATCAGGTACTCGCCGCCTGACCTCACGCGAGCAAGTTGCTATGCAGTATCGTACAATTACCCAATTGAAATAGGGCTATTCCGGGCTCGCACCTTAAACGTATCGCATGACTAATAAATTTGATGTGATCGCAATCGGAACAGGATCGGCGGCCTCGGGGGTGGCGTCGCACTGTCGCGAAGCAGGTTGGCAGGTTGCGATTGTGGATTCGAGGCCGTTCGGAGGTACCTGCGCTCTTCGGGGATGCGACCCCAAAAAAGTGCTAGTCGGAGCTGCCGAAGCCGTTGACTGGACTCGTCGAATGAAGGGAAGGGGAATTCAGGCCGCGAGGCTTGAGATCGATTGGCCCGAGCTGATGCGTTTCAAGCGTACTTTCACCGAGCCCGTTCCAAAACGGCGCGAAGACGGATTCGCGAAAGCCGGCATCACAGCGTTCCATGGCCGGGCGCGCTTCGCCGGCCCAACTACGGTGCACGTAGGCAAAGAGATATTGGAAGGACGATACGTCGTTATTGCGGCTGGGGCGATACCGGCGGATTTGGAGATTCCCGGCGCCGAGCACCTTACGACAAGCGATCGGTTCCTGGAGTTGGACGAAATCCCGCGGAAGATTCTCTTCATCGGCGGCGGCTATATCGCCTTTGAGTTTGCGCATGTGGCGGCGCGTGCCGGATCGCAGGTCACAGTCCTACACCGTGGCCCGCGTCCTCTCGCTCTTTTTGATCCGGATCTCGTTGATCGGCTCGTTGAGCGAACTCGCGAACTTGGCATTGACGTTCGTCTCGGAACCGAAGCGATAGGGATCGAAAAGAGCTCCGCTCAGTTTATCGTCCAAGCCTTGTCCAATGGCGAGACGGGCGGGTTTCAGACGGATATGGTTGTGCATGCCGCGGGTCGCGTGCCCGAGATCGACGACCTGAATCTCGATACTGCCGGGATCGAATGGGAGAAGCGGGGAGTGCGAGTCAACGAATTCTTGCAAAGCGTGTCGATTCCAACCGTGTATGCGGCGGGCGATGCCGCCGCCAGTGGAGGCCCGCCGCTGGCTCCTGTGGCCAGTTATGAAGGGCTGATCGTGGCCGCAAACCTCCTGAAGGGAAACCATCGGAGACCAGACTATCTAGGCGTTCCGTCGGTCGTCTTCACGATCCCCCAGTTGTCTGCCGTCGGTCTCAGTGAACGCGGGGCACGTGAGCAAAACCTTAAATTCAGGGTCAAGCACGAGATGACATCGAACTGGTATTCGTCCCGGCGGGTCGCGGAAACATATTCCGGCTATAAAGTGCTCGTGGATGAAGACACGGACCGCATTCTGGGCGCTCATATTTTAGGGAGCGACGCCGGTGAAGTCATCAATCTGTTCGCGCTTGCCATCCGTTCCGGGATGCGTGCGACCGATTTACAGCACATGCTGTTTGCGTATCCGACGAGTGGCTCAAATGTGACGCGCATGCTTTAGAAAAAGTCGAAGAGAGACCGCGAGCTTCTTGGCGCTGTCCGAATACCTGCCGATATCAGGTCACATCATCAGGTCACATCGCTCCCGATTCCATTTGGTTGGTTTCGACGGACGACATTTCGTGGGGCCACCAAGTCCCGGTCCAACACATGCGCGGCAACGGTTCGCAATGCGGACGTTTAACTAGGTTGGCCAGCCTCGCCGGCTTTGCTGGTCGTACTGCTGATATAATCTCTTCCATCAAGGAGGGGAACTATGCGATACGTAAAGCTTGTGTTCATGTTCTTGGCGGTCGCTGCGGCGCTTGTTGCGGCGGACCCCTTTGTGGGGACGTGGAAGGTGAATCCAGCCAAATCGAAGTTCAAAACCGGTGTGGCGCCCAAAGAGCAAACCGTGACCATCTCGGAGTCCGAGGCCAATCTCGACATCGCGGTGAAAGGAACGGCAGCGGACGGCACGCCGATCTCCACTCATTACACAGTCCCTGCGGGCGGCGGGAACGGCAAGGTCGTCGAATCACCCTACGAGGCGGTTTCGGGCAAGCGCATGAGTGCCAACGAGCGCGAGACCAGCTATTCCAAAGGTGGTAAGGTCGTCTACACCACTCATGCCCAGCTCTCGAAGGACGGCAAAACCTTGACCGTGCATTCGAAAGGAGCGAATCCCGCGGGCCAAATGGTGGATGGCACGGTCACATACGACAAGCAATAGGAAGCCGGTCCTCCATGGCCGGGTGCGTCCTGGCCGATTCCCGCGCCACCGTCCGGCAACCGTAGCGATCCAGGATTCGCCGAAAAGACAAGCGGCGGCAGACCACCGCGCGGAGGCGAAGGATCGCTTCGCCCTCGTGGGAAACGATGCGCGGGTTCATGGCCGATTTTGCCGCATAACACTTCTGTCGCCGGTCGCCCTGAGCGTTTGGTCATGGTCTCCCAGAACGTCTGTGGGACGTTTGCGGATTCCGGCTCACTCCACCACTTACCCGTCACCGCCGCAATAACCGGTCGAGCCACGTCTCCTGTCTGGGCGGATCGAAGCCTTCGAGCATCCAGATATCGTACGGCCATTTCGCGATGGATGTGAGGAAGCGCTTGCCGTCCGGGTGCAGGCTGAATCCCGCAATTATTGGCCGTGTACGCGGGAAAATCCAGCGGTGCGAGCAGCCGCTCGGCGCCGCTCTTGACGTCAATCGAGTAAAGCTGCCACAGGGCGCCCTGACCCGCCGTGTTACGGACCACGCCGTAAACCTGAGCGCCATTTTTGGAAAACGTGAAAGCCAGCAGATTGCGAGCGGTCAATATGCGCACCGTCTTGCCGTCCGGGGAAATCATGGACGTGCCGTCGGCAGATCGATATGCGATCCAGTCCCCCGCGGGGGACCATTGGATCATAGAGTAGTCGGTCGTCGCTGGTCTGCCGCTTGCCAGAACCAGCGGAGTCGCGCCCGCGGCCGGTTTCATCTTCACCACCTGCTCTTTGCCGCCTTCATGCCGCATGAAAACCACCCATTGGCCGTCAGGAGACCAGCCGTGGGCATTTTCGAGCACATTCTCCGTCAGTACGATTGGACGCCGGCCGGATGCGTTCGCAACCGCTAATTGCATGCGCGCCACCAGGCCCTCCGCGAACAGGAACCGTGTGCCGTCCGGTGACCATTGCGGTCCTAGAGCATAGGTATCGCTACCCGGCGGAGCATCGGCCACGCGCCGTGAAAATGCCTCCGTTGCGGAACGGTCTACGATTCCCCCGCCGGAGCCGTCGCCGAATGTCGAAAACAGATAGTGAGTGCCGGATGGCGCCCAATCGGGCTGCCAGGAGACGCCGCCTCCGCCCACTAATGTGTGGACGTGTCCGTCGGCCAGGGAAACATCGAGAACATCCCATTCCGCCGCGCCGCTGCCGTAGAGGATCTTCTTGCCGTCCGGAGAAACGGATGGATGGAGAAGCCCGCCGGTGACGCGATATATGACCCGGCTGCTTCCGTCAGTGGAATCGACAACAAACATGGTGTTGTGGAAGTTACCGCCGTTTGCTACAAGATGACGGCTGTCGGGAAACCAGCTCCCATCCTGCCCGAAAATGCCCAGGTTTCGGGATGCGCCGGAAGGATAATCCGGAATCCAAAGCTTCCGGAGGAGAATGGCGGCGAGCCTGGATCCATCCGGAGAGAAAGCCATCCAGGTGACGTCGCCGTCGGGAGCCAATCCGATTTCCCTCGCCGCACTGCCCCCTCTCAGCGGACCGGCCCAAAGTTTGCCGTCGCGCAGGAACGCCACCGTCTTGCCATCCGGATGGAGCGCCGCTGAGGAGGCGTTCTCCATCACCAATTCCGGCGTGCCTCCGGATGCGCCGACCGACCACAAATTGCCATGGGAAATGTAGTAGATGGTCGTGCCATCCGGAGACCAGAAGGGTTGGATGCAGGGGTCGGCGGCGTGCGTGAGTTGCGCCGTATCCGACGAATCGATGCCCTTCGTGAATATCTGATACACGCCATGAATCTCTGCCGTGTAGGCGATATTCTTACCGTCAGGAGACCATTTCGGGTATCTTTCCGTGGCCTCATCGCGTGCGATGGACTTGAATTTGTATGCGGAGAAATCTGCCGCTGGCGGGCGGATCAGCAGTGCCGCCAGTGCCACGCCGCAGACCAGCGCCGCCGCCAGACCGATTCCGAGAGTCGCTCGCCGCCTGATTGTCGGACCCGTCCGGGAGGGTGCTCCCGCGACTGCGGGAATCGCGCTGGCGGATGCCGATTCCGACAGGTGGTCGCGCAGATAGCGAAGTTCGCGATACAGGTCGCGGGAGGAATCGTAGCGCTCAGCCGGCTCCTTTTGCAGCAGCCGTTCGATCACCCATCGCAGCGGTGCGGGCACGGTGGCCGGCAGGGGTTCGGCGTCTTCGCGAATAATGGCCGTCATGGTCTCGGCCTTGGCGCCGCGCCGAAACGCCCGCTTCCCGGCAGCCAGTTCGTAAAGAACTCGGCCGAGCGAGAACTGATCGGATTGCGCGGTCAGATTCGTCTGTCCACGCGCCTGCTCAGGGCTCATGTAGGCGACCGTGCCAACCGTAGTGCCGGGGTCGGTGAGGGCCCGTGCCGCCGGATCGATGGTGCGCGTCGCGTCATCGGCGCCAATCTCGCCGTGCGCCGCTTTGGCCAGGCCGAAATCGAGAATCTTGACCCGGCCGTCGCGCGTAATCAGGACGTTGTCGGGCTTCAGGTCGCGATGGACGATGCCGGCGGCGTGAGCGGCGGCCAGGCCGTCGCTCATCTGCACCGCGATATCCAGCAGTTTGCGGGGCGTGTCGACCGGTGTGATTGGCGCGCCTTCGACGTATTCCATGACGATATAATCCGGACCAACATCGTAGATCTGGCAGATGTTTGAATGATTCAGCGCGGCGATGGCTTTGGCTTCCCGCCCGAATCGTTCACTGAACTCGGCGCCGGAAAACTTGATTGCGACAATCCGATCGAGGCGCGTGTCGCGGGCTTTCCACACCTCTCCCATGCCGCCTCTGCCGATGGCGGCAATGATTTCGTACGGGCCGATTTTTGCCCCAACAGAGAGCGGCATCTGGGATTCAACCTAAGTTTAGCCGACTCTGGCGGGGAATCGTCGCGCCCAAGAAGTTGTGGGAAGCTGGCCGGCACTCTCGGCTGTCGGTTGTCTAACGTTCCCGCCTCAATAGCTAAATCGCTTGATGTCCGCCGCCCCCCGAGGTAATGTTCACATGACTACCGATATTGCCCATTAAGAGGACTGGTTCAGCCAGACAACGCAGCGAGACAACGATAAGACGCTCGACAACGTTCAGATCGCCGCCGCCGTGAGCGATCCGCTGGTCCTCGACAATGCTTCGGTAAAATGGAACGGCGATCGAAAGAGCGGCTCGAGCGGCGGTCCTGCCGCTGTGTTTTATTAGTTAAAGTGGGGTGGGCCCATGGCCTGCCCAGTCTCGAGCCGCAAGTAGCACTCGGCCCTCGTGCGTAACCTGCGACGGAAGGAGATAGTAGTGAAAAATCGTATCATCCACGGGGTTATGTTCGTTTCCGCAGCGGCGGCGATTCTCACTGGACAGCAGACCGCGACGACGGCGCCCGATCCGCGAGAGATTCCCGTTCCGCCGATTGCGACCTCCATGCCGGCCATGCCGGGCGTGGACAAGCTTCCCAACCGCCCGGAGATGCCCAGCGTTCTGACGATGAACAACGGGCAAAAGGTCACTACCGCCGCACAGTGGAAGCGGCGCCGCGAGCAGATGAAACAGATCCTCGAATATTACGCCGTCGGCCAAGCTCCTCCACCGCCCGGCAATGTGAAGGGGCATGAAGTCAGTTCCCAATTAGTGATGAATAACACAGTCAAATACCGTCTGGTTCACCTGACTTTCGGGCCGAGAGAGAGTCTTAGTTTGGATATCGGCATATTTACTCCTACCGAGGGCGGCCCGGCGCCGGTATTGATTTCGCCGTCCGGCTCGCCTCCGGGCGCAACGCCCTTGCCGCATTTGCCGCAGGGACCGAACCAGGGTAAAGGTGAAGATGTGCTGCTAATGGTAGGTCCGGCAACCCCTGCGCCCGTGACAAGCACCCCGCCCGCGCAGCCCACAACAGGGCGCGGGCCTGGGCGCGGCGCGTTCGGCGCCCCAAGGACAGCGGAATCCATAGCGGCTGGTAATCAGGCGCTGGCGCATGGCTTTGCCTTCGTGACATTCAATAACACCGATTGCGGCGAAGATACTACGCTCCGCAATGCGGACGGCAGTTGGGCGTTCCGCACCACCCGCTTCTATCCGGCTTACCCGAGATACGACTGGGGCCTCTTGCAAGGCTGGGCATGGGGTGTCTCTCGAATCGTGGATTATCTGGAGACGGATGCATCCATCGATAAGACGAAACTCATTGTCACTGGGGTCTCGCGAACCGGTAAGTCCGCATTGGTCGCCGGCGCATTCGACGACCGTTTGGCGATGGTCGCGCCGGTAGCCAGTTCCGGCGGCGGCACGCCCGCGTACCGGTTCAGCGGCGCGGAGCGGGGCGGCAAAGAGGGCCTCAGCGAGATGATGCGAAAGTATCCCAATTGGTTCTCACCCCATCTGCACGAATTCTGGGGACAGCCGGACAAGCTGCCTTTCGACGAGCATTGGTTCATCGCGCTCGCGGCTCCGCGGCCGTTCATCGCCCTTGAGGGAACTCACGACCAGAACGTGAACGCCAACGGCGTGCGCCAATCCTGGCTAGCGGCTCAGCCCGCCTTCGAGCTGCTGAATGTTAAGGACAGACTCGGCGTAAGTTGGGCGGATCGCCCGCACGGAATGGTGCAGGGAGACTGGGATGCCTTGCTTGCATTTGCGGATAAGTACCTAATGGGAAAAACCGTCGACCGCCGGTTCGACGAATTCCCGGCGGAGTTATTCGCCGCAAAATAGGAACCATAGTGTCGACGGAACGGGTGAAGGCGAGGTCTTGGCGCCGTCTTCCCCATCATGCCGGCCGGCGGAGTGGCGGCGTAACGGCGTACTCGACGGACATCGGATTGGCTACGCGCTTCGAAGCATCGAGAATCTCAAAACCCACAATGCTGCCGCCCTCGTCGTAGTCCAAAATGACGCCGGGCTTATCATGATCGCTTTCTGCGACCGGCGCATCGCTCAGTAGGACGCTGAGGACGTCCACTTCGGGATCGTAGACTACCTTCATTCGGCGCTCCAATACTTCTCAATCTTGCTGGTCCGGTAAGCGGTGATAATCACAGGCGGCTCTTCCTCCTCGTCCACGACGACACGCACCAGAGACATTTTCCCATTTTCGAAACGAAACCGCGACTGATGAACCCAACGGTCCGTGCGGGACTCGTCCACAACCCGTTGCTCCGGGTGGCGCATTACAGCCTGGACCAGCGCCAACGGGATGCCGCGGCGGTTCATCTCCCATTCGGCATGGCGGGAAAGGCGGAAGTTCATGGTTGGCCCAGGTCTCTACAATTGTATGTCGTTGCTTCCCCGTTGCCCTCAGGCCAGTGTGCCCATTTTGTAACCGTAACGACTGCATCCGGTCCGCACCAGTTCGCCGCCAGACTCGAAGCCGCCCACCAGCCAAGAAAACAACCGGTGGCAAGACCACCGGCGTTACGATGTAGGTATGATCGCAGCCGCGCTGCTGTTCCTGATTCAATCCACCGATTTCAGCGCCGAAGGGTTGAAGGCCCTCGAAGAGCGCCGTTACGAAGCCGCGGTCCAATCTTTCACCAAAGCCATCGAAGCCGACGCCAGCGACTATAGCGCGCACTTCAACCTGGCTCTGGCGTATGGCTTCCTGAACAAGGACGCCGAAGGCATCGCCGAATACCGCAAGACGCTCGAGCTCAAGCCGGGATTGGCGCCGGCCGAGTTGAACCAAGGCATGTTGCTGTTTCGCCAGAAGCGAACCGCCGAAGCACTGCCGCTCTTCGAAGACGCCGTGCAGCAGAAGCCCCGCGACTTTCAACCGCGCTACTATCTGGCTCAATGCCAACTGGAAACCGGCGCGTTGGCCAAGGCGGAAGAGAACTTTCGCGCAGCCATCGAGACCGATCCCAAATCGGCCGGCGCTGAGCTGGGTTTGGCGCACGCCCTGGCTCGGCAGGCGAAGCTCGCCGAGGCCGCGCCGCATTTTCGCCAGGCCGCGCAGCTCGAACCGGCGCGCCGCGATGCGCTGCTTGAGCTGGCCGATCTCTACCAGCAAAACCACCAGGCCGCCGAGGCATTGGCCATCTATCGCGAGTTTCCCGGCGACGCCGTCTTCGAGGAGCGCGCCGGCGAGTTGATGCTGCGGAATAACCAATCCGCCGAAGCCATTCCCAGCCTGGAACAGGCGTATGCCAAAGGCCCCACGGATGCTAACCGGGTGGCCCTCGCCATGGCTTACCAGTTCAGCGGGAAAGGCGAAAAGGCGCTGCCGCTGTTCGCGCTGGCCGCCGCGGCCGACCCCGCGAACTTCGATATCCACATGATGTACGCCCGCGCCCTGCGCGACGCCAAACAATATCCCGAGGCAGCGCATCAATTCGAGGAAGGCGTCAAGATCAAGCCCACCACGGCGAACCGGACGGAGCTCGCCCTCGCTTACCAGCTCAACAAGCAGGTTGAAAAGGCGCTGCCTCTATTCGACCAGGCCGCCGCGGCCGACCCCGCCGACTTCGATATCCGCATGATGTACGCCCGCGCCCTCCGCGATGCCAAACAATACCCTGCCGCCATTCGTCAATTCAATGAGGCCATCAAGATCAAGCCCGATGACGTACGCGCGTGGAGCAACCTGGCGGGCGTGCTCTATGTAACCGACGACCTTCCCCAGGCCCTCGCCGCGTTCGACCGCGCCCGCCAGTTGGGCGAGAATACGCCGGGCAACTGGTTCCTGCGCGCCATCATTCTCGACAAGCAGCGGCAGTTGAAACCCGCGCTCGAAGCTTACCGTCAGTTCTTGTCGATGAGTCACGGCGAGAATGCCGATCAGGAGTTTCAGGCGCGGCAGCGCGCCAGAATCATCCAAAACGAATTGGAGAAGCGGTGAGAGGCATCCGGTTCATGCTGGCCCTGTTCGCCATCGCCGGCGCGGCCGCCCTGCACGCCGATTTGAAGAAAGCGCAGGCTGAACCCGACCTGGAAAAGCGGTCCAAATTGGCTCTCGATAACGCCTTCGCCGCTTACCAGACCGCCCGCGACGCCTATCAGAAGGGCGAGATGGAGCCGGTGCAGGCCGGCATTGAGGAGATGGAGCAATCCGTCGACCTGGCGTACCAGTCGCTTACCGAAACCGGCAAGAACCCGCGCAGAAGCCCGAAATGGTTCAAGATCGCCGAGATCGCAACCCGCGACCTGACGCGCCGGATCGCGAGCTTTCAGGACCAGATGAGTTACACCGACCGTGCTTTGCTCGATAAAGTAAAAGCCCGCGTGCAGCAAGTGCATGACGAGTTGCTGCTAGGCTTAATGGAGGGCAAGAAGAAATGAAAAAGCTGATCTGGTGTTTCGCGATGGCCGCTTTCGCCGCCCTGCTTTGCGCGCAGGAGCGCGACTTTCTCAGCACGGATGAAGCCGACCAAATCAAGGAAGCCCAGGAACCCAACCAGCGCATGGCGCTTTACGCCAAGTTCGCCAGGCGGCGCATCGATCTGGTGAAGTCGCTCCTCTCGAAGGACAGGCCCACCCGCTCCATCCTGGTCCACAACGCGCTCGACGACTACGCCAAAATCGTCGATGCCATGGACGACGTGGCCGACGATGCGCTGCAGCGCAAGGCCGATATCAAGGCGGCGATCGATCTGGTTCAAGGCTATGAGCGCGACTTGCTGCCGGTGCTGCAGAGGATTCGCGACAACCCGCCCAAAGATATCGACCATTACGATTTCGTGCTCAAGACCGCCATCGATACCACTTCGGACAGCCTGGAGATGGCTGAATCCGACGTTGGCGAACGGGCCAAGGACGTTCAGTTCCGCGCCGAAAAGGAGAAAAAAGCGCTCGAGGAAAACCGCACCCCGAGCGAGCGCGACGCCAAGCAGGCCGAGGACAAGAAGGCTGCCGACCAGGATAAGCAACAACAGCCGCAGCAAGAGCAGCAAAAGAAACCGCCCACGCTCCTGCGGCCAGGGGAGAAAGTTGGCGGTCCGGCCGGTCCCACGGGATCCACAGGCCCCTTAGGCCCCGGCGGCCAGTAACGGATGCCCCCAGTAGCCCTGACCATCGCCGGATCGGACCCGAGCGGCGGCGCCGGCATTCAGGCCGATCTCAAGACCTTCCATCAATTCGGCGTCTACGGCGAGGCGGTCGTCACGCTGGTCACCGTACAGAACAGCGTCCGCTTTTCGCGCGTCGAAATCCTGGCGCCAGATCTGGTGTGCGAGCAGATCGCAGCCGTGCTGGAGGATATTCCGCCCGCCGCGGCGAAAACCGGCGCGCTCGGCTCGGCGGAGGTGGTGGAAGCGGTGGCCGAAATGGCAGCCGGCTTCGCCTTCCCGCTGGTGGTGGACCCGGTGACCATTGGCAAGCACGGGCGCAGGCTGCTCTCCGCCGCCGCCGTGCGCGTACTGCGCGACCGGCTGCTTCCGAGAGCCGCGCTGGTCACGCCGAACATTCCGGAGGCGGAAGAGTTGAGTGGAATCGCGATCCACAGTCTTGACGGTATGCGCGGCGCCGCCTGCCGCATCCTCGAATTGGGGGCGCGCGCGGTGCTGATCAAGGGCGGCCACAGCGCCGGCGACCCGGTGGACCTGCTCTTCGACGGTGCGGAATGGCGTGAATTCCCCGCGCCGCGCCTCGAAACTCCGCACACGCACGGAACCGGCTGCACATACTCGGCGGCGATTGTCGCCTCGCTCGCGCACGGACTGGCGCTGGCGGATGCGGTAGCGCGCGCCAAGCGGTTCATCCATGAAGCCATCCGCTCCAGTCCCGGCCTGGGCGCGGGTTGCGGCCCGGTCAATCATCACTGGTATCCTGAGATTCTATGACCAGGGTGCAGATGCATTTCCGCCTGCGGAAGCCGCTCGACGAAGCCACGATGACGCGGCTCTCCGGCGAGCACACGCTGTACGGAATCCAGCAAGTGAAGCTCAACCCCGCGCTGGACGGCCTGATGGTGGAATACGACGCCTCCCGCTTACGCCCCGCCGAAGTGGAGGCGGCGCTCGCGGGCGCGGGCATTTCCGTGGAGCCCAGGTAGGTGGCGTCGTGGCGCACGCACTCCTGCGTGCAGCGTTCACACTCTTGTGAACGCGCTTCGGTCCTCCGGCGCCACGTCGAAAAGGCAAGGTATTTCGCGGGACATAGCTGTTTCGCGCTCGCTGCGGGGCTTAGTAGCTGTTTCGCGATCGCCGCCGGGCTTAGTTGTTACGCGCGCGCCGCGCGCCGGCGCGAGGAGGTCTTAGAACGTGATTCGCCTCATAGCTCTGCTAGCCGCCTTGCCACTCTTGGCAACTGAGCCAGTCCGCTTCGCCGAACACACCATCGCTACGGACCTCAGGGGCGGATACCAGGTAGTCGTCGCCGACCTGAACCACGACGGCAAGCCCGACCTGATCGCGCTGGCCAGCGGTATGAAGGAGCTGGTCTGGTACGAGAACCCCTCGTGGGAGCGACACGTCATCGCGGGCAATCTTTCGCACATGATTAACTGCGCCGTGGTGCAGATGGAGGGCGACCCCATCCCAACCATCGTGCTTGCCAGCGAGTTTGCCAATCAAGCCAAGGACAGCATCGGACTGGTCTCCGTGCTCAAGCACAACGGCGACCCGCGGCAGCCCTGGACCGCGACCGAGATCGACCGCCTCACCACGGCACACCGGCTGCGCACGGCCGACATCGATGGCAGTGGAAAGCGAGTGGTGATTCTCGCTCCGCTCACAGGCGCCAAAGCCGAAGCTCCGGATTACCGCGATCAGACGCCGCTGGTCATGTATCGCCCCGGCGAGTGGAAACGGCAGTACATCAGCACTGAAAACAGTGGCGTGGTGCATGGCATCTACATCGTCGATTGGGATAGCGACGGCCGCGACCAGATCTTGACAGCGAGCTTCACCGGAATCCATCTCTTCAAATTCGGCGCCGGCGGCCGATGGACCCGGACCGAAATCGCCAAGGGAGACCCGTCGCCGTGGCCTAAGTCCGGATCAAGCGATATCGCAGTGGGGCGGATTGGAGCACAGCGTTTCCTGGCCACCATTGAGCCGTGGCACGGGAATCAGGTTGCCATTTACCGCCAGCATAGCGGCGCGTGGGAGCGGCGGGTGATCGACGATTCTCTGGTGGACGGCCACACCATTGTCACTGCCGACCTGAATGGCGATGGGTCCAACGAAGTCATCGCCGGCTACCGTGGCAAGGGACGAAGCGTATACATCTACTATGCGGATGACGCGAACGGGGAGCGTTGGTCCAGGCATGTACTTGACGACGGCGGCATGGCGGCAGCGGCATGCGCAGCGGCCGATCTCAACGGCGACGGCCGCACGGACATCGCCTGCATCGGCTCGGCCACGAGCAATCTCAAGTGGTACGAGAATCTTGGCCCGGTTCCAGGCGTCCACTGAACGGCGCGCTTAGTTTGTGATGAAGGTTGTCAACCCAATGCAGCTTACTTTGCATTTCTGCATTTGTTGTGGGGCAGCCAATCCTGGCTGCCGCCGGCTTTCAGCCGGCGCTCGGCGGGTACGAAACCAGCGCATGGCTCGAAAGAGCCGCCTGAGGCGGCTGCACGGTCGAAAACCCCATGCAACCCATTGAGCATACGCCGAGCGCGCTCCGGTGGGTCTTCATCCCTATTGTCGGGCTGCAAGCCCATGAGGACAGCCGGGATTGGCTGCCCCACAACGTTCTAAGCGCCCCAGTCAAGGGGGAGTGAGGTGTATACTAAGTGCCGGTTATGAAGAAAATTGCTTTGCTTCTGCTCGCCTCGTCTGCGGCTTTTGCTCAGACGTCTCCTCTCGAAGAACTGATCGGACTCGCCCGCCAGGGCCCGGCCGCGCCGGGATTGCAAGACCGCATCGCGAAGACGCTATCGGCACGGGGCGGCACTGCTATCTGGGGCCAGGACTATCTCTTCGTTTCCAATTCCCCGTCGCCGGTTTCGATCTCGATCGATAACCAGCCTGCCGTGGCCATGGCAGGAATCCAAGGCTCCACGCTATGGATGCTGCTCACCAAGATGCGGACCGGAGTGACTCACTCCTTTCAGTATTACGCCGCGGGGAAGCCGCTGGGCGCGCGCGGCGATGCCATCGGCTACAATCCCGATTCCTACGCAAAGCCGGGCGTGCCCCGAGGCAAGCTAGGCGAGAAGCAGACCATTGTCAGCCGCATTTACGACGGCATGAAGGCCGACTATTGGGTGTACGCGTCTCCGGGGGTCGATCCCAACGTTCCGGCAGCCCTCATGGTCTGGCAGGACGGGCAGGGCCTCATCGGGACTTACTCGGGCCTGCGGCTCTTCACCGTCACGGAAAATCTGATCGACCAGAAGCTGCTGCCGCCCATGGTTCACGTGATGATCGCGCCCGGCACGTCCACCGACGGCAAAGCCATGCGCTCCGTGGAGTACGACACAGTCAGCGACCGCTACTCGCGCTTTCTGATGGAAGAAGTGCTGCCCGAGGTGGAGAAGGTGTACAAGCTGCGCCCCGACGGATACAGCCGCGCCATAGCCGGTGAATCCTCCGGCGGCATCTGCGCGTTCAACGTCGCCTGGCTGATACCGGATAAGTTCAGCCGCGTACAGTCGGCGGTGGGCAGCTTCACTTCCATTCAATGGCGGCCGCAGGAGAAGCTGGAGGGCGGCAACGTCTACCCGTTTAAGGTGCGCAAAGAGCCCAAGCGAAACATCCGCGTCTGGATGAGTGACGGCCACGACGACCTGGAGAACGAGCATGGCTCCTGGCCCATGCAGAACATCGAAATGGCCAACTCACTCAAGCTGAGGGAATACGATTTCCACTTTCGCTTCGGCACTGCGGCCCACGGAGGCGCACAGGCCGGACTCGACTTGCCGGAATCGCTGACCTGGCTGTGGCGCGACTACGATCCGAAGAAGACAACCCAGGAGTTTCAAATCGATCCAGCCGAAAAGGAGAAGCCTTTCTTCCGCGTCACCATCTCCAACCGCGACGCCTGGTAGCGGTGAATGCCCGAGGCGCTGAGCGATCTCGCAAAGAACGCTTTTCTGGTTGTCGGAGCGCTGTTCCCCATCGTAAACCCGATCGGCAACACGCCCATCTTCTTGTCGCTGACGCGCGGGTTATCGGGCCAGGGGCGGACAGCGCTGGCGAGAATGATCGCCGTCAACGGTCTCATTCTCATCCTGGTTTCCATCTTCATTGGCACTTACATCCTGGCCTTTTTTGGCATCTCGCTGCCGGTGGTGCAGGTGGGCGGAGGGCTGGTAGTGATTTCAACCGGCTGGGCGCTGCTTCGTCAATCGAACGACGACGAGAGCGACGACAGGAACGGCGGCAAGACTTCGCGGCGCGAGTGTAACGAGGCCGACTACTCCCGCCAGGCATTCTACCCGTTAACGCTGCCCTTGACGGTGGGACCGGGGTCGATCTCGGTGGCGATCGCGGTGGGGGCCAACCGGCCCGAAGGATCGGAGGGGCGGTGGCCGCTAATCGCCGGGATGCTATTGGGCTCGCTTCTGATCGCGGCGTCCATCTACCTGAGTTACCGGTTCGCCGAACGGCTCGGACGCACCCTCGGCGACGCCGCGATGAACGTGATCATCCGCCTGTCTTCGTTCATCCTCGTCTGTATCGGCGTGCAGATTCTGTGGAACGGCCTCAGCGCCCTGCTGCGGACAGTAGTGAGGTGAGCATGTGCCTGGTTTTCATAGATACAATCTCTTACTCCAACATCATTCCATCAGTCCTGCATCACAGAGCCTAGCCATAAGCTGCTTCACGCAAGCAAATATCTGCCTCGCCGCGTCTCGGTCGTATGTCTTGACAATGTGCATGGTCGGATTCCTCCAAGCAATTTTTATAGCCTGAAGGTCTCCCGTGATGTCCTTGTAGAACGGCTGTTTCTTTATCTCTTCAGGAGCCTTGCTCTCCCAATCAGCTCCTACGATTTTAATAATCTGTTGCAAGTACGATTCCCAGCTCGGGGCATATGGAATACCCAGGTCTTTTGCGAGAACCTTCAGGCCGGCTTCCATAACTCGCATTACGATGAAATACGGCGGCCGTGTTTCTTTCAAGCGCCAAGCAGCTTCCCGCTTCTGAAATGTCATCTATAGCGCTCGGGAAGCGGTCAAATACCTCTTTTCCAAAAAGCGGGGCTGCGGACTCGTAACAATCGGCCAACTCTGTCGGGACCTGGACGAAAGTGCGAGTGCTGAGTTCGTCCCACACGCGCTGCTGAATATCGAGAATGATATTCCGCATTCCCTCTAGCTCAAATTCTCCTCTGGCCAGCGTAACAAAAGCACGGTCTATCGCAGCCGATGACAGCGGCATACCAATCTCCCCGCACGATTGCCTCAGCAGTTTAAACTGTTCGCCGAATATCGCGAGACTTCGCGCTTGAGGCAACCCACCTGAGGCGATTTCCATTGAAAGTGCCCCAAGCGTGTTCGAGATCGCTACAAAATGGTGCGCGTTAAATTTGAGCATATCGAAGAGGCTCACCAGCCCGTATGGGTTCTCCAGCCAGGGGCAGACTGGTAGCGGCACTGGTGCTTCGGCCCCAGCATCACATACCGACGCTACCACGTTTTGGTTAGCCAAGTAATTAATTACCCTAATTTGCGGCGACTGTTGCGACGACGGCGGAGGCGACATCCATTTGATGATCGCAACGCCGGCCGAGGAAGCCGAGGCTGCATAGGCCGGCGTTAGTGTCCGAAACCAGCTGCCCTGCCCCACACGTCAGCCCGCGGCAGCCATCAAGTCACGGAACATTCGGGAACACTGAAATCGGCGTTGCCCGCCGATCTGTGCGCGTGGCCCTGTCAGTAAAAGGTAGCCATTCCCGCCGTCCAGATGCAGAATTGACATCCGGTCGGCAGGAAAAATTCAGCGTCATACGTTCCAATTGATGAGACAATTTTGGAAATTCCGGGCGGCAGAGCGGGCTTGGCCAGGCAGGCAATGGGCGCAGGCTGGGTGCCTGGCTAGGTGCCCCGTCCCACGCTATCGTATTAGCATGCCCGCAAATTTCAAGGCGGAACTGGTTGGCTGCTTCGGGCAGCCCGTCGCCGAAAACCCGACCGGAGCCATGCAAGAGGCGGCGTTCGAAGCTCTCGGATTAAACTGGCGATATCTTACCGTCGAAGTGAAGCCCGGCGACTTGGGCAACGCCATGTTGGGAGCGCGCGCGTTTGGGATGCAAGGCGTCAATCTCACCATTCCACACAAGGTTTCGGTGATCCCGTATCTTGACGAGACCGCGCCGGATGCGGCCATCATTGGCGCGGTGAACACTGTCCGGCGCGAAGGCGATAAGTTGATTGGCGAAAACACCGACGGCAAAGGCTTTCTGTGCGGCATGCGTACGGACGCCGGTGTGGACCCGAAGGGCAAGCGCGCCGTGGTGCTAGGGGCGGGCGGCGCGGCGCGCGCGATTGTCACCGAGCTGGCGCTGGCCGGCGCCTCCGATGTGCTGGTAGTGAACCGCTTTGTCGAGCGGGGCGAACCAATGGCCGCTGAACTGGCAGCCAGCACAAAAGCTCCCATCCGTTTTCAGGCGTGGCAAGGTTATTATCCGGTTCCGGCCGACGCCGATATACTCGTCAACGCGACGTCCATCGGCCTCTACCCGAATTCGGATGCCATGCCGCCCGTGGATCTGAGCGCTGCAAACCCGCGGATGCTGGTCTGCGACGCCGTATTCAACCCGCCGGAGACCCGGCTGATCGCAACGGCGCGACAGCAGGGGCTGCCTGTGCTCGACGGCCTAGCCATGCTGGTCTATCAGGGAGCGATCGGCTTCGAATTGTGGACGCAGGAACAGGCGCCGGAGCAGGTGATGAAGCAGGCGCTGCGACGGGCGTTAGGACTGCTTGGATAGCGTATTGCTTTAGCTTGCCATCGTCGTCACGCCGCGAAGCGGCACGCGCCAACCTTCCCCGTCGTGTCTAATAGAAGATATGACTCCGCAAAGACCCGGCGGCGTGTGGGCGCCTGCCATCACTCCGTTCCGCCACGATCTGGCGCCGGACCCCGAGCGCTTCGCCCGCCACGCCAGGTGGCTGCTCGCTAACGGCTGTTCGGGGCTCGCGGCGTTTGGCACCAATAGCGAGGCCAACTCGCTTTCCGCCGAGGAGCGCATGATGCTGCTGGAGTTCCTTGTGGCCCATGGCGTCTCTCCCGACAGGCTGATGCCGGGGACAGGCTGCTGCGCGCTTACCGACTCCGTGCGGCTCACGGCGCACGCCGTCGGCCTGGGCTGCGCCGGGGTCCTGATGCTCCCGCCTTTCTATTACAAAGGCGTGTCCGATGAGGGGTTGTTCCGCAGCTTCTCCGAAGTGATCGAGCGGGTGGGCGATGCGCGCCTGCGCGTTTACCTGTATCACATTCCGCCGGTGGCTCAGATCGCCATTTCGATCCCTCTGATCGAGCGCTTGCTCAAGCGTTACCCGCAAACGGTTGCGGGTCTCAAGGACAGCTCGGGCGACTGGAACAACACCAAAGCCGTGCTGGATGCGTTCGCTGGCGCCGGATTCGATGTCTTCGCGGGCAGCGAAGTGTTTCTGCTTGCCAACATGCGCCATGGCGGCGTGGGCTGCATCAGCGCGACGGCCAACGTGAACCCGGCGGCCATCCACCGCGTCTTCGAGAACTGGGGCGGGCCGGATGCCGACCGCATGCAGGAACAGATCACCGCGACCCGCGCCGTAGTGTATAAGTATCCGATGATTCCAGCGCTCAAAGCCATTGTGGCGCGAGGCTTCGCCGACGAGGCATGGGCTACCGTGCGGCCGCCTTTGGTTGAACTGACCGCCGGCCAGCGCGAGTCTCTAGCCGCGGAGCTGGATTCGCACGGGTTCGCGCTGGTTGCATGAACCGGTTGAATAAATATGGTGGCATAATGAGGCAGACTCCGATCATGGCTCTTCTTCCATTGCGTTGTTATTGGCTCGCGGCGCTGCTCTCACCCACGCTGCTTGCGGCCGCCTCCGTTGCCGCCGCTCAAGATGCCAAGCCTGCGCCGAAGGCTTTTCCGGCCGCGTTAGTGGAAGCCGGCGGCGCGCGCTTTGTGCAGCAGTGCGCATTTTGCCACGGCCGCGACGCCGGTGGCGGTGAAGACGGACCCGATCTCACCCGGTCCAAACTGGTCGCCGAAGACCGCGACGGCAACCAGATCGGGCCCGTGGTGCGCAACGGCCGTCCTGAAAAAGGCATGCCCCGCTTCACAGTGAGCGATCGCGAAATTGCCGAGCTGGTCGCCTTTATCCAAACGCAGAAGACGCTTGCCGAATCGCAGAAAGGCGGACGGCGCGGCGTGGATGCGGCCGATCTTCAAACTGGCGACACCGCAGCCGGCAAGCTGTATTTCAACGGGGCGGGGAAGTGCTCCTCGTGTCACTCGCCCACGGGCGATCTCGCGGGCGTGGCGAAACGCTTCGAGGGTCTGAAGCTCGAACAGCGCTTTCTCTACCCCAGAGACGTGAAAGCCAAAATCGTGGTCACTCTGCCCTCCGGCGAAACGGTGTCGGGAGCGCTAGCTTATAAGGATGAGTTCAACGTGGCTTTGACGGACGCTTCCGGGCGCTATCGTTCCTGGGCGGTGAACCGTGTGAAATTCACCATTGACGCCCCGGCCGAAGCGCACGCCGATCTGCTGGCGAAATATACCGACGACGATATTCACAACCTGATGGCGTACCTGCAAACCTTGAAGTAACCGGCGCTCAATATGAAATTCTTGACCGACACATTAAGCTTCTCCGTGGGCGTAGCCGCCTGCCTCGTAAGCGGCCTGACGAGTGACCTTTCGGCTCAGGGCGTAACACAGGATCTGCTCTTGCATCCCGCTCGCGATAGTTGGCCGGCGTATCACGGAGATTACTCCGGCAGACGCCACAGCAATCTGACTCAGATCACTCCGCAGAATGTCAGGGAGCTGGCTCTCTCATGGCTCTACCAGACGGGTCAGACCAACGCGTTGAAATGTACTCCGTTGCTGGTCGACGGGGTCCTGTACATCACCGTGCCGGACAATGTCTGGGCGGTGGATGCGCGATCCGGCCATCAGATCTGGCATTACGCCTACCCCGCCAATAAGGGCTTCCACATAGGTTCGCGCGGCGTCGCCATGTATGAGGATTGGCTCTACTTCATGACTCCGGATGCGCACCTGATCTGTCTCAACTCGAAGGACGGCAAAGTCCGCTGGGATGTCGTAGTTGCCGACTCATTGAAGGGTTATTGGACCACTATGTCTCCGCTGGTGGTGCGCAACCACCTGATCGTCGGCGTTTCGGGCGACTTCGATAACCTCACCGGCTTTCTCAAGTCCATCGACCCGGATAGCGGCAAGACTCAATGGAGATGGGACTCTACTCCAGCCGTCGGCACTCCCAATGCAACCTCCGGTGGAATGACATGGATGACGGGAACTTACGATCCGGAGCTCAATCTTATCTTTTGGGGAACGGGCAACCCGACGCCGGTGCTGACGGGCAAGACTCGTCCCGGCGACGACTTATACACGTGCAGCATCGTGGCCCTCAATCCCGATACCGGCAAGCTCGCCTGGTCGTTCCAACCCTCGCCGCACGATACTCACGACTGGGACGCGGTGGAGACTCCGGTGCTGGTGGATGCGGATTTCGGCGGCAAGCCGCGCAAGATGCTGATGCAGACTTCGCGCAACGGCTACTTCTTCGTCCTCGACCGCACCAATGGACAAAGCCTGCTCACCATCCCATTCGGGCCTGTGAACTGGTCCGGCGGCGTGGACAAACAGGGCCGCCCGATTCCGAATCCGGAGAAGGAGCCAGCCGTCGATGGACGGCTGATCGCGCCTGACGAGGGCGGCCTGACAAATTACCGCTCGCCGAGCTTCGACCTGAAAACCGGACTGTTCATCGTGAACGCTCACCCCAGTTACGGGATTTATTTCGCCAAGCCGGCGGACGGCTCTTTCGGCTGGGCAGGCGCCGATTACGGAGTGTGGGGAAAGGGCGTTCTGGACGCAATCGACTACCAGACCGGGAAGATCCGTTGGAGTCACGAGCTCGGTCCAAACGGGTCGGGCGCAGGCGTGCTGACGACGGACTCCGGCCTGATTTTCACCGGCGATAGCGCGGGCAACGTTCTGGCGCTCGCCACCAACGACGGCAAGACGCTCTGGCATGCCGGACAAGGCTCCGGCATGCAGAGCCCGCCCATTACTTACGAGCTCGATGGCCGCCAATATGTGGTGACCAGCGCGGGCGGAGCCATGTTTGCCTGGGCCCTGCCCGCCCGCGATTAGATCTCTTCACAACACTGAGGTTGTAGGACAGACCATCGCCTTTTGTGGTCTGTTACCCAGGGCCTTCGGCTCGCGAAATTTCATGAAAAACCAATGCCCAAGGGTGGGGCGCGCTTTAGCTTGCCAACCGGCCGGAAGGCCGGGGTTTTTCGACCCTGTCATGCCTTGCGAAAGACAGGGTCGAAAAACCACCCCGAACATCCCGGAATCCCCTCTGCCTTTCGAGGTTTTTCATGAAATTTGGCGGGCCGAAGTCCCCGGGCAACAGACGACATAAACCGATCGTCTGTCCTACCTTTGTGTCACCTGTGTCACCTTTGGCCTGAGCTATCTCCAGAGACCTAACGTTCGCGCCACCACGCGCGGCCGCAGCAGAATCCGCGGCGGCGCGGATAGCGAAACCACGCGGTAGAAATCGTGAATCACAGCCGCGTCGCCGCACGTCGCCAGGCGATCCTTATATAGCCTCGTCAGCGGAAAGCTCAGCGGCCGGCGGCCCGTAGTTTGCGGGTACTTGAAATTCTCACCGGTGGAGACCGCCCACGGAACTTCGATCGCCGCATCCGCCCGCCGGAAATAGTCGCGGCGGAACGACTCGTCGGCGCGACCGTGGCATTGCAGGCAATCCATCAGAGCCTCGGCCTCCAGCGCGGCCACCGTCATCCCTTGGCCGAAGGCCGGATCGAAGCTGCAAATCGCGTCGCCGATCGGCAATATCCCGCTTGGGAATTGGGCCATGCGCCCGTAGTGCCGACGCGTGGCGGTGGGGATCCGATAGACCGCGATCGGCGAGAGCAACTCGGACCGCGAGAGCACATCGAAAACGTCAGGCTGGCAGAGGCTGCGCGCGAATTCGAGGAAGCCCGGCAGGTCCGCCGGTGGATGATCGCCGTGATAGCCTCCCATGCCGCCGAAGATCACGCCATCTTCCACCAACACCCGCACGCCCACGCGCGTTTCCCGCGGCGGATGGCCGACGATGTATAACATCGGATGCGTGGGGCGCAAATTCCCGGGCGCGCGAAACCGGCCCGTTGCGTAGCCCAGGTCGATGCCGATGGAGGTCTCCGGAACGGGTGGATAGCCATCGCCGGCGAGCCAGCGCGGCAGCCGCGTGTTGCGGCCCGTGGCGTCGATCACCAGATCGGCGCGCAATTCCTCCGGGCGACCGCTGCCGGCATATTGCAACGCGACTCCGGTTACCCGCGAGCCGTCGTAAATGGGCGCCGTCACGCTTGCGCCGAATATCGCTTGCACGTTCGGTAGCTCGCGGACCCAGCGCCGCAGATGCTCTTCCAGAAACGGGCGGGTTTGCGCGAGGCTGTAGAGTTCCGTGGCGATGCGCGGCATCCATTGGCCGCACATGTGGAATTGCGACTGGCCGTAGTCAAACGGTTGCGAGCCGGCGCGAACCAATTCAGGGAGGCGGCCGGGGAAGAGACGGTCTAGCGCGCGCACGCCGCCGGGCAGCACGACATGGATGTGCCGTCCCTGCGGAACACCGGCGCGCGGGACCGCCTGCGCCGGCTCTTCATCCCGATCGAGCAGCGTAACGCTGCGAAAATGGGCGGAAAGGGCGCGCGACGCCACCAGTCCGGCGACGCTTGCGCCGATCACGATGGCGTGTCGACGGTCCGGCAAGTGCGGTTTCGAATACACAGCGTCTGGCTCACGCCGCTCTATGGTTTCAGCGGCGGTTTCGGCTGTCTGCTGAAGTTCACGATGTTCTCCCATTCGTTGGCGTCGGATCGCGCGACGACTGCGACTACTGGGTCCGTGTCACTGATGTTGAAGACTTCGTGCGGGACGCCTGGCTCGATGAAGATGAAGTCGCCGGCCTCATTTTCGAGCGAGCGTTCCAGCGCCGGGCCGTATTCATGCCGCACGCGGCCGGAGAGGATGTAGAGCATCACCTCGAAACCCACGTGGATGTGCGCATACGCGACGCCGCCGGGCGGAATGGTGGCGACGTTCATGGATAGTTTCTTCGATCCCACATTCTTCGCCGAAAGGCCCGACCTGTAGCGAATGCCGTTCCATCCGCGCACGTTGCCGCCGCCGCGGATTGTGAGGATGCCGTCGGCGCCTTCTACCTTGCCGAGTTCCGGTGCTTGATCCATTTGACTATCTTGACAGAAAGGTTGGCTCGGCTCTTGTGCCGCCGGCGACGCCAAGCCGTGCAGGATGGCGCGCAGCCTCCGTGGTGGTCCGCACATCGCTCGATGCGCATGCAACCGCGGAATCGCTGCGCTCCATTGTGGCGGCCCTCGACCCAACTGTGCCGGTGGCTGTGGAGACCATGGGACAGCACACCGGCAGCCTGGCTCAGCGTCCCGTTTCAACGCGATCCTGCTGACGATATTCGCGCTATGGGACTGCTTCTGGCAGACATCGGTCTATACGGGGTGCTGACGCTTCTAGTGGCGCTGCGCACGCGGGAAATCGGAGTACGGATGGCGCTTGGAGCTTCTGCCGGCGCAATCGCCCGGATGGTGCTTGCGAATGCGGTGCGATGGACTGGCGCCGGGGCGGCCATCCGTATCGCGTCGCGGGATCGTTCTTTGCGCAGCGGGCGCTCGGCAGCATGCTGTTTGGCATTCCTCCGCACGACCCGGCGACCCTGGCGTGCGCCGTCGCGATTCTGGGAGCAGTGGCCGCGATTGCGGCGTGGCTGCCCGCGAGGCAGGCGGCTGCGGTGGATCCGATGACGGCCTTGCGAGCCGAGTAGAGTGATCGCCGGGTTGACAGACGAAAGCGTCTGTCCCACGTTTTACCGAAGCAGATCGCGAAACAGCTTGGTTGCGATGGCCCGGTTATCTTTGTAATCCATATATTCGTTGTATAGCCATGGGTCGCCTACTGCGAAGACTTCCCCTTTGCCGGCTTGCGCCAAAGCCATAATCGGAGTTCCGTGATCGGCCAGCAGGATCTTTACATCCGCTGAAACCTTGAGCGGCGCCACCTCAACCAGATACACCTCGGGCGCGCCCTCAAATATGGGCGTGTCACCGCGGGCAATCAGAATGCCTTTGCCCTGCACCTTCGGATACGTCTCTTCCAGAAACTCGATGCCAAATCGTTTCGCCAGTCGATTGAAGTGCTCGAACTCGGCATTACCTTTGTCGTTGCCAAGCAACACCAGACGTCCGCCGCCGCGCACCCATTGCTCCATGGCTGCGATCTCCCCGGGCATGATGTATTGCGGATTGTCCGTTTCCGCCGGCGTAACGGGATCGACAATAATGAAAACCTTCACGCCTGCCAGCACCGCCGGAGTGACCCGCTCGCGGACCGTCTTCAACTGTGCGCCCAGGCCGGCCAATAACTTGCCGAGCTCCGAGAATCCGCCCGGACGTACACCGTCCCACTGGTAGTGATCCGGCATTTTCGATTCGTTATTGTGAAAACCATCCAGCGCGACGATCTTTTGCGCCTGGCTCTGAGCTTGCGCGGCCATCATACAGAGCAATGATGCGAACCAAAGCTTGTGCATGTCAGTCCCTCCAGATCGGCGTGGTGAACGCGCCGTTGCCGGCAATGTCCCACACAGCCAGGCGCGCCCACTTCCATTGTGGAGCCGTTACGTCCCAGGCGAAATCGCGCCGGTCGAATTCCTTCGTATCCGTCAGCGGAATCGTCTGGCGGTGGGTTTCCGCCCCATCGCCCCAGACAATCTCCGCCATACGCAGCGGGAAAGTCCACGTGGCCGCAACCTTGGCCGTGATCCGGTCGCCATTCGACACAAGGTCGGCGCGCGGCAGCAAGACCTCGCCGGTAGTGGTGAAGTAATCGCCCTTCGCCAGGGCCGCCAGCGCGTCCGACCAATGATCGAAAGAAGGTACAGCCGGCAGACGCAGGTAATTCACATTCATGTGGCCGTAGAGCTCGTGAGTGGAATCTATCTGGAAGACATCCACCTCGCCAATCAGGCGCTTATGCAGACCCCAGTTATTCAGGTCGTCTACAGTCTTGAACCCCCGATCCCCAAGACGGGGCGAAGATAGATCCGTGTTCATGGCCTTCCATCCCGCGCCGAGGTGGAAGGAGCTTTTTAGCTGCTCGCTGTCCTTGATCTCGTCCGGAAATCCCGTCGAGCCTTTGGTTCGCGGATGCGTCTGATACATGTATCCGTTCTCGGCGCGAATGAGCGCAATGGCGTCCGCCGCGCTGCCCACATGGTAGACCGTTCCGTATTTCGCATCGGTGGACTGGAACGGATCGCCCGCATTGCGCTTCATAAACCAATAGACCGGTTTGGGAAACACGAGCCCCCAATGCCCTCCCAGATAGGTGCTCATCTCCTCGCTGGGAATCAGCAGGAAGTTGGCGTCCGATTGCGCCCGGCAGGCGTCGAAATACGCCTTCAACTCCCGCAGGCGGACCTCGCCGGTGTCGGAGGGATGCCCATCGCCGTGGAAGTCCATGAGCATCGCCATGTTGACGCCCATCTCTTTCAGAACCGGTTTGAATGGCGGCGTCCAGTCGTAGCCATGATTCATCGCCTGCACGGTGTATGCGTAATGCCAGTGCGGCGCGAATGTCTTGTAGCCATCGAGCGCTACGAACCGGTCGCGATGGGTGTAAGGCAGAACGGAATCGAGCACGGCGGGCGCAGGGCGGTCGTCTAACAGCAGAAACAGGTCTAACTCCTGCTGCGTTCCCGGCGGAGCGTTCATCCACGGATAATAAGGGGCGTCGTCGTCGGGCAGTTGCCGGATTCCCAGCGACACGTTGCCGCGCCATGACGCATACCACAGATATCCCATGTTGGTCGTATAATCGCGAGCCATGAAATACCGGTGAGGCGGCGGGAACACGGCCACGCTGCCGGCTCCCGTGGCGGCCGAAAGGGCGCGATAGCGGACGGCCACCGGATTCCATTCGGAAGCATGAGGCGCCTGTACGGTTTGCAGCTTGCCGGCGGTGTCGTAGTAATTGACCTTGGTCTCCATGGTTCCGCCGGAGCGGCGGTCCTCATCGACAGCCATTCGTATGCCGGCGTCATAGAAGAATGCGGTGTCGGGCTCATTCGTGCTTACGATAGCGCGCTGTTGAATGAGGGTGCTGCCGGGAAAGATGAAGTAGTGAATGCTGCCGTGAAAGATGCCGAGCGCGAGTCCGTCGAACGAAATATCGAGACGGTCGCCTTCGAACTTCGCATGCGCCGCGGTTAACTTGAAATTGCCCAGGAAGCTGCGCGTGCCCTCTGGGTGGCTGGGCGGAAAATCGAAGAACTGGTCGAAGCCGCCTCTGCGCTTGCCTGTGGAAGCCCGGTACACCGGTTGAGCGCGGCTGATTACAGTCTTGCCGTTCACGGCGATGGACGCGATCAGCGGCCGGGCGGGATCGAGCGAAAACTGCGCGCTGCAAGGGCGGCCGGCTTTGTCGTTCCAGCTAACCAGAACGGAGTCGGACGTCGAGGCGACCTGGATCGAACCGGGGCCTGGTCCGCCGATGTCGAACGGGACAGTGTCAAATGGGGCGGCCACTGCCATCCACGCCGATGAGAGTAGAAGGACGATCGATTTCATGTGGACTCTTATCGCTTACCTGGCGCTTATACGTTTTCGGAACATTTTCGCTCGAACCGGGGTAAGCACAAAGGCGCCATGCGGACGCGGGCTTGCGACCCGATTCCAGTGTAGCGCGGGGAATTCGTGGAACACGGAGACTTGGAGGGTGGGAACGCTGAGAGAGCGGCTGGACCGGGCGATTCCGGCGGGCTCGGAGCAAGCCGCCGGAACGAAACCAATTTCGCGGAAGTCCAATCTTAACTAGAGGTTTGGATGATGGTTCAGCGGGTCGCCAATAGGCATCGAGCGGGGAGCCGAGCCGTCTGTGGAATCGTGGTTTGCGAGGCCGGATTTATTTGAAAGTGCTGTGACTGACATGTCGAGCCGCCTATCAAATCGTTGGTAGCTTGCCGGGTGCTCGCCGAGATCGCCGGGTTGACAGACGAAAGCGTCCGTCCCACGTTGTTGCGCGACTGAGCCCCGAATAAACTTAGTTCCGGTTCATCGCCGCCACCCGCCACAGCGGCTTATCCTTCTCATCCGGGCTCTGCACGAAATCCTGGCTGGTCTTCGAGAAATCGTAATCGCGCCAAAGCCAGATCAGGGACTCGGGAAGCTCGGCCTTGCCCTGCGCCTGGTTGTGCGTGCCGGGGCCGAAGGAAAAATGGTAATCGTACAGGCGCATCTTCAATGAGTTCGCCAGCTCGATGTTGGCCAGCGGCCAGCTTCCCGCGCGCGGGTTCTCCTGGTCTTCGGCGCCATCCTGCGTCCACACGCGGATGTTGCGCTTGGGCTCCTGCCGCACGCGCAGCGGATAGACAAAGCCGCCTACGGGCTCGGCGGGGCTCCGCTGCAGCGCGGCGAAGCTGCCGATCCAGCTCAGTACGCGCGAAAACTGGTCGGGCTTCATAAACGCCGCGTTGAAGGAACAAATGCCGCCGGAGCTTTCGCCGACCATCGCGCGGCTGTAGCCATCGTGGCGAATCTTGACGTGCTTTTCGATCTCGGGCAGAACTTCTTCCAGAAGATAGCGGGCGTAGGCATCGTCGACGGTGTCGTACTCGATGGAGCGCATGGCCTTCTCACCGGCCATGCCGGGCTGGATGAAGACGTTGACCATGGGCGGGATCTTCTTTTGCGCGATCAGATTGTCGAGCGCTTCGAAGACGTGGTAATCGGCCGGATGCTCGACGTAAAATTGGCCGTCGCCCCAGATCTGCACCGGCAGCGGCGTTGAGCCATCGTACTGCGCGGGCGTCCAATACCAGACATTGGCGGTCATGCCCGGGTATACATGACTCTCGATCACCAGCTTGTCACTGACCTTGCCCGTGGGCACGCCGGGTTGGGCGTAACTGTTGGGGCCGTAGACGGCGACGTCGTTGGCGCCGCCGAAGACCTTGCCGTTGGCGATCCACTGATAGCGGTAAGCGGTTCCCGTGGGGAGCGAGCCTTGATACACCCAGAGGCCGCCTACTCTGACGGCCGGCACGGGAGGCATGGTTGTCGCCACGTTCCCTACTTGAAGCTGCGGCGCCGATGCGTACGGAACGCCGTGGGATGTCACACCTACTTGAAGCTGCGGCTGGCTTGCCGATTCGACGGCCCATATGAATTCGCCGCGCTCTCCGGCGGCTGCGGCGCCTTTGGTCAGCGCATCGGCGGTGAACGTCTGGCGCAACGATTGTTCCAGCGCGGGGTCGTGGTTTTTGTACTGGTCGAGCAGATCTTTGGCGGGTACCTTCTGGGCGGAAGCGACGGAGATTGCGCACAAGATTGTGCACAAAGACAGCGCCATCGGTTCACTGTTTTTTGATGGGCTGCGGCTTATCGGCATTCGGATCGGCCTTCGCATCGGCCCTCGGCCCCCGGCGCGCGCGAACCACGGGCTGTGCGCTGGCGAGCTCGGTCAGCGCCTTGACGACGGCGCCGGTTTGAGCTTCATCGGGCATGAGAAGCTGATGCTTACCCTGGGCGGAAGCGGTGAAATCGACGCCGGCTGCGCTCGCACGGAATTGTCCGGGACCGGACAATTTGAAATAGCCCGCGGTGGGCCGAACGGCGTAGAGCGAGGCATCCATGGCGGAAGTGGGCGCGTCGTAGGGCATGGTCCCGAACGCGCGGTAGGCATCAGCCACCGGATGCGCCTTCGACCAGGCGAAATCCTTCTCGATGCTGGAGGCCGGGAAGCGTACGGCGGCGCCGAGCTCCACGCTGGAGGCGTAAATGGGTGTGGGCCAATCGTCGAAGACGCGCTGGGCGGCCTTCGCGGCGTTCAGATCGGGAGCGATCCACGGGCCGGCGGCGATCGCCAGGTAACGCACGTTGAGCGCGATCAGATCTTTGGATCCGCGCATCTCGAGCAAACGCGCCAGACTGGTCAACGGCCCCCCGGCGATCACGATGGTATTGTGCGGCTGCGACGCCGTCAAGGCGTTTCGCAGCACCGTGGCGGGGTCGCCCGTATCGATGAAACTCTCAAGCGCCGGTTTGTAGAGCCGCGCGCCATCGTCGCCGGTCTTTGCCAGAAGGGCGGGGTAGACCGGCAGCGGCTTCCCCGGTCCGTCGGCGGCAAGACCGACGGGGAACGAAAATCCGAACCCAAATCCGCCGGCGGCGCCCGCATAGAAGCGCTTCACAATTTCGCAGAACTGAGCGGCGGCGAAATCCGGACGGCTCACCGTGACCGCGCTCATGCGCATCTCGCCCTTGCCATCCAGGCCGTAGAGCAAAGCTAAGGCGAGCAGATCGTCGATGCGGTCGAAGGCGCTGTCGAAGAGCACGCCGACCGACGGAGGGGCTGCGCCTGGGAATTGCATGGTTACTGAGCCTCGGTTAATAGGATGGCTGACGCTGAGACGGACGCGTTCACACGAGCGGGGGACGGTCCCCTCGGGGGCGTCTCTTGCGGCAGAAACCGACGAATCGCTAGACGAAGAGAGCCGGCTGAAAGCCGGCTGCAGCCAGGATTGGCTGCCCCACAAAACAGGCCAACCTGCCCCACAAAGCCGAGGGAGCCACGAATTCCATTGAAAAATTTCGCCATACTACCTAGGCTAAGTCAGGTCGAGACCTTCCAGATGGCCGGTGGAATCGCCGAACTCATCCATGCGTACGCCCATGCGGTCCATCATCGTCAGGTGCAGATTGCACATGGGTGTTTCCCTGCGAGCTACGATGCGGCGGCCGGTCTTGAACGCTCCGCCCGCCTTGCCCGCGATCAACGTCGGCAGATCTTCGTGCAGATGGCGGTTGCCGTCGGAAAGGCCCGCGCCGTAGACTATCATCGAGTTATCGAGCAGCGAGCGGTCGCCGTCGGGAGTGGCCTTCAACTTAGTCACCCACTGCGAGAACTGCTGCATGTGATAGGCGTTGATCTGCGACACTTTCTCGATGAGATCGGGCAGATTGCGGTGATGCGTCAGCGGATGGTGCCCATCGGGAATGCCGATCTCGCGATAGGCGCGCGAGCTGCCTTCGCGAGTGACCAGGAACGTGACCACGCGCGTCATATCGGCCTGGAACGCCACCGTGATCATATCGGTCATGAGCTTGAAGTGCTCGGCGAAATCGGCGGGGATGCCGTAGGGCTTATCCATATGCGGATCGATGCGCGCATTGACAGCCTCGGAAGCTTCGATCTGGCGCTCAATCTCGCGGATGGAGGATAGATACTCGTCCAGTTTGCGGCGGTCGTCCGGCCCGAGCCTGGTTTCGAGAGTGCGCGTGGATTCGTTCACGAAATCGAGGATGCTGCGGCGGTAGAGCGCCTGGCGCGCGCGCGCCTGGGGACCCATCGGTATGCCATCGCCGAACAGGCGCTCAAACAGATCGCGCGGATTGAGCGTGGGCGGCAGCGGAACGGTCTCGCTCTTCCAGGCGAGATTGTTGGTGTAAGCGCAGGAGTAGCCGGAATCGCAATCGCCCGCCTGACGGCCGTCTTCCATGCCGATTTCGAGCGACGGGAAGCGCATCCGGCTGTCTGCCTTGGAGGCAATGTGCTGGTCGAACGAGACCCCGGCGCGGATATCCGCCAAAGACTTCTTGACGTGTACGCCGGTGAGATAGGTGCCGCAGCAGCGGCCGTGATCGCCCGCGCCATCGAGCAGCGCGCGGCCGGCGTTATGCGTGAGGTTGCCGAGAAGCAGGATATCGTCCTTGAGCGGCTCGAGCGACTTCAGCGTGCGCGGCAGGCTTTGCAGGGCGCCCTCATACTCGGGGTTCCACCCCTGCATGATGAGGCCGTTGGGCACGTAGACGATCGCCATGCGCACCGGCGCCTTGGGCGTGGCCGCGAAGGCCGGCGCCATGGCATCGAGGAACGGAAGCGCCACGGTGGCGCCCATGCCGCGCAGAAACGTCCGGCGTCCGAGGGCCTTGCGTTCGATCAGGGTCATTTTGGGGGCTCCTTCAAATTGGTCTTAGGCATGTTGGCATTAACGGGGTTGGTCTTAGCGGTCACGGTTTGCCGCGGGGCCGGCGCCTCGCCGCGGGATTGCTGGAACGGCAGGCTGTGAACGATTCCGTAGATCAAAGTTTGGAACGAATAGTTCGATTCCGTAAGCTGGCGCTCGATATCCGCTTCCGTGCGTCTATCGAAGGGTTGCAGGCCGCGCTCTAACGCGTAAGTCAGCATCTTCTGCGTGAGGCACTGCGAAAACTCGGGCAGGCCGGTGGTGAGCACGCTGCGCATTTCCGCGGGCGTCGCAAAGGCTTTGCCGCTGGGGAGCGTGCCGGTGGCATCGACGGGAAAGTTTCCGTCCTGGGTGCGCCACTTCCCAATGGCGTTGTAATTCTCAAGGCCAAACCCCAGCGGGTCCATTTTGTTATGACAGGTGGCGCAGGCGGGGTCGGCGCGATGCTTTTCCATCTGCTGGCGCAGCGAGGCCGATTTTCCCACGGCGGCTTCGTCGAGCGGCGGAACGTCCGGCGGCGGCGGAAGTACGGGCGAAGACAGAATGTTATCGAGGATGAACTTGCCGCGGAGCACCACGGACGTGCGCGTGGGATAGCTGGAAACCGTGAGCACGGCGGCCTGGCCGAGGACGCCGCCGCGCTGATCGGTAGTCAGATCGACGCGCCGGAATTCCGGGCCTTTGACATCCGTGATGCCGTAAAACTTCGCCAGCCGTTCGTCGAGGAACGTATAGCGCGCGTCCAGAAAATCGGTGATGGGGCGGTTCTCGCGCAGCACATATTCGAAGAACATGCGCGTTTCGCTCTTCATATCGTCGCGCAGATCCGAGTTCCATTCGGGGAACTTCTGCGGGTCTGGCTTCACCACGTCGAGATTGCGCGTTTCCAGCCATTGCCCGGCGAAATTCGACGCCAGCGCGCCGGAGCGGCTGTCGGCTAACATGCGCTTCATCTGGGTGTCGAGAACCGTGGCGTCGTGCAGTTTCCCCTGCGCGGCAAGACCCAGCAGCTCGTCGTCGGGCATGGAGCTCCACAAGAAGTAGCTGAGGCGCGAGGCTAGCTCGTAGTCCGAAACGGGGTGGGCGGCCGTCGTTTGTGAGGCTGCCGTCCCGTTCTCAATCTTGAAGAGAAAATTCGGCGACACCAGCATCGCCTGAATGGCGAGCTGGATTCCCTGTTCGACGCTCTGCCCCTGGGCGCGCGCAAAATCGACGAAATGCGAAATGGCGGCCGTTTCCTGACTGGTGGCCGGGCGGCGATACGCGTGGTTAGCCAGATTCGCGATAATTTTTTGCACGCACGCCGCGCCGGATTTAGGCTCGCAGATCAGAATCTTCTTGCGGCTGGCATTCTCGCCCGCGGAGGCAAACGGCCCGATGAAGGTCAGGGCATCGATGTACTTGTTCTTCTTGCGGTTGGTGAAGTCCTTATCGGACAGAGCGGCGGCGAAATCGTCATTGAGGAATTGCGCGCGAACGGTGTGCTCGCCTTCGGTAAGATGCACCGTCATCTTCTCTTCCGAGTAAGGGTCGAAGTAAACCAGCTTCGAGGGCTTGGTTTCGACGCTCATGGTGTGCACCACCTTGCCATCCACCGAAAGCGACAGGTCGACGGGTTTGCCGTCCGGAGGGCGCTCGCCCTGCAAGCCGAACCGGACGGTGTAATCGCCGTCGAAATCGATGCGGACTTGGGCTTCCACCACGCCACGCTCAGGCTTGGTGGTGTTTTTGTTGCGGTTGGAGTACTCGGCCTCGATGGGCTTGGGCAGCGGGTCGAGGGCCATGGCGCGCGACGCGATTTTCTGCGCGGCGTTCATATACTTCGACATCAGGAGCGGCGAAACGGTAAGAACGGAGCCAATGTTGTCGAACCCGTAGCCGGAATCGTCGGTGGGAAAGTTTTTGTCCGCCTGGAAATCGACCGCGAGCAGATCGCGAACCGTATTCATGTATTCGTATCGGTTCAGCCGGTGAGCCACCACGCGGCCGGGGTCGGGCTTGACGCTTTTGTCGATTTCGTCGAGGCGGCTTTGGACGTAGGCGATCAGCGCATCCAGCTTGGCGGGTTTCGGCATACCCGCCGGCGGCATCTCACCGGCGCGCAGTTTTTGCAGAATGATGTCCCAGCCCTCGCGGCTTTCGGTGAGCGATTTCGAGTCGAGAAACGGCTGAATGTTCATTCCGCCCGAGGCGAGCTGCTGATTGTGACAGCCCAGGCAGACGCCGCGAAATACGGGTTCCACAGCGGCTTGAAAGGCGGGGTCGGCAGCGCAATTGGCCGGCGGGAGGGCGAGCGACAACCAGGTGATGGAACATACAAACGAGGCGATAGTACCGATGCGCATCTGGTCTCCGGTTAACAACTAGTATACCGCGTTGGCGTAGCTTGTCACACATCGATAGTTGGGCTTCCACGCAAGATCGGATTCGACGCTGAGGCGCGGAGGTCGGCGCGGAGGAACATACTAATGGGCTTAAGAATTGAGGGGATTACGTTGCGTGCGGCGGGGAGTGGGTTTGTGGAACGGAGCTGAGGACGTGGAAGCGGTTTGGATTGTTGGGGTTCGGGGACTTCGGACTTCGACGCTGAGGCGCGGAGGCGCGGAGATCGGCGCGGAGGTTGGAAATGTTCAGAGCATTGAGAATTGGGAAGAATTTCGTGGCGAGCGGCGCTGATGGCGCGAAACGAACCTGAGGACGTGGAGTGGGTTTGGATTGTTCGGGTCCGGAAGCTTTGATCTTCGATGCCGAGGCGCTGAGATCGGGGTTAGAGATGAAGGCCGACCACGGACTTTACCGTGATCAGACAATCTTCGGCGAATTTTATGTGGCCCGGCTGCAGGTTGGAATAGTTGTATCGAACATCGCGACTCAGGTCTTCCAAATAGCGGTAGTCATCGTAGGCCCCTGCAATCGACATGTCACGCTGAATGGAGTTGGCGCGACGGTAATGAGTGGTTGGGGCCTTTCCCGTTCCGGATGCGAAATATGCCTGCACATAATGAAGCGCCGCGTAGAACCTCATCGTGATTGCCCATTCAATACCACATGTAGTTGAGGTGTCAAGGGTCTTGGCGAACTCTTCGTTCTGGCGCGATTTTGTCAGGTGTTCTGCGCGAGAGAGTTGCGACGTTGTGCGTCACTTTCGCAAGAAGGCTAATTCAGCGCCGAGATCGGACACTAAGTGTTGAGGGTCTCTGCCATGGCTGGGAACGACGTTGAAGTCGAAATCAACTCCGTCGAACTTCCCAATGATCTCCTTTTCCTTGGCGTAGACAGACCGATACACCCTGCGGTCATTATCGGGAACAATTGCCCATACGTGGAGTACGTTCTTCTCCTCAAGCTTGGTAAAGACGGCTTGCACCTCAGGGACAGAGGATCCGATTTCGAATGCTACTGAATCTTTCAGATCGGCGCACGGCATGGATTTCACCTCAGTGCTGACATATGCCGATTCAAAGGTAGCATGGCGGTTGAATGAGTTTCGGTGTGGATGGCTGTATGCGATTGAGAAGAAAGAGAAGATAAACTTAGCTTTCGAGTGATTCAGAGGGAAAAGTTTTCATGCCGCTTGCGGAGGCTCTGGGTAGCGATCTTCGGCGGATGGCCGGATTTCGGAGGGGCTTGGCCGCCGGGCTGCATTGGAGCTCGGCTCAGAATATCAAGCACAGTAACGCTCGACGCAGTTCAGCCTCGACTAATTCATAACCGCAGAGTTATGATTCCGATATGCAAGCCGTAGCGGACGACGTTTTCAAGGCCCTCGCCGACCCGACCCGGCGGGCGATCTTCGAGCGGCTGAGCCGCGACGGCGAACAAACCGTGCGGGCCCTGACCGACCGGGCCGGAGTCTCGCAACCGGCGGTCTCCAAGCACCTGGGCGTTTTGAAGCTTGCCAGCCTGGTGCGCGAACGGCGCGAGGGACGCCAGACTCACTACAGCCCCCAGCCGCAAGCTCTGGCGCCCCTGATCGACTGGATGAGCCTCTATGGCGCCTTCTGGCGCGACCGGTTCGACCGCCTCGACACCCTTTTGAAATAAGATGGACCAATGACCAAACCTACCGCCGCCACGCGTTCCGTTGTCGTCGAACGGGAGATGGCGCATGCTGGAAAAGTTCTGGCGCGCCCTCACTCAGGGCCCGTTGATAGAGGAGTAGCTGATGAAGTTTTTCAGCCGGTGGTGGGCCATAAGTTCAACTTCCGCGCATTGGAACGGCGTGACCGACTGCGAAGGCCTGGCGGTCGAACCCAAATGAACGGCTCTCCTGTAGCTGGAACGCTTCGGGTGAAGAGGTGGCGAAGGGACTGAAGTCGTCGCTTGGACGCTGACACCGGCAGCCCGAGGACGAGAACGGCTACAAGGGCGCGAGCTAAGGGTGGCAGCGGTTCTTCGGTTGCCTGGAACGAGTGACCGCAGGGCTGGACTGACGGTGGAGTTGCGGGTGGCTTTGAGGTACGTTCCATGACTTACTCGTAACGCAACGCCGGGCGTCAAGTGTGTAGCGCGCGATGAGGCGGGAACTGGCCGCATGTTGCAGCGAGATGGGTGGCCGACAATTGCAGGGCGGAGCCAAGATACCTCAATCACAGATTGCGCGCAATGGCCGAGCGCTCGGAGCGGCTCGGGACAGGGCAGGCCATGGGCCCGCCCCACGGTGAGATGAGCTACGAAGCGCGGCCCTGTCATTGGCGGTGAAGGCGTGTTTGGCGGGTTGGGAGGAAGCGGCGGAGAGACACATGTGAATGAGACTCAAAGGCTTCATGTCTGGTGGAGTAAACACACTGTTGTGTCCAGTGTAGCGTCCACGAATTAAGCGGATGAGTGAGCAATGGTGAGAAGCCGCCTGAAAGGCGGCTGCAGCCAGGATTGGCTGCCCCACAGGCTAAGGAACGGGCGCCAGCAGGGATTTTCCGGCAACGGTGGTAAGTCCGTCGAGGGTGTCCATGAAGGCGGCGGAGAACGATGGCTCCGCGCGCAGATACCACAGTAACTCGGCGTTGTTCCAGGCGGCTTCGCGCGCGGCGCTCACGCTAAAGGCGGCGATGGTGTCTTCCAAATGCGAAACCGCCGGAAGCGCGTCACCCAGCAGACGGACGTGCAGCGTTTGCTCGGCCGATTCGATGAGGCTGTCGAGCGTGGTGTTGAGCGCGGTGTAGTCGTTATACTGCGCGCTGCCGTGCACCGGCGTGGTGGAAGCGGCCCGACAGGTGGCGACGATGGCGAGGGGAAGATCGTGATTGATGTGCGCGTTGATGCCGGCCAGAGCGAACTGAATGCGCGCGATGGACGGCCGATTGCGCCGCTGAAACAGAGCCTCCCAGCAGCCGGGAGCAGGCTGGCCGGAAAGCGCCGATTCCACTGCGCCGAAATACAGGCGCGCGAATTGCACGTCCAGCTCAGCGAGCCAGGCGGGGTCGGTGAACCCGCCCGAGACCACGCGCGCTTCCACGGCTTGCGTCACCTGGAGATAGAGCCAGTCGAACCACTTCAAGCCATCGCCATCGATGCAGGCAGTCTCGATGGTCTGCATGGTTTGAAGGACATCGGCGACGGATTGTGGGGATGCCTGAACGGCGGCGAGCAGGGTTGGGTCGTAGGGAAACATGGTTTGGCGATTATAACCGCTTCGGCAACAGATTCTCCAGCCGGTCGACGCTGCCCACCACTGAATCGATCACAGCGCTTTGGGGCAGATAGCCGGGGTCGTGCAGCACGTAGAGGTTCCACGCCTTATCCGAACCGGCGATGGGGGCGCCTAACTGGATTTCATATTGCCGGCCATTGAACTGGAAGGCGATCACGTTGGCGCGGACCGTTCCGGACTTTACGAAACCATCGTGCGGCGCCAGCGACAGAATGTAGCGGCCATGGCCGGGAAAGTAAAAGCCGAGCGTGGCGCCGCCGTGGGAGGTCATCGCTACTGTGTAAGAAGACTCTTCACCATTGATGCGCACCGCCGGCGCGCCGATGGAGAACGTGAGAGGTCCATCGTCGATGGAGAGATCGCGTGGTTCGGCGGTAGCGGCTGCCTGGGGCGGCGCGGACTTCGCCGGCGCGGCGACGGCTGGCAGATGCCGCCAGACTTCGCCCGCAATTGCCTGGGGCGGCGCGGATTTCGCCGGCGCGGTGAGCTGGATGTAATCGACGATTTTCTCGCGGCCATCGCGACTGATCATGATGTCGAGCGCAATGGTGTCGCCATCGTAAACGGTTTGTGGCGGCGGGTACTTTGGAAGCGGCGCCGGGTTCAGCGGCAGATCGCCGGCTATGGCTTTCAACGCATCCATCATGCCGGAAACGGTCAGCGGTCCAAAGGAGACCTGGAAGGTCTTGGCGGCGGGCGCGGAAGCGACCACCATGTCGTAACCGAAGTAGGATTGCGCGGCTTTGTCGTAGATGACGCGCCGCATGGTGTTTCCGGAAACGCCGAATGCGGCGCCCACGGGTAGGAATGCCAAGTCTTTCCACAACACCCGGAATGCCGAGTTATTCGGCGGCAGCACGATCGCGGTCTTGTAAGTGAGGGTAACTCCCGAGTCAAGCACTGCTACGCCGTTCGACAGATCGCGGGCGGTATTCATTTGCGATTGCGCAAGGGCAGCCACCGCGAAGAAAGTAAGCAGGCTAGTTCTGATCATTTCGGCTCCTTTCGTTGTCCAATCCTGATAATTCGAGGACGCAGCTCGGCCACGGGCCGCCACGCCTTGAGTGATTCCACTTGACGGTCACGGTATACCGTCCGAGTAACAACCCGCTCCTCTATCACGGGGACTTCCACGCGCTCTCTCTTGATCACCGTGCGGGTCGCAGGCACCGGGCGGGGCCATAGCGAGACTCCGAGCGCCAGCGCTACTAAGAGAGCGCAGGCTACCGGCAACGGAACTCGAATGGACGTGGTCCATAGCCTCAGCGACAGCCTGAGCGGCGTCTTGAGCGGCAGCTTGAGCCACCATAACCGCGATTTTTTAGGGAACACCGCCTGCCGCAGCCGCGCCGGCGCTTGCGGCGCTCGCCATTGCCGCAAAAGGCCATCCAGCTCGCGATCTTGCAATTCGTCTTTTTCAAACGGTTCCATGTACCTTATCTCCACTTCGATATGGCGCCAGTACGCGCTTCAATCTTGCCCGCGCCCGATGCAGACGCGACTTCACGGTTCCCACGTCCGAACCCACAATTTGCGCGATCTCTTCGAGCGTCGAGCCTTCGTACTCGAACAGAATCAGCGCCTCCTGCTGCAATGGCGGCAGGGATGCCACGGCGCCGGCCACGGCCGATTCCACTTCGAGGCTCGCCCGCGGATCGATGGCTAACGGGGACGTTGCGTCTTCATCCAATCGTTCTTCCATACGGTGGTCGCGGTAGTGTTTCAGCGCCAGGTTGCGTGCGATGGAGAAGAGGTACGTCTTGGCCGTGCCGCGCGCCGGGTCGAAGCGTTCCGGCGCGCGCAGGAAGGCGAGGAATGCCTCTTGCGCCAGATCCTCGGCCAAGGACTCCCGGCCCGTAAGGCGGTATAGGAAGCCGTATACCGCCTGGCTGTATTGGTCGAATGCGGCTTCGGGCGTCACGTCCAGCTCATCTACTATTACCGCGAAGGGCGCCGAAGGATACGGGCTTACAGAGGCGCAATGCATCGCGCCGCGGACTGTCGGTGAGCAGTACGAAACGCTGAGGAGGCTTGGGGATAGCGGCGAAGCATTTTGCGGAGACCAAATCGAGGCCTCGCGTCGGCTCTGAAGAATCAGCCGTCGATTAGCCTGATAAGATTAGCCGCATGAACATTTCACTTACCCGAGCCGCGGTTGTGCTGGCGATGGTTTTGACTCCTTTGAGCATGCTTACCTCTCAGCAGGCGGGCCAGGCGCAGCGGATTCCCCAGTTTGAAAACGAGGACGTAAAGGTCTGGAAAACGACGGTGATGCCGAACGCTCCGCTGGCGATGCACACGCACGACCATCCGCGGGTGATCGTCGCGCTGTCGGGCGGAACCATGAAAGTCGTCAATGAGGATGGTACGTCCGAGGCGCACCAATGGGACACCGGAAAGGCATACTGGCTGTCGTTGGAGGAGGGGAAAAGGCGTCATAACGATGCCAACCAGGGCGACAAGCCGATTGAAGTGATGGTGGTAGAACTCAAGAACGCGAAGTAAGCGGCGGGTTAGTGTTGATAGCCGCCGCCATCGCAAAGAATCATCTGTCACATCTGTCACGCGATCAGTTCCGCGTCGTCACTGGCAAGAAAGGCGATGAGCCCCGCCTCGCGATGACAGCGGGAGCGACATGCACCTGGTTTTCAACAGGCGGGGACGGCGGGCATCACGGTAGATGGCAAACGTATGCACTTATTCACGCATCAGGCGGCGCACGACGAGAGTCTCACTCTCGGGTCGAATGGGGATGGCGAGGGGAATAAGTATGTGGTGTTTGTGAAGTGACGGCGGCGCGCGGTCTTCATCGCGTAAACCTGGTGGCCTTTTTGCGCTTGTGGCGGTCAAGCGCGAGGTCGATCAAGCGGTCGAGCAGCGCCGGAAATGGGATGCCGCTGTGCTCCCACATCTTGGGATACATGCTGATCGAAGTGAAACCGGGGATGGTGTTGATCTCGTTGATGTAGAGCTTATCGGTGGCCGCTTCCAGCAGAAAATCGACGCGGCCCATGCCTTCGCACTCCACCGCGCGATAGCATTCGACCGCGAGCCTGCGCAGCTCTTCGGTCTTGGCGGGCGGCAGATCGGCGGGCACCTTTGTGCCGGCTTTATCCAGCAGGTATTTGTCTTCGTAATCGTAAAACTCGCGCGAGGGCAGAATCTCGCAGGGCAGTGACGCCATGGGCGACTCATTGCCCAACACGGCGCATTCCAACTCGCGGCCGGCGATGCCGCGCTCGACGATAATCTTGCGGTCATACCGTGCGGCCAAGGCGAAGGCTTCCGCCAGCTCTTTGGCATGGCTCACCTTGGAAATTCCCACCGACGAGCCGAGATTGGCGGGTTTCACGAACACGGGAAACGGCAGGCCTGCGCACGCTTCGACGGGGTTGGCGCAATCGCGCGGAAGTGTCAAATAGTCGACAACCGGCAGATTCCGTTCCCGGCAGACACGCTTCATCATCTCCTTATCCATGGAAATGGCCGACCCCATTACGCCCGCGCCCACATAGGCGACGTCGGCCAGCTCCAGCAGACCTTGCATTGTCCCGTCTTCGCCGAAGGTGCCGTGCATGATCGGGAAAGCCACGTCGATGTCGGGCTGCGCGCCCGGCTGAGGCAGTATCGGCTGCGGGCTCCACTTGCCATCTTTATCGATAAAGTATTCGATCTGCTGGTATCGCACGGGGTCCAGGCCCGCCATGATGGCTTTCGCCGAGCGGATGGAAATTTCGTGCTCGCCGCTGCGTCCGCCGTAGATCACGGCTACCCGTATCTTCATAGAATTCGTTTTCCCAATCCGGACATCACCAGCTCGACGGCCAGATCGGCGGTGCGATTGACTTCATCGATCACCGGGTTCACCTCCACCACTTCCATCGAGATCATTCGCCGTGAATCGCATATCATTTCCATTGCCAAATGGGCTTCGCGGTAGGTGGCGCCGCCGCGGACGGGCGTGCCGACGCCCGGGGCGTCCTTGGGATCGACGAAATCCATGTCGAGCGAAAGGTGGAAGCCGGCGGTCCCTTCGGTGGCAGCGCCGATGGCCTCCTCCATTATGGAGCGCAGACCGCGCTCGTCGATATGGCGCATGGTAAAAGCACGGACGCCGGAATCGCGCACATGCGGTTTTTCGATGTCATCGACATCGCGCAGACCAACAACGACGGCGTTTTTCGGATTGACCTTGGGCTGGTAGCCGAACAGCCGGGTGAGCTCGGGCGGCCCGATACCGACCAGGCAGGCAAGCGGCATGCCATGCACGTTGCCGCTGGGACTGCTCTCGGGCGTGTTCATATCGGCGTGCGCGTCGAGCCAGATCAGGCCGATTTTCTCGCCGCGCGTCTGAAAGAATTGCGATACGCCGCTCACCGTGCCCACGGCGACGGAATGGTCGCCGCCGAGCACCAGCGGGATGCCGGATTTGCCGAGCACGCCGAGCACTTGCTGGGCGAGGCGCTGGCAGGTGGCGGCAATCTGCGGCAGATATTTCGCATGCGGATGGCCTTCGGGCGCGGCTTCCGCTTGCTCCACGGGCACGTTGCCCAAGTCTTCGATCTCGTAGCCGAGCGAGGCGAGCCGCGCGTTCAGATTGGCGACGCGCATGGCCGATGGACCCATATCGACGCCGCGGCGCCCCTGGCCGAGATCGAGCGGCGCCCCGATGATCGAGATGCGGGAGTAGGGCATGAGGGGGTTACCAGGTGGGACGGACCATCGCCTTTCGTGGTCTGTTTGAATGGGCCTTCGGCCCGCGAAATCCCATGACGAACTCTGCGAGGTTCGGGGGATTTCCCGATATGCCAGGTGGTTCTTCGACCCTGGCATGTCTCGCTGAAACGCAGCCGCCCGAAAAGGTCGAATAACACCGGCCTTCCGGCCGGTTGGCAAGCTGAAGCGTGCCCCACCTTAGGCATCGGTTTTGCATGAAATTTCGCGGGCCGAAGGCCCTGGGAAACAGACGACAAAAATCGATCGTCTGTCCTACCTCTAATAGCCTCATGGGCGCAACCGGTGCAACATGCGCGGAAATGCGATGGTTTCGCGGATATGTTCCAGGCCGCAGATCCAGGCGACGCAGCGCTCGATGCCCATGCCGAAGCCGCCGTGCGGCACGGTGCCGTACTTGCGCAGATCGATGTACCAATCGAACGCTTCCTTGGGCAGATGGTGTTCCGCGATGCGCTTCAGCAGCAGCTCGGGGTCGTGTATGCGCTGGCCGCCGCCGATGATTTCGCCGTAGCCTTCGGGCGCGAGCACATCCACGCCCAGGACCAGATCGGCGCGCTCCGGATGCGGCTGAAAGTAAAACGCCTTGAAGACCGCCGGAAAATTTTCCACCATGATGGGCCGGCTCTGGTCTTCGGTGAGCATTGTTTCATCGGTGCCGCCAAAATCGCCGCCCCATTGAATTTCGCTGCCCTTCGATTGCAGAATCTTCACTGCGTCGTCGTAAGTTATGCGCGGAAACGGCGCCTGAATCGCTTCCAGCTTCGACACGTCGCGCTCAAGCCGCTTGAGTTCCTCGCGCTTGTTCTCAAGCACGCGGCCCACGATGAAAACCAGCAACTCTTCGGCCACGCGCTTCACGTCTTCAATGGTGGCGTAAGCCATCTCCGGCTCCACCATCCAAAACTCGGTGAGATGGCGGCGGGTCTTCGATTTCTCGGCGCGGAACGTGGGGCCGAAACAATACGTCTTGCCGAGCGCCATCGCTGTGGCCTCGTTATAGAGCTGGCCGGACTGGGCGAGGAAAGCTTTTTCGTCGTCGAAATAGTTCACTTCGAACAGCGTGGTGGTGCCTTCGCACGCGGCGGGGGTGAAGATGGGCGTATCGACGAGCGTGAATCCGTGCGAATCGAAATAGTCGCGTACGGCCTTGACGATTTCGTGGCGGATGCGCAGAATGGCGTGCTGCCGCTGGCTGCGCAGCCAGAGATGGCGATGATCCATCAGGAATTCGGTGCCATGATCCTTGGGCGTGATGGGGTAAGGGTCGGATTCGGGCACGCGCTGGAGCACTTCGAGATTTTCGACATCCATCTCAAAACCGCCCTGCGCGCGCTGTTCGGCGCGGATCTTGCCGGTGACTATGATGGACGATTCCTGCGTGAGGTTCTTGATGGTCTCAAACAGCTCTTCCGGCAGGTTGGCCTTGACGGCCACGCACTGCATGACGCCGTAGCCATCGCGCAGAATGGGGAATGCGATCTTTCCGGAGCGGCGCAGGTTGTAGAGCCAGCCGGGAATCTGGACGGTCTCGCCAACGTGCTGGGCGGCTTCGGCGATGGTTATTCTTGGAATCACTCTTCGTTCAGTATAAGCTGGCGTTGGAAAGCGGTGACGATTGGGACGGGTCCGGCGGTCCGCGCGGGCTCTCGGGGCGGCTCGGCCGTGGCGGCCCCGGGCTGGACGGCGATATTGGAAAGTACACGCGCTACGCCGGACGAGTTGCGGAGCGCGGACGCGAGCGATGCGTGCAGCCGATTCAGTTGGGCGAATCGGACCGGGTGCTTTGAGTGCTCGGCGATAGATGCGCTCGCAGGAATTGACGACCCATTGGAGGCGCTCGAAGGTGGGGGCGGTGGTAGCGAAGGCGTCGCAGAGCCGCGTGTCTTCGACGGCGGCCGTGGTTTAGTAATATAGGACCAAAGGAACGCGGCCCTATGGCGACTGCCTCGCGAGTGTCAGTCCAAGAGTACTTGGAGAGCGATTATGAACCGGAGTGCGAACTAGTCGGAGGAGCGCTGCTCCCGAAACCGATGGGTACCCTGGAACACATGGAGATGGAGCGGTGGCTCGAGCGGCTCCTTGAGCGGTACGAACAGAAGGGCCTTGGGAGAACGGTTCGCGAACTGTCGATTCGCCATGGCGACGATGTCCGCGTGCCCGATGTGGCATTTGTTCCGCCCGGTGCGCGGTTCGAAGGCGGAATCCTGATGGACCCGCCTTTGCTCTGCGTAGAGATACTCTCTCCGTCCCAGCGGCCGAGTGAGCTATTCGCTAAGTGCGAAATCTATCACGCGTGGGGCGTGCCTTACTGCTGGGTTGTCGATTCGATCGGGAAGTTGGCGTGGGAGTATCATCGGGACGCTCCGGTGAGGCTTGTTTCCGGAGGTGACAGCTTGAGAGCCGGCGAGATGCAAATCGGCATAGGCGAACTCTTCCGCCAGGGCTAGCTACTTTCCGGCGCAA
>PLDF01000394.1 GCA_003135055.1 Bryobacterales bacterium | reverse complement strand
TAAGCGGCGCACATTTCCTCGATCATGCCGAACTCGACTTCGCCGGCGGGGCGGAAGCGGTCGACGTGCTGTTGCACGAGAATCAGGAAATTCTCGCGCGATTCACCTTCCACAACGATACACTTGGCGCACAGGCCGTGACGCATGGCATTTAGCGAGGAACGTTCTTTCCCGGCTGGGGTGGACGGCCCTTTGGAGCGGGCGCCGTTCGATTTCGACGATTGAATTCTTCTAAGTGAGGACATGGTTTCGCTTTCAATACTAAGTTAGTACGAAGGAAATGGGTAATTAGGATAAGTTGAGAGTAAGTGGTTGTATCCATGGCAGAAAGATTTTATGATTTCGCGTGATCGGGGATTTGCGGGTCTTACTTTTCATGAGATTTCCGGGTTTCGAATCAAACGCCTGGGCCGCGAATGAACAAGGCTTCACACGAATAGGAGAGACCTTGCGGCTAATTTCGCAGACAAGCGCCGGGCGGGATTGTCGAGCGAATCGCGATTTGAGTTGTATGGTTCCAGACCGTGTTCATCGCCGGCGCGGGATCGGCCGGGCTGCGCTTCCGCGAATTCTTCGCCGCGGACCGCACCATCATCGGGGCGGCGACATACACCTTCGCCCGCGCCGGTCCGTCGTCGCGCTCGCGAGGAAAAGGGCAAGGTGAATGAAATGCCTTGCCACCCCAAACTGGAAAAATCGCTTGACGCCTATATAAAAGCTGCTGGAATCGAGGGCGACCGCAAGGGTCCGCTGTTCCGCTTCGCGATCGGCAAGACTGGGCAACTTTCCGGCAGGGCTGCTCTTCGATCGAGATCTCGCGCGGATGTCCGGATAGGGCGCGCCGGCGACCATTCCGAACAAATTGCGGCGCAGCAATCCGGGTGCGAAGACTCGCATATGGCGCGAAAGAGCCGCCTGGAAAGGCGGCTGTGCAGCCAGGATTGGCTGCCCCACAACAGCCGCGGCCGACAGGCTGGGGCATGGACCTACGCGCGCGGGCGCCGAACGTAGGTCCCGCGGCAAGTAGCGGAGGCAGAGCCCGATTCCGCGGCGGCCAGGACCAGCGAGAAGTTGAATCGACTGCGACACTGGCAAATCCAAGTCCCCGCTAACGGACAATGCCTCAAAGTACTGAGAACCGGGCGCCGATGCACTAGGATTCACCTCCACCCCTTGAAGCTCAAAGCTGAGGGACGGCGCGGAGAGGTCGTAGGCGACACCCGTAAAATCGATTTCGTTCGCCGAGGCGCAGGTTCCCGCATAAGTATCGACTTCTTGTGTCAGAGACCATGCCGCGGCGTCGAGTATAGTATCCGTGAGAGAGAACGCGAAAGTCTCGGAGAAGATTCCCTCCCCAGCCGGATCATTGGCGCATGTCAGAGCATAGCCGGCGACGACCCCGACGGCGCTGCTCACGCTCAATACCGGCACGGAGGGCGTTATCCCCGCGGTGCATAATGCAGCCGCATTGCCGGCGGCAACGCAACCCACGAATAGGGCTACCGTAAAACAAAAACGTTTCATCCGGAATCTCCCGTTCGCTCCCATTTGGCTCCGGCCAGGCGATTATATCCCACGTTACAATCGAGCCCGATCCGGTTCGAATTCAGGTAGCGAGCTGGTTAATCGATCTGGGGCGCAATGGCCGAGATCGCCGGGTTGACAGACGAAAGCGACTGTCCCACGGCGGGTTGACAGACGACAAAAGGCGAATCGTCTGTCCCACCTTAAAATTCTTTCGCCGAAGGCGGCAATCGGAGTTACACTAGGAGTTAGTAGTTTTGCTAACTTAGGAAAATTACCTCCAGTACTCCGAATAGCAACCGATAGCCAAAGATAGGGTTGCTGCGATCTACACAACCTGTTTTACTCGAACTGTGGGGCAACGCCTCACTCTGGAATAGACACCGAAATGAACACTCTCGAATTTCCTACCACCACAAAAACTCTAAGACAGCGGCTCGGCGAAGGGCGCATTCCGGTCCAGGACGGGCTGCGTTATGCAGCTCTTCTCGCGGAAGCGTTGCGCAAACTGCACGACGATGGACGCGTGCACGGCTCGATAACGCCCGATGCGGTCGCCTTGACGGCTGAGGGCCTCGATCTGCTTCCAGCCGTTCCCGGAATTGTACGGGTCACGGCTTATACGGCCCCGGAAGTGGCCGCCGACCACAAGCCCGCCGACGCGCGCAGCGACATTTTCTCGTTCGGCGCCGTTGTATTTGAAATGCTCACCGGCCGCCGCGCCTTTGAAGGCGAGACGGATTCGGCCATTGCCGAGTCGCTCTGCGGCGCGCCCGCTCCGCCTTCGGGCAGCCCGGCCGTGGACCGGCTGCTTGCCGGATGCCTGGGTAAAGACCCGGGGACGCGCTGGCAGCGTATTCAGAAAGTCCAGTTAGAGCTGAAGCTCTTGACCGCCGCCTCTCGCCGCGCCAGCGCCGCTCCCGCCCCTGCCAGGGGCAGTACAGTCTCAGACGCGGCCTTCCGCGAAGAAATGGCGCAGTTCGAAGCGCGCGTCAACGCCAAGCTGCAAGCGCATGAACAAGCGGGCGTCGAGATCCAACGGTCCGCCGGCGAAGCCGTCAACAGTCTGCGCGCGCAACTCTCCGCGTTGGGCGAACAGCTTTCCGCGGCGCAGGAACAGGTTGGCCGTGAATCCGACGTGGGTCCCGCTATCGAGGCTGCCGGCGAACGCATCGCGGCGCACGCGCAGCGCGGTATCGATAGCTTGAGCGAGCGCATAACTTTCCTGGAACAGAATCCGGCGACGCCATCCGAACCCCTCGCCGCGCAGGTTGAAACCGGCTTGGAAAACCTCCGCGAACAGCTCACCGAACTCCACAATCACGTTGCCGCCGATATGCATGAGTTCGAGCTGAACCTCAAGGCGCAGTCCGGCGCCATCGATTCCGCCCGGACGGCGATGGCCCAAACCGACGACCTGGTGGAGCGCGTAGTGGAAGCGCTCGAATCGCTGCAATCGACGGTGCTCGAGCAATCCGAAGACCGGGTCCTAGCCCTGAACTAGGCATGAACTAAGGCCCCGACCTGGCCTAAGACCTCCAACACTCCGATGGGAGAGATTGCCGGACCGAACGGCTGCAATCTCTCCGATTGCAAGTAGCGGTACAGGTATTGTATTTGTGAGCGACAAGACAGGTATGATGCAGGTACAATTTGAGACAGTGTTGGAACATCCACTTACTAACGTTGAATTGGACGACGGCTTACTTCAGCCAGTCCAACCAGAGACTTTAGCCCAACGGCTGTCCCAAGGCGCGTTACCCCTGGGGTATGCGCTGCGGTACGCCACCGATGTCGCCAGCAGCATTCGGGATTTGCATGAAGAAGGCCGACTGCACGGCTCGGTGAATGCCGATTCGGTGGTGGTCACCAAAGCCGGCGCCCAGTTGCTTCCTCCCAACGGCCACGCTCGCTATGCAGTGGCGGGAGCCGATATCTCCGCTTTCGGCGCGTTGCTTTATGAGATGGCGACCGGCGCAAAACATTCGCCTCGCGCCACGCCGCCCTTACCCGCGATCGAGCCGCGCAACACTCCGAAGGGCCTCCGGATCGCCGCCACGCGCCTGGCTTCGAAATGCCTGCGCTCCACGTCCAATTCCTTCACCGAGATGCAGAAGGTGCTCACTGAAGTGCGCCTTCTCGGCTTGCAGTTCAGAATTCAGCAGGCGCCCGCAGGCGCCGAACCGTCGATGGCGCCGGCGGCATGGGCACGCCGCGCTGAAGCGCCCACCGCACCCCGGCAGCCGGCCTCGAGCCCTCAAAGGCGCGGCGGGGCGTCTCTGCTGTTCACGCCGATCGCCCCCGAGGGCTTCATGGCGGTCAAAAATGCCGGCACCGTGGATCCGCCCCCCAGTGGCGTTAGGTGCCCCGCCTGCGGCGTTCCTTATGTCTACCCGTCGCGGCCGAGCACCTGGTTTGAGGCGCTGCTGGGCGCGTGGAGTATGCCGACGCGCCGCTGCCATCGCTGCCTGCATCGGTACGTCGCGATCTTCGGCCGCTTTAAGTTCTCCTTGGGATCCCCAAGCAATCGCCGTTCTTCCTTATAAAGCCCGCATTCTCCGCATAATGCCGCGCATTCTCCGCGGGTAATTGCTTGCCAGAATCGACGAACAAACTTATCAAGGGCCGGCTGGAGCGCCTTGTAGACGCGCCCTTGCGGCTGTACCGCCGGCGATCCGCGGGCGGAGCGAAGCGCGTTCACACGAGTGTGAACGCGGCACGCAGGAGTGCGTGCGCCACGGTTGCGTATTATTCCGGCGCCGCGGCGGCGATCTTCTCGAGCGTCTCCAGCCGGCTGCGCATCTGACGCAGCTCGTGCTCGCCCAACTTTTCGGCGCAGCCAGCCACGATGCGCCGGCCGCGCTCGGCCATTCCGGCGCGGAATTCGGGCGCGGGCGTGGACGAGCCGATATCCGCAAGGGCGCGCAGCAATCGCAGGCTCACGGCCATATCGGCTTTCGCGTAAAGCCGGATCTGCTCGAACGCGGAATCGAGCAGGCCCTCGAAGCCGATCCAAGGCAGCGTGAGGCGGAGTATGCCGGGCGGGTCGTAATAGTGCGGCTCGGGAGACTCATGCGCGGCCACGCGAATCAGAATGCGGCTTAACTGGTCGATGCAGTTGATGGCGGTGGTGGGGTCGTTGACCGCCGGGGAGATTGCCTTAAGCGCGATGTCTACAATCTGCAGAACGCCGAATTCGATGTCCTGCTGCAAGGTGCGCGATGGGCCGATGTCGAAGCCCGCGCGAAGCTCATCGGCGGCTTCGGGCGATAGGCGCTCGCCCTTATAGATCATCAGCAGCGGCGTGCCCGCGGGGACGAACTGGCCCACGCGCCGCACTGCATGCGCCTTAACGTGGCACGATTTGGCAACGGCGATCAACCGCCGGAGATCGACGAAACGCACATACCCGGAGGCTTCGCTCAACACTGCCGTATGCCAGTCGCCCGGGTCGAAAGGAATGGGAGGCGCCGCAAGGTGGATTGGCCGGCGCGGCTTCGGCATTACGTCGCCGATCACGGCTTCGGTTTCGGAAGCGATGCGGTCCACAATGTGGCTGACGCTGATGGCGTGCGAAATGTGGTGAATGAAAAAGAGCAGCCATGCGACGCAAACCAGCGCCAGGGCCATGGCGCCCAGAACGGTAAGCCAAGGCGCGACGGGGCGGGGCAGGGAGCGCGCCGCCGGAAGCGCCGCCATGCAGTAGCAGAACGTGCCGAGAAATATGCCGAGGGTCCATTGGGTGACGCGGTCGCGGGAGAAGCTGATGATGATGCGCGGCGAGAACTGCATGGAGGCCAGCGTGAGGGACATCAGCAGGATGGCGAAGACGATGGAGACGACGGTCATGATGGAGGCGGCGATGCCTGCGAGAATAATCTGGGCGACCTGCGGGTCGGCGTGCGAGGCGCTGAAGGCGGGCGAGGATTCTTCGAGCGATGAAAGGACGGCGCCGGCGCAACCGAGCGCGATGGCGATGGCGAGCGGACGAACCAGGAAGCCGCCGCGCAGGTTGTACATGACCTGGCGGAGCCAGATGGGGAGACGCCGGTTCACCTGTTCAGTGTAGTGGAATCCGCCGGCGGATCGGATGCGAGAGGCGGAAAGCCAGGAGGGGCGCACGCAGTCGAATCCGGCGCGCGCCGCTGGGGCCGCGAAACAATAAGGTGACCAAATGTTTTGAAGGTGCGCAAACCCGCTCCCACGGTCGCGGCTCTGTCAAATGCGCATACCGAGCCGCGCGCGCGACCTGTTTTGGCTGATTTCGATCTTGTGCTCGTTCTCGCGCGCCGTCGGGGATGGTAGGTGAGTTGCATGACAATACGCCTTTGACTCACTACTTATTACGCGATACGATACAACGTAAGGTGTAATATCATGACCGACCCGACACTCCTCATCCTCGCCAGCCTGGCCGACGGCGAAAAACACGGCTACGCCATGATGGAAGACATCGCGCGCTTCGCCGATGTCCGCCTGGGACCGGGAACGCTCTACGGCGCTATCACTCGTCTCGAAGAACGCGGCTGGATCCGGCCCGTCGAAGTGGAGGACCGGCGCAAACCTTACTGCATCACGGCCGCGGGCCGGCATTACCTGGAAGAGCAGATGGCGAGCCTCGATCAAGTGGTCAAGACCGCGCTGCGAAGGCTGAGACACGCATGAGACGGTGGATTGGGTTGGCCGCCGGTCTATACCCAGGGAGCTGGCGCGCGCGGTACGGCGTGGAGTTCCAGGCGCTGCTCGAAGATCTCAACCTCGGTTGGCGGGAATTCACGGATGTTTTGCGAGGCGCACTCAAAATGCAGATGACGAATGCAGCGACTTACTTGAAGTTAGCTGGCGGCTTAGCCGTGGTTGGGGCGATTGTTGCTACGGCGGTGTCTTTCAGCTTTCCGCGTATCTATGAATCCATCGCTGTGATACGAATGGCGGAACCGCAGAATCCGCAGCGGGCAGCCTCTACGGTCTCCCAAGAGGCGCTTCAAGAGCATGTTGACCACCAACTATTGCAAATCGAACAGGCGATTTTGAGCCGCACTAACCTGGAAGGCATTATCACGCGGCCCGATTTGGATCTGTATCGGGAAGACAGGAGCCGCCTGCCAATGGAAGACATCGTTGAGAATATGCGCCGCCATGACATACGGATCCTTATGGTGGGTAATTCGCTGGGAGCGCCCGGCGCCAAGGGGGCATTCACGGTTTCGTTCTGCTATCCCGACCAACAGAAGGCGCAGGCGGTGGTCCGGGCATTGACGACGCAATTCATCGATCAAAATTTGTGGGCAAATCAATCCGACGAAAGCCGATGGCAGACGATATGGCCGCAGTCGGTACCGCCGCTTGGCCCGGCTCTCGAAGTCCTCGAACCCGCCAGCCTGCCGGAGAAGCCAATCAACGCAAACCGGGTGGCATTCGCGGCGGTGGGGCTGGTTTTGGGATTAGCGCTGGGACTGTTAGCGGCTGTCGCGCGGCGGCGGCCAAGATGGACCCTGATGATGGCCGGCTTCGCGGCGGGATGCTGTGGGCTGGCGGCTGCGGCATCGTTCCTGCTGCCTGAAACCTACAGATCCATCGCGGTTATGCGAATCACTTGGGCATACGTTCCGGAGGAACTCGCCGCGGGCGTCTCCGTTACGCCTCCAGCCGAGCGGATTCAGCGGCTGGAAAAGGACGTTGTCAGCGATGCCAGCCTGGAAGAGATGATTACGAAGCCTTCGCTCGATCTGTACAAGAAGCAGCGCGCGCAAAGACCCATAAAGGAAGTTGCCGAGACTATGCGACACGACCTCAGTATTCGCATGGTGAACCCATCTCACTCGGCGTTCAGTATTTCATTCACTTATCCCGATTCTTTCAAGGCGCAGGAGGTAGTGCGCGAAGTGGTGACCCGGATTAACGAACTGAATGTGGACGACCTGCGCGCGCGAGGCCAGGACATGCCGGCGGATAACATGGTCCGGCGAATCTTAGAGCAGAAGCTGGGCGAGAACCTCGAAGTGCTCGATCCGGCGAGCCATCCGCAGCAGCCTATTGAGCCTCTCCGCGCCCGATGGGCGGCCATCGGAATGGGACTCGGGTTGCTGCTGGGCGCAATCACACTCCATTTCCGGCAGGATCGCAGCCGGACCCTCCGGACTGCGTGAAATGAGACGTTGGATTTGGCGGGCCGCAAACCTATATCCGCAAGTCTGGCGCGAGCGCTACGGCGTGGAATTCGAGGCGCTGCTCGAAGATATCAAACCCGGCTGGCGGGAATTAACCGATATATTGCGAGGCGCACTTACGATGCAGATGACGAATGCAACTACATATCTGAAGTTAGCGGGCGGCTTGGCAATGGCCGGAGCTATTGCGGCCACGGCCGTATCTTTCACCGTGCCGGGCCGCTATGTTTCATCGGCGGTGATTCAGATGACCGAGCAGCAAGACTCTCTGCGCCCCGCTTCGAAAGAGGCGCTTGACGAGCGCCTTGCCGTACAACTTGAGGAATTTGAGCAGGAGATGCTCAGCAACAACAGCCTTGAGGAAACGATTCAATCATTGGACCTGTATAAAGCCGAGCGGCGGAGAATGCCGATGGGTGATGTGGCGGAGCAAATGCGCAGCCGGGATCTGCAGATCCACTGGATGACTTTGCCATCTGCCAAAGCCGCTGAACCCGTAAGGGCTTTGCGCATCGCTTTCGCGTATCCCGATAAGGAGAAGGCACGGGCCGTGGTTGACCGGTTGGTGACTGGATTCGCTTTGGAAAGCAGGCTTACCAACAAGTCCCGAGAGCGTACCTGGCAGCAGGTTTGGCAGGATATCTCTCTCCTATCCCGGCCGGTACCAGGAGCAGGCGGTAATGCGCGAACTGGCAGCTTCGGGGCTGCGCCCCCCGGTGAAGCTGTGGAAGTTCTCCACCAAGCGAGCCTCCCTGAGAACGATGTCACTCCAAACCGATTGGTATTCGTAGCCTACGGGCTAGGATCCGGACTATTGCTGGGATTGTTGACAGCCTTCATGATGCGGCGGCCGAAATGGGGGCTGAAGATCGCCGGTTTCGCGGCCGCCGGGTGTGCACTCGCCGTTGCTATGTCGTTCCTGATTCCTAATATCTACACTTCTTCGGCGGTGCTGCGGTTCAGGCAGCCAACTGTTCCGGATAGCCTTTCCGTAGCTCAAAGAATGACACCATGGGCCGAGCGGATGCGACAGATGCAACGGGATATTCTCAGCCGTAGCAGCTTAGAAGAAATCATTCAGGCTCCCCAGCTTGATCTATATCGAAAGCAGCGTACTCAACCGCCGCTCGCAGACATCGTCGAGAAGATGCGCAATGACATCGGCATCCAAATGCTGAACGCGCCCGGCGCGCCCGGTGGAGGTTCGGCATTCAGAATATCGTTCACCTATCCGGACCGGAACAAGGCGCAGGCGGTAGTACGCGAACTGGTAACCAGGTTTACCGAGCAGAACGTTCGCTTGCAGCGGGCCAAGGCAAAGGAATCCGGGGATGCCATCGTCTGGGAAATCGAGGAGCACAAGGCCGGAATGAACCTCGAAGTGCTCGACCCCACAAGCTTACCGGAAGTGCCCGTTGGGCCCAACCGGCTGGGCATATCGGCGCTCGGGCTCGGCTTAGGATTATTGCTCGGCGCACTCACGCTGTGGTTCCGGCAGAATCGCGGGCAGAAGTTGCGGGCGTGGGTTCGGAACCTGCGCCGAAGACGGTTCGGGGCTGGTTCCGTGGGCGTAAAGAGCCGGCTGAAAGCCGGCTGCAGCCAGGATTGGCTGCCCCACTTGGGCAAATAACTTCGATAACTCGTCGTCGCTCACCCGGCGCCGCGCCATGATCTGCCGCCGCTGCTTCAGCGCCCGCGGCAGGCACCTGGCCACGCGCCAGAATGCGGGAAGCGATGCGGGCTCCCAGAAAATCGCGCCGCCCATCACCACCAGGTCGCGCATCGTCATGGGCAGCCAATACCGGCGATACAGCCCCGGCGTCGCGTTTTTGATGCGCATCAGGAAGCGGTTCTTCACCGAGTGCATATTAATGAACGCCGGCAACGAGCCGCGGTTCGCCGGCGTGACAGTGCGCACGTGATGCCCTACCGCCGAGGGCGTGTAGAGACAGCGCCAGCCCAGCAATTGCGCGCGCCAGGCTACGTCCGCATCTTCGCGGTAGACGAAGAAATCGGGGTCGAAGAATTCGCCGTCAATGGCGACATCCTCGATCATCTCGCGACGGTAGAGCGCCGCCGCGGCGCTGGCGCCGAAGACGTATTCCGCGGCGTCATAGCGATGGTCGTCGCGCTCATGCCAGCCGCGGTCGAAGTGCCGCATGTTGGGTGTGAAGCATATGCCGGCCGAATCGATGCGCGGCACGGGTAAAGGCTGAAAGCCGGGAGCGATCGACAGCAGTTTGCCGCAAACCGCTCCCACGGAAGAGTCGCTGGCGCCCGACTCGACCAACCTCCGCACGAATCCGGGCTCCAATAACACGTCGGGATTCAGCGTGAGCACCCAACCGGCGCTCCGGCATTCGCGAATGGCCCGGTTCTGTCCGGCCGCGAACCCGAGGTTGCGGGCATTTTGAATCACCCGAATCCGGCTCCGGAAGCTTCGAAGAATGGATGGAGTATCGTCAGTGGAAGCGTTGTCGGCAACCACCACTTCCGGGGGGGCGCCTTCCTGGGCCAAAACCGCTTCGAGGCACCGCCGGATGTACCGGCTGCTATTAAAAGTAACGATTGCAATGCTTACCGATCCATAAGCCACATTGCAAAGACCCGTTGCGGTCACGGTTCAACTACAGCAGATCCCCAAATCGCGTCAAAATATTTGTACAAAAAAATTCCTTCGGGGTGTAGTTGAAAAGACAACCCGCGGGTCTTTGGATGTAGCTTGAAGCATGCCGGGGTTCCCGATAGGTGACGAACTCGTGGGGTTTCTCCGGTCGGACCGGCATGTTTCGGAGTTGCAAGACCGCGTGGCCAAGTTTTTTGAGGAGTCGCGCGACGACGTTTACCGGTACCTGTTAACGCTGGGTTTGCATCCCCCGCGTGCGCAGGAGGCAGTTCAGGAGGTTTTCTTACGGCTGTACACCGCACTCAAGAAGGGCGAGGATATCCAAAGCCTGCGAGGGTGGGTTTTCCGGGTAGCGCACAATCATGGCCTGAAACTGCGGGAGCGTCAGGCTTCGGAAGCGCCGTTCGAGCCGGCTCTCGAGATGCGGCTCGCTTCGAAGGCGGACGATCCGGAGCGCGCGTTGCTCGAGCGCGAGCGTATGGCGCAGTTCCATCGCGCGGTGGAAGGTCTTTCGGAGCAGCAGAAGCGATGCTTGCTGCTGCGTATGGAAGGCTTGCGGTATCCGGAAATCGGAGCGGCGCTGGGCATCAGCGCGTCGGCGGTGGGGGAGTTCCTGCGGCGGGCCATGCTGCGGCTCAAGAAGGTGCGCGATGAGTGATCATCCGGAACAAGCGCTGCTATTGCGCTATATCGACGGCGAATTGCCCGGGCGCAAGTCGCGGGCGATTCAGCGTCACCTCGAAGCCTGCTGGGAATGCCGCACGGAAGTGGAAGAATTGCAGGAAACGGTGGCCGAATGCGTGCGCTACCGCAAACAGGTTTTGGCCGAAGGGCTTCCCGCGCCGCCGCAGGAATGGCGGGATATTTACCGGGAATTCGACCGCATCGACGCCCAAACTCCCCGCCGCGCGTTTTTGCCGTGGCGCTGGGGCTTGGCCGCGGCTACGGCGGCGCTCGCCGTTGCCGGGGTTGTTCAAGGGGTTGTTCAATATGCTGCGCACTATAAGGTGCGCGAAGCGGCTTTGGTCAAGTCAGGTAACACGAATTCAGCAGCATCCAGCAAGATAACGGAACCTCCCATCCGAAACAGCACGGAATCTGGCGCCGTGTCTGTCGAGGTTCCCCCGCGGTCTGCCGTACCAAGCCGGCCGGCCGCAATCGTCCATGGGCCAACGGCCTCGATCTCCGATGAGCTACTAGTAATGTCGGTGCTCCACGAGATCGGGGCCGACCTGGGCGACCCCGTTCAAGTTTCGCTTTCCGATGGCCGCGTGCAGGTGAGCGGCGTGGGCGTTGCGCCCGAACGCAAGCAGAAAATTCTGGCCGCTCTTGAACCATTGCCGAACGTGGCGCGCAATTTCTCCGATCCTCCCCGAGCCCCGCTGCCGAATGGCGCCCAGCTGTCGAATGACGCGGCGTTGCCGAATCACACCCAGGCGCAACCCGCCGCTGCATCCACGGCGCCGGGCGTTTTTCAATCGCGGCTGGAAGCCCAACTGGGCGGCCGTGGGCCTGTGGACCGCTTCGCCGGGCAGGTTTTGAATTGGAACGAATCGGCCATGGCGCATGCCTATGCGCTCCGCCTGTTGGCGCAGAAGTTTCCCCCTGGCGGTTCCATCGCTTCCATGAACGAACAGGACCGCGCCACTTTGCGCGGATTGGCTCGCGATCACCTGGTGGCGCTGGCGGCGCCGCTGGCCGATTTCGACCGCGTGCTGGTCCCCGTACTGATTGGTTTGGGAGCGACTTCCAGCCGTACGGTTGCGGCAGCCGATGCCTGGCAGGGCGCCGCGGAACAAGTGTTTCAAGCGGCCCGGCGCATAGAAGTGCTAAGCTCATTGCTACTGGGAGTGACGCCGGGAGAGAGCGGTCATGCCGATTTGCCCTCTGAGTTACTCGGCGCGGTGAACGAGTTACGAGCCGACTTGGACCAAAACCAGCGACTGCTGGGCAGGTAGGCCTGCTCTTACTCATTTCTGTCGTCTCCGCTCATGCGCAACCCTCCGGCCAGGTTTACGGCCGGGTCCTCGATCCATCGCAACGCGGCGTGTCCGGCGCAAGCCTAACGGTTGTCAACCAGGATACGGGTTTTCGCCGCGTTGCCGAATCGGACGCAGCGGGAACCTTCCAGGTGAGTGCGCTCGACCCTGGATCGTACAAAGTTACGGCCGGCAAGGAAGGCTTTAAAGCCCTGGTCCGGTTCGATGTGCCGGTAGCCGCCGGCGGCTCCACGCGCGCCGATTTTCCCCTTCAGGTCGGCAGCGTTTTCGAGACGATTACGGTCCGCGGCACTTCCCCGCTGCTGAACGAATCGGACGCCTCGACGGGCGCCGGCTTTCAAGCCGCTGAGATCGCCCGGCTGCCGCTGAACGGAGGCGGCCTGCTGGATCTGATCGCGCTGGTTCCCGGCGTCAATGTGGTGCCCGCCACCCGCGGCGAAGCCGGCCAGTTCACCTCTACCGGCCAGCGCCCCAACGCCAATTACTTCACCATCGATGGAGCCAGCGCCAACACCGGCATCGCCGTGGGCGGGCTGCCCGCGCAGGCGAGCGGCGGCACGCTGCCAGCCACCAGCGCCTTCGGCAGCCTGGATTCGCTGATTACTCTGGGCGCCGTGGAAGAGGTGCAGGCGCAGACATCCACCACCGTGGCGCAGTTCGGGCGAATGCCGGGCGCCAACATCGGCGTGACCAGCCAATCCGGCTCGAACCAGTTTCACGGCGAAACCATGTATCAGATCCGCAATGAACTGCTGGGCGCGAACGACTGGTTCGCCAACCGCGCGGGCTTGGGCCAGGCGCCGGAGCGTCTGAACGAGGCGATGCAAACCATCGGCGGCCCCATTCAGCGCGACAAAACGTTTTTCTTTCTCTCGTACCAGCGCATGGGATTGCGCGAGCCGTTCATCGATACGCAGGCGGTTCCTACGCTCGATGCGCGCCTGGCGGCGGGCGCATGGTCGCAAGCGGCGGTGAGCCTGTTTCCGCTTCCGAACCAAGGCGCCATTGCGCCGGGCGTGGGTCAGTGGACCGGGGGAACCGATGAGCCGGCGACGCTGAACGCGGGCAGCGCGCGCGTGGACCGCGCCGCCGGATCGCACGTCAACTTCTTCGGCCGCTACAGCGATGCGCCTTCCACCAACCAGTTCGGCAATGTGGCGGTGAACCAACTGGACCTGCGCTCGCAGACCTTGACGCTGGGCCTCACCGTGCGCCCCATCTCACGGCTGACGTTCGATGCCCGCGTCAATGAGTCGCAGACCGGCGTCGATTCCCAATGGCGGGACGCCGCGGCGGGGGACAGCGCGACTTGCGCCCTGGAACCGCTGGCGTTCGCGCTGAGCTTAAATGCGTACGGGCTCTCGTGCAGCACGCTGGTGCGTTTCACCATCGATGGCGTCGGCCAGCTTGTCTCAGGGAGCGAAGGGCTGTACCGGCAGCGCCAGTTCCAAACCGTGGATACAGTCGCGTTGCGGCTGGGAAGCCATGCGCTGGGGTTCGGCGCGGATTTCCGCCGCGTTACGGCTATCCGCCGCGCCGCCGACGCGACCGGCATCATCGCGGATGGCGTCACGGACCTCTTGAATACCAGCAGCCTTTGGAAATCCCAGGCGCCGCCCGTGGGCCAATCGACCGAACTCACCGAGTATTCGCTATGGGCGCAGGATACTTGGCAAGTCTCCTCGCGGCTGACCGTAGCGGCGGGGCTGCGATGGGAGTTTAGTCCGCCTCCGGCATACGCCGGCAGCATCAACGTCTACGACCCGGGCAGCGGCTCGGTGGTTAGCAGCAACGCGCCGCTGTGGCCAACCTCGTATCGCGATCTTGCGCCGCGCCTCGGCGCCGCCTATCGTGTGACGAAAGACGGCCGCACCGTGCTGCGCGCCGGTGCGGGCCTTTACTACGATTCGAGCTTGAGTATCGCCACCGACATTCTGGACGGCGGTTCCGTGCTGCTGATCAGCGGCGTACATGCGCCATTTTCGTTCGCCTTCGCATACGGCTTTATGCCGGATCTCAAACTCCCGCAAGTGCGGCAATGGAATGTCTCGCTCGAGCGCGCGGTCAGCGCCCACGATGTGGTCTCGCTGGGCTATGTAGGCTCGAATGGCCGCGAGCTGATTCGCCGCGAAGTGGGCGGGCCTGGAACCACGTCCAGCTACTGGTTCGCCCTCACTACCAACAACGGATTCTCCAACTACCAGGCGTTGCAATTCCAATACCGGCGCCGGCTTGCCAATAATCTGCAAGCCATGGCGTCGTACTCGTGGTCGCATTCCATCGACAACGATTCGAGCGATGCCGCTCTGTTGTGGGCGGGCGCGGGCTCGCCGGCCGCCAACGACGCGGGCTCTTCCGATTTCGATTTGCGGCACTCGGTCACGGCATCGGTGAGCTACCAGTTTGCGGGCGGCCCGCTCAAGGGATGGCGCGCCGAGGCGATTTTCCGCGCGCGCAGCGGCTTTCCGATCACGGTTCTCGAAAGCGAGCAGTACACCGGCATCGCCTTCATGAACTCATTCCGTCCCGATTTTCTGGGAGGCAACCCGGTCTGGATCGCGGACCGATCGGCGCCTGGCGGGGAGCGGTTGAACCCGGCGGCGTTTGCCACCGTCGCGACCGGCGTGCAGGGCGATCTGGGCCGAAACTCGATCACCGGCTTCGGCATGTCGCAGGTGGATGCGGCGATCGGGCGGGAATTCCGCTGGCGCGACCGGCTTAGCCTGGACCTTCGCCTGGATGCCTTCAATGCGCTCAACCACGCGAATTTCGGCGATCCGCTGAAGTACATGGATAGCCCGCTTTTCGGGCAATCGACGTCGATGCTCAACTTGTCGCTGGGCACCGGCAGCCCCGGCAGCGGCCTGGCGCCGCTGTTCGAAAGCGGCGGCCCGAGGATGCTTCAAGGCACGGTGAGGTTTCGGTTCTAGCTTAAGGTTTAGGCGGGGGGTGCTACAATGTAGCACATGAAGACGAGCTCGGTTCGGGAACTTCACATTCACACGTCGGCGCTGATTCGGGAAGCCGCGGAAGGCGAAGTAATCGTGATTGAAAACCGCGGCCAGCCAGTGGCTGAGCTGCGCCCCCTTACGAAGAAGACCGCCAAGCGCAAACTGCCGGATATGACGCGCTTCTGGAACACTTTCCCGCAAGTGTCGACCGATAGCGGCAGATTTCTGGAAGAGGACCGTTGAGCGGATGTACCTGGATTCGGCCTACATCGCAAAGTACTACGTGAATGAGGGCGATTCGAGGGCCGTGCGCGAGCTGATCCGCGGCGCCGATTCACTGGTCTCCTCGGCATGGGCGCTGGGCGAAGTCAGTTGCGTACTGCATCGGCACATGCGGGAGAACAAGCTCACGCAACGCCAGTTACGGGAGTTGCTGGATGCGTTTATTCGTCATGCCGGTCAAAACGTCTGGACGCTGTTGCCGGTGACGTCTCGAACGCTGCAAAAGGTGGCATCGCTGGTGCGATCGGCGCCGGCGAGCGTTTATCTGCGGGCGGGAGACGCCGTCCATCTGGCGGCGGCGATGGATGCGGAGGAACACGAGATTTGGACCAACGATCGTCACCTGCTGGGCGCGGCGGAACATTTCGGATTGTCGGGACGTTCGGTTTAGTTTTAGTTAGCGCGGCGGCCGCTTCGCCGGGCAAAGGCTGCCGGGCGCCGGGATGCCTCAACGTCTTCGGGATTTCCTCGCCGGGCCGCGAAGTTCCGCTTCCTCAAAAGCTGTGAAAGAATCGCTGAGCTCGCCGGGTTGACAGACGAAAAAGTCTGTCCCACGTTGGCGCGCAACGGCTCGCGTTTTTGCGGGGCAGGCGCTTTCGCCTGCCGATCGATTGGTTCACAACTTCTTAGCTTAGGGAGCGGAGTCTTTGGAATACGCTATCTATGAAACAATCTACTAAGTTAGCCATCGCTTATCGTGTCTCGCCGATACGGTGACAGCTGCGGCTGGCAACCGCCGCGCAGGTTGCCACTTATAGGGCGCAATTACTGCTCCGGCAGGGGCGGCGCCAGGGGCAAGATTCCCAATGCCACGTAAATCGGATGCACGGCGCGGCGCAGGCGCGGCAGGCGCAAGGCGAACCACGCGGCGCCGCACAGACACAGCGCACCTCCGCCCATGATGGTTAGCGGCGCGCCCACTTTGGCCGCGATGGCGCCGGCTGCGAGGCTGCCGAAAGGCGCGACGCCTTGGAGCGCCATGGAGTAATACGCCATTACGCGGCCGCGCTTATCCTCCGCGACTATAGTCTGCAGAATGGTATTGCTGGAGGCCATTTGCCGCATCATGCCGAAGCCCGCGGCGGCCACCGCAAGCAGCGAGAGCCATAGCACGCGCGACAACCCGAGGCCGATCAACCCCGCGCCGAACACGCTGGCGGACCACACGATCACCCTTCCGAGCCCCAGCACGCTTGGGCGCATGGCCAGCGTGACCGCGCCGGCAAGCGCTCCCAGCCCCGCCGCCGACATCAGGAATCCCAGGGTGTGGGCGTTTCCATGCAAAATGGCTCTGGCGAAGATCGGCATCAGCACGGTATAGGGCATCCCGACAAGGCTTACCAGTGTCAGGAACAACAGTACGGAGCGGATAGGCGCCGACTCTTTCACGTAGCGCCACCCCTCGCCGATTTCCGAGGTGAGCGGCCGCGGGATGCCGCGCGCGTGCGCCAGCGCCACTCTCATTGCCAGCAGCGACGCGATTACCGCGATGTAGCTGAAGCCGTCGATCAGGAAACAGTAGCCCTCCCCCACGGTGGCGATCAACACGCCAGCTATGGCCGGACCGATCAGCCGCGCGCCATTGACCATTGAGGAGTTCAGCGCGATGGCGTTGCCAAGGTCCTCGCGGCGCTCAATCATCTGCACCACGAAGCTCTGCCGCGCCGGCATGTCGAACGCATTGATGGCGCCTTGCACCAGCACCAGCCCGACGATTTCCCACACGGTGATAATGCCGCCCAGCGCCAGCGCCGCCAGCGCGAACGATTGCAGCATAGACAGAATCTGAGTGACCACTAAAGTGCGATGACGATCCCAGCGGTCCACCCACACGCCGGCGAAGGGAGTCAGGAAAAGAATGGGGATCTGGCTCGCGAAGCTGGTCAATCCCAGCAGAAAGGCCGAACCGGTGAGGCGGTAGACCAGCCAACTGGTGGCCACGCGGGTCATCCAGGTGCCAATCAGGGAAACCACCTGGCCCTCAAAAAACAGCCGGTAGTTGCGCGAACGGAGCGCCCGCATCAGCAGGCGCCAGCGCGCAGTGTTGGTTTCGTCGGTGCTCAACCGCGAATCGGTGGGCATTTGAAGTGCCGTTGTCCAACAGGGCAACGCGATCGGCGGCCGTTGCCATCGGATCCCGCCATTTTGGACCAGCTAACCGAGCGGCGCCTGGTTCAACACGAGCGCGTTTGTAACCGCGTGTCGCCAACACGCCGCCAACACTGTCGCCTACACGCATGGTAGCGCGTGGCGCGCGCTGGAAGATGGCTCTCGCAATTGACCGCCCTCTTTCAATCCTGCCGCAACGCCCACAACGGGTCCGACGCAGCCGCCCGGCGCGCCGGCCCCAACATCGCGGCCACCGCGGCCAGCGCCAGGACGATCGTGACGGCGGCGTACGCTCTCGGGTCTTGTGCGTTCAGCGGCAAGGCCCCATCCTTGAGTACTTTCGCCAGACCGTGAACCAGACCGGCGGTCATCAGCAGACCGGCGGCGAGCCCTGCCAGCACCGGCCTAACGCCTTGCAGCACCATCAGCCGGACGATGTCCACCCGGTTCGCGCCCAATGCCAAACGGATGCCCAGTTCCCGCGTGCGCTGGCTGGCGGCGAACGCAGCCACGCCATAAATTCCAACCACGGCGAGCACCATCGCCATGATTCCCATGAGCACTACCAGCTGCGGCAACACCAGGAACTGGCCCATCACGGCGTGCAGCGTCTGGGGCCGGCCGATCATCCTTTGGCGGCTCCCGTTCAGCACTCGCGTCACAGCGCGATTGAGCGTGGATTCATCGCCGGCAAAGCGAAGTAGGATCGTCCCAAACATCTTGCCGTTGGGCCGGGGTACAAAGTATTGCGCCTGCGCATTGTAGGAAAGCCCGGCTGCACTGTCGCGAGCCACGCCCACTACTTCAAAAACTTCTTGCTGCTCGCCATGAAGCGGACGCGGTCCGTTGAACCGTTTGCCCAGAGGCTCCTCGCCGGGCCAAAAAAGCCTTGCGAAACGCTCGGTGACAATCGCGAACGGCGCTGGCGTCTCGCTCCGGTCTTCTTCCGCCGTGAATGTGCGTCCGCGCAGAATCGGAATGCCCAGAACGCGAAAGAACTCGGGCGAGACCTCGGTCCACGACGCCATCTGGCTGGCGCCGGCGACTGTGACTTCATCCGTCTGCTGGCCGTCCATCAGATCGAAGATACCCCCGGCAAACGCCGCCGCCTCCACACCGTGCAAGGCCCGGAGCCGGTCTTCCAGATCGCGAAAGATTACACCCCCCGCGCCAGTCTTGGCTGGCGTCACGATTACCCCTGCCGCCAGCACTTTGCGTGTCTCGAAATCCGGCCCGACGCTCCATTTCTTGTACTGAGCTTGGGCGAAGAGCCCCGCTGCGGCCAGCAGGACGAGGCTTAACGCCACCTGGCACGCCACCAGGAATCCGCGCACGCGGTGGCTTCCCGCCGCGTCCGTCGCCATCTGTTGTCCCTTGAGCGACTGCGAAAGATTCACCTTCAAAGATTCCAGCGCCGGAGCCAAACCGGCCATGCATCCCGCGCCGAATGCGATTCCCGCCAGATACGCGAAAACCGTCCAGTCCGGATTGAGCGTGTGCGAGCCTGAATTGTTGCCGATAGCCTTCATGAGGGCGGTTGGAAAGTAGTACGCCATCCAAAGGCTCAGCGCCGCGGCGCCCGATGTCAGCATCAGGCTTTCAGTGAGCAGCATGCGCACCAGCCGCGCCTTTCCGGCGCCAAGAGAGATTCGAACAGCCATCTCACGCTGGCGCGAAGCCGCTCGGGCCAACAGCAGCGTGGAAACGTTGACGCACGCGATCAACAGCACCAGCGAAGGTAAACCAAGGGCCAACAACACTCCTGCCGCGGCGTCTATTCCGGGCTGGTGAATCGGCGCTCCATCCGTTACCTCCACCGTGGATCGACGCCCCGGGCGCAGCCGGTCCTGTTGGCGAGCGATCACGCGCAACGCCGACTCCACTTCGGACCGCGAATGGCCGGGCTTCAAGCGGCCGTCGAGCTTCAGCCGGTAGCCGGTATTCTGCAGCGCGTTGGCGCCGTCAAACTGCGCGCCCATGGTAACCGGAACCCAGATCGCATTCGAAAAGCGTTCGCTGGCCGCCACTCCCACCACGGTGAGCGCATGTTGGCTCAAGACGATCGTACGCCCGATAATGCGAGGGTCGGAACTGAAACGATCGGTCCAGAGTTTCTCGCTCAGGATAGCGACCGGCGCCCCGCCTGGATCGGCGCACTCCTGCGCAAGGAACAGTCTGCCGAGCAGCGGCCGGTCCGGACCGTAAACCTGGAAAAAGTTGCAGGAAACCAGCATCGCGCTCGCCGGAGCGGGGTCTTCGCCATCGAGTGTAAGCCGCGGTTGGAACGTTGCGGCCAGGTCGCCGAGATGTTGCGTGCCTTCCCGGAACGCCAGGTAGCTGGAGTATGAAGTGTTGGGAGCCCAGCTCTCGCGGTACACGCTGAAAAACCGCGCCGGGTCCTTATCCACCTGGGCGCGGAAAAGCAGCGCGTTGAGCAAGGTGAAAACGCTGGTATTGAGCCCGATGCCGGCCGTGAGCGTGATCAGAATCATGCCGGCCAACAGCGGCGTACGAAGCGTGGACCGCAGCCCATAGCGGATATCCTCGGCGAGCGTCCCCAGCCAGTGCAGCGGACGCGCCGAGCCCAGTTGTTCGCGCACTGCCATGGCGTTGCCGAACGTCCGCCGGGCGGCGAGGCGGGCGTCTTCGGGCGTCATCCCGCGGCCGATGTTCTCCCGTGTTTCGATCGCGATGTGCTCCTCGATTTCTTCCGCGTATTCGCGGTCGGGCCGGCCAAACCAGCGCATCTTAGCTCTCCTCTTCTTGTGGCGTCGTGAGAACGCCGGTGACGGCGCGCACCAGCTTCTCCCATTTGGTTGTCTCGGCGGTCAGCTTCTTGCGGCCGGCGCGGGTCAGCTTGTAGAAGCGCGCGCGGCGATTGTTTTCCGAGGTACCCCACTCGGAATCCATCCAACCCGCGCGCTCCAGCCGTTGCAGGGCCGGGTAGAGCGAGCCGTGATCCACCAGCAACGCCTGGTCCGACGTGCGTTGAATAGTGGTTGCGATGCCATGCCCATGGCGCGGCCCGAAGATCAGCGTTTGCAGAATCAGCATTTCGAGCGTTCCCGGCAAGAGCTGAAGGCGGTGAGTTTCCGTCATTCTAGTAGCCAGTCTACCAGAAACATGGCGCGGGCCCATAGCCTGTCCCATAAGCCTGCGAAAATCCGTATTTGCCCTCTGCTAACCTGATCCTCTGATGCCCGCGCCGCCCCTCACGCCCGCCGAGATTCGCTCGTATTTCAGCGGTTCCATCCCGCCCGTTCGCGTAACCGCCGGCTACCGCGCCAGGCTTTTTGCCGTGTTGCTCGGCCTGGTTGCGCTCCAGGTTCTCTACCTGCTTCTCATCGCGGTGGTGTTGCTGCTCACCGGAATCTACAGCTTCCGTGTGCTCGCGGCCGGCCTCCCTTTCAATTTCATCACCGTGGTTTTCTACGTGGGTCCGCCCGCCGGGGGAGTAATTGCCGCACTGTTCCTGCTCAAGCCCATCGTGATCCGCCCGCCGCGACCCGCTAGTCCCATTCAGTTGACCGCGGAAAGTGAGCCGCTCCTGTTTGAGTTTGTCGATTCCTTGTGCCGCGCGCTCGGGTCGCCGCGCCCTTCGCGCATTCAGGTAAACCTGCAAGTCAATGCATCCGCCGGCGTGCGGGGATGGCGTGGATTCTTCCTTGGCCATCTCGATCTCACCATCGGCCTGCCATTGGCCGCCGGCCTCACGTTGCCGCAATTCGCCGGCGTGCTCGCGCATGAGTTCGGCCATCTCGCCCAACGCGCGGGCCTCCGGTCCTACTTCCTGATCCGGACCATCCAAGGGTGGTTCGCGCGCGTCGTCTATCAGCGCGACAGTTGGGACGCCTGGTTGCAGCGCCAATGCAACGTCCGCGATTGGCGCATCAAAGGCGTGGCATATTTGGCGGCGGCGGTGGTCGCCGGTAGCCGCCGCTATCTTGCCCTCCTCATGAAGTGCGGCGGTTGGCTAAGCAGCGCTTTCAGCCGCCAGATGGAATTCGACGCGGACCGCTATGAATCCGCGCTGGTCGGCGCCGCCGTCTTTGAGGAGACTTCATTACAACTGCCGGCCTTGGTATGCGGCGCCTCGCTTTCCTGGCAGGACGTCCAAAAGGATTGGTCCATCGGCCGCCTCCCCGAAGACGTCCCAGCCCTCATCTCCACGCGGACTACCCACCTGACCGCTGAGAGCGCCCAAGCCATCGCCGCCCACGAGCTCAGCCGCACCACTGGCCGCTGGGATACGCACCCTTGCACGGCGGAACGCATTGCCGCTGTCAGCCGGGAAGGGCCGGCCGGCATTTTTCGAGGCGAAGGCTCCGCCGATCGCCTCTTCCGCGACCTGCCGGCTCTGTGCGCCGAGGCCACTCGCCACCACTATGAGAAGATTCTCGGATTGCCCATCGCGTCCGCGCAGTTCGTCTCCACCATGGATCTGATCGTGAACGCCGAAGCGGCGCGCGAGTTCGAAGGCGCCGCGCAGCAGTTGTTCCACGCGCCGGTGGAGTTTTGCAGCCGATGGTTCGTCCTTCCCGCATCCCAAGCGCGGGAACTCGAATCGCAGCCCGCGGAGCCCGCCGAATTTCGGCCGGAACTGGAGATCGCTTCCTATGACTTGGCCGTTGAGACCAGTTTGTTGCAGTTCTCCGCCCTGGCGATCAAGGGCGCTGGCGTCGCCGTGACGCCCGCAAGTTTCCGCCTCGCTTCGGCCGATCTCGCCGGCATCCGCGCTCAAGAGGAGCTGAGCGCGTGCAGGCTCAAGGATATGGCGGATGAGCTGAACCAGCGCGCGCGATTCCTCGCCGAACGTATCGAAACCGCCGCCGCGCGCCTTCTGAGCGGCGCTCTCGGCGTTGCCATCCGGCAGGACCGTCAGTTGCCCATACCCGATCTCGACGCGGCGTGGCGCTGCTACGGGGCGCTCTCGCAATCCTACGACGAGGTGATGGAGATTCGCCGCCATTCCGCCGCGGCGCAGATCGTGAGACAGAACGCCAAAGTGTTCCCCGCGGCGATATCCGCGAACCTTCTCGACGATCTGGAGCAGCGTGCGCTCGCGGTGATCGGCCGCCTCGCCGCGCGCACGTCCGGCATTCCAGCCGCCGTGATTCTCGATCCCGCCGCGGCCCCCACGCTAGCCGCGCAGCTTACCGCGGGCCAAGGCTCGCGCGCGGAACGGATTCAAGGATTCCTCGCGCGCACCGAAATAATAGCCGCCCGCTCCTTGAGTCACCTAGCTTGGTTTACACTCAACGCTAGCCCAGTGCCGCATGAGCCCGAAGCGTGAAGATGTATTCTGAACCTATAGAGCTTCGCGTAATTGAGTGACAACCGTTATGGGGCATATCTGCATTTGTTGTGGGGCAGGCAATCTTGCCTGCAGCCGCCTTTCAGGCGGCTCTTTCGAGCTATGCGCCAGTCTTCGCGCCCGGCAAGCGCCGGCTAGAAAGCCGGCAGCAGCCAGGATTGTCTGCCCCATAATGTTTGCAGAATCGTCACACGGATCCAAAGTAAATGCATTGGGATGCCATCCTGCGCGGCGGTTGCCAAGAACGGCTGTCACCGTATCGCAAGACCCTGTACGCAAGAGCAAGTAACTTGAGAAAGGCGCAAGGTAAGCCATGAGAAGACTCGTCGTTCTACTATTTGTTTCGCAAGTACTCCTCGCTCAAAATGCGGCCAACAACCCGGCCAACAACCCGGCGGAGAGCCCCGAGCGCCATGAGTTCGTCATCCCGAATTTCCACAGCGAGCTCGGCGCAACGCTGCCTGAGGCGCACATCGTATACGGAACCTATGGCCATCTGAACGCCGCCAGGGACAACGCCGTGCTTCTGCCCTCGCACTACATGGCGAACCTTGGCGGCTATCAGTGGCTCATCGGGCAAGACCGCGCGCTCGACGTTTCGAAGCTCTTCCTCGTGACCACGGAGCTGTTCGGCAACGGCCGGTCGTCTTCGCCGAGTAACACGCCGGAGCCGTACCACGGTCCGCGCTTTCCTATAATGACCATCCGCGACAACGTCGATGCGGTGCATCGCTTGCTCACCGAGGAGCTCAAGATCGCGCACCTTCGGGCCATCATCGGTTTCTCCATGGGTGCGCAGCAGGCCTTCCAATGGGCGGTCAGTTACCCGGAGTTCGCCAGCCGCATTGTAGCCACATCCGGCACGGCCAAGACTTATCCGCACGGAGTGGTGCGCCTCGAAGGACAGATCGCCGCGCTCACGGCCGACGCCGCCTTTCAGGGCGGCGATTACGCGTCCCCGCCCAAGAAGGGTCTCGAAGCGTTTGGAATGGTATGGGCGGCGTGGCTCTACTCCCAGGAATGGTGGCGGCGCGAGTTATGGCGCGAAACACGCCGCCCCGGCACTACTTTCGAGCAGGTGATGAATGGATTCCGCACGTCGTTTTCCGCCGACGCCAACGATTATATTCTGCAAGCGCGCACATGGCAGAAGCACGACGTAGGAGCCACTCCGGGTTTCGACGGAAACGTGGAGCGCGCGCTCCGCTCCATCAAGGTTCCGTTTCTATACATGCCTTCGGAGACCGATCTCTACTTCCCCATCGGCGACGCGCGCTACGAGGCGGCGTTCATTCCCGGAGTCGCGCTGATGCCGATTCCCTCGCTCTGGGGACACACGGCCGGCGCCGCCAGCAATCCGGCGGATGGAAAATTCCTGAACCAGAACATCGCGCGCTTCCTGGCCGCGGGCCGGTAGCCGCTATTTCAATATCGGCTATAGAGCTTCCCATAATTGAGTGACAGGAGATGTGGGGCAGGATGCCTCCCTGGATGCCAGCCGCCACTGTCACAGTATCGGCGAGTCTCGCTCTGCTCAATCCGGCATCGCCTGGGGATCAGGTTCCCGTATGACTCTTTCATTCCCTGCCCCACGCCGGTTTATCCCGGCGCTATCCACGCGAAAACGCCTGCCCCACAATTGGCGCGAACCCTCACGAAATGTGGAGACTCCGGTTGACCGGCCAGGAGGCTGCTCCCGCAACGCACACTCTAACTCTCCGCGCAGGCTTTCAAAATCTCGTCGGCCACATCGGCGGCGGCGCGCATTTCCCGCACGTCGTGCACACGCACGATGTGAGCCCCGGCGAGGATGCCCGCGGTGACGGCTGCCGCGGTGGCAAACGCCGTTTCCTGGGGCGTGCCATGCGCCAGAAACTGCTTGCGCGAGGGGCCGATCATCACCGCCAGATCCAGATCCGCCAACTCGCGCAGCTTGCCGAGAATGAGCGAATTCTGGTCCCCGCGCTTGCCGAAGCCGAGGCCTGGGTCGATGGCGATGCGCGCCTTGTCGACGCCCACGTGACGCGCGCGGCTGACGGCCGCGTCCAGATCGCGGCGAATGGACGCAACCGGGTCCTTCAATGGGGCAAGTTTCGCCCATGTTTCGGGACGCCCTCGCATGTGGCTCACCACCAGGCCCGCGTCGCGATTCGAAACCACGCGCGCCAGGTTCGGCTCAAACGTCAACCCGGATGGGTCGTTGATAATTTCAACCCCAAGTTCCAGCGCGCGCTCAGCCACTTCCGCCTTGTATGTATCCACGGAGACGGGAATCGTGAGCCGGTCCTTGAGGCGCTTCAGCACGGGGCCGAGGCGATGCCATTCTTCGTCGGCGGAAATGGGCGCCGAGCCCGGACGGGTGGATTCGGCGCCGATATCGATGATATCCGCGCCCTGCTCTTCCATTTCGACGGCGCGCGCGAAGGCGCGGTCGGGGTCGGAGTAACGGCCGCCGTCGGAAAAAGAGTCGGGCGTCACGTTCAGTACGCCCATCACGGCGGTGCGCTCACCAAGCAGGATTGCCCGTTGCTTGAGTTTCCAGAAAAGGGTTTTTCGCATTGTAGTGGGGCAGACCCCCTGGTCCACAGCCGGCCCGGGCCGGCTTGCAGACCTTTGTCGCCGAAGAACGGGTCCAGGCGGAACCGTGCGGACCAGGGGGCCCGCTCCACTAATTCACATCTTGTAGCGGCCGAGGTCTTCGTCGTTCAGACCTTCCAGCCAGCGGCGCAGCTCGGCGTCGTTGACTTTGTCGGACATCGACGAGGCCACCTTCGACGATTTCAGAACGCTCTCTTCGACATAGATGGGGCAGTCGAGCCGCAACGCCAAAGCCAGCGCGTCGCTGGGGCGCGAATCCACGCTGATCAATTCGCCCTCGCGGTCGAGCCAGATCACGGCGTAGAAGGTGTCGTCCTTCAATTCGCTCACCACCACTTTGCGCAGGCCGGTGTTGAGGCCCAGCAGCAGGCTCTTCATGAGGTCGTGCGTCATGGGCCGCGGCGTCGAAACCTTTTCGATTTCGAGGGCGATGGCGTTAGCTTCGAAGACGCCTACCCAAATCGGCAGGACCGTGGCGCCATTGACATCCTTGAGGATGACGATGGGCATGTTGGACACGGGATCCATCATCAGCCCGCGAATTTTCATTTCCACTTCCATCGCATCTTCCCCCGGTTCAATTAGACCACAGTAGCTCCATGACGGCACGCCTCCTGCTACGGCGCTACGGCGCGCCCACGCTTTCACCCACCAGCGAGTTGGGTCCGGAGCGCGTCACGCGCACGGGCAGGTACTGGCCCACCAGCGACGCGCCGCCGGTATCCGGGTGAGTGAAGTTGAGCGTGCGGTTTGAGGATGTGCGGCCAATCCACTGGCCCAGCGCCTGATGGCGGCCTTCCACCATCACTTCTTCGGTGGTACCGATCAGCTCGGCGTTGCGCCGGATCTGAATCGCGCGCTGCTTCTCCTGCACAATCACGAGACGCCGCTGCTTCTCTTCCTCGGGGATTTGGTCTTCCATCGCCAGCGCGGCCGTGTTGGGGCGCGGCGAATATTTGAAGCTGAACAGCGAATCGTATTGGATCTCGTCGAGCAGCGCGAGCGTCTCCTCGAAATCGCGCTCGGTCTCGCCGGGGAACCCGACGATGATATCGGTGGTGATGGAATACTTCCGCTTTGCGCCCTTGATCCACTCGATGCGGCGCATGTATTCGTCGCGGGTGTACAGGCGGTCCATGGCGGCGAGAACTCTCGACGAACCGGACTGCACCGGCAAGTGGACGTGATCGCAGAGCACGGGGTTCGCGTCCATGGCGTCCATGATGGCCTTGACGAAATCGCGCGGGTGCGACGTGGTGTAGCGGACGCGGCGCATGCCGGGAATTTCGCTGACGCGGGCGAGCAGCGTGGCGAAATCCCACGCGGCCGGCGAGGGGTCGCGAAAACTGTTGACGTTCTGGCCGAGGAGCTGGATTTCGGTATAGCCCTGGTCCGCGAGGCGCCGCGCTTCGGCCATGACGCTTTCGCCGGTGCGGCTGCGCTCCGGCCCGCGCGTGAACGGCACCACGCAATAGGCGCATTTTTTGTCGCAGCCTTCGATGATGGTGATGTAGGCGCGGTGCGGGTTGTCGCGGCGGGTGAACGGCGTATCGAAAGTCTCGTCGGTATCGAGGCTCAGCCCGGTGACGCGGCGGGAGCCGGCTTCAAGCTGCACCAGCATCTCGCCGAAGCGCGTGTAGCTGGCCGATCCGCAAACCAGGCTCACGTGAGGCGCGCGGTCGAAGATCTTCTCGCCTTCCTGCTGCGCCACGCAGCCCAGCACGCCGAAGATCTTGCCCTTGCCGGCGCGCTTGAACTGCTGCAGGCGGTTGAATACCTTTTGCTCGGCCTTGTCGCGGATGCTGCACGTATTGTAGAGGACCAGCTCGGCGTCTTCGGGCTCCGCTACCTGCGAGTAGCCTTTTTCCAGCAGCGTGCCGACGACCTTTTCGGAATCGTGCGCGTTCATCTGGCAGCCGAACGTCTCAAGGTAGAAGGTCTTATTGGACACTGAGCCTATTGTAGCGGTTCGTCCGCCGCGGCGATTCCCATCGAGCCGCGCGCGTCAGCAAGCGGTTTCACGATAGCATCGGATCTCAACGCCGGCTGTGCTCTCCGGAAACTCACCTGCCAGCCCCTATTTTCAGTGGACACTGTCGCGGTAGTCTTGCTTCGATTTCTCCGCTTCCTCCCGCCTCCGTGCCCCTCGATAATCGCCTGGACTACTATCGTTCCGACCCCTTCGCCGGAATCCGGGCTTCCGCAAAAACTCCGCGCCTTCCTCCGCCGCTCCGCGTCTCCGCGTTAAAATCGACAGCCCCGACCTTCCGCTCCACAGTCGGGGCAGGCGCCTCTGCCCGCATCACTTCTTCGAAGAATTCACCGCGTTCAGCGCCCGATCGATCTCCGTAAACAGCCCGCGCCCCTCGAAGATATCGCGCGACATGACGCCGTACCCATATTCGCTGCGAATGTAACCGTTGGCGTCGATCACATACACATGCGGAAGATCCACATTCGGCTTCAGGACGTACGAGTATTCCATCTGACCCATGTCTAACAGAATCGGGTAGCCTACTTTGTGTCCCGCCACAAACTGCTTCACCGTGGTCGGATTGTCCGTAGGTAAGTTGGCGACCGAAATCACTTCCACTCTGCCTGCATACTTCTGGTGGACCTCCCCAAGTATCTCCGCGAACGCCGCGCAGTGCGGGCACGTGGTCATCATGAATTCCAGCACCACCACCTTGCCGCGATAGTCGTAGAGATCGCGAACCTGTCCGGTGAGGGCGTCGGACAAAGCGAAGCCTGGAGCGCGGCGCAACTGCTGGGCCGTCAGCGCCATCCCGGCGCAAAACAAAAGAGTGAGAATGCGTTTCATTGTCGGTTTTCCTGTTTTCCCAATTCTCTCAAAGATCGCTCGTATGGCGCGCGGGCCACGCCGTGCTCGGTGATGATTGCCGTCACGTAACGCGCTGGCGTCACGTCGAACGCCGGGTTCTCCACCCGCGTCCCCGCCGGCGCCACCTGCTGTCCGAAGACGTGCGTCACCTCGGCCGCGGCGCGCTGCTCAATCGGAATCCGGTCGCCCGTAGCCAGCGTCAAATCGAGCGTCGAAACCGGCGCCGCCACGTAGAACGGCACTCCGTTTTCCTTCGCCAGCACCGCCACCGAGTAAGTGCCCACTTTGTTCGCCACGTCGCCATTGGCCGCGATGCGGTCGGCCCCCACCACCACGCAGCCGATCCGTCCCGATTTCAAAAAATGCCCCGCCATGTTATCCGTAATCAGCGTCGTCTCAATGCCGTCCTGCTGCAATTCCCACACCGTCAGCCGCGCGCCTTGCAGAAACGGCCGCGTCTCATCGGCGAACACGTCGATGCCTTTGCCCGCCTCCACCGCCGCGCGAATCACCCCCAGCGCCGTGCCATATCCCGCCGTAGCCAGCGCGCCCGCGTTGCAGTGCGTCAGCACCGTCTTGCCTGCCGGTACCAGTTCCACGCCGTTTCGTCCGATGGCGCGGCAAATGGCGATGTCCTCCTCGCGGACAATCTGCGCTTCCTGCACCATGCGCCGGCAAATCGCGTCGCGCGGCTGCCCTGCCAGCGATGCGTACAGCCGCTTCATCCGGTCGATCGCCCAGAATAGATTTACCGCCGTCGGGCGCGTTTTCGCCAGCGTCTCGCACACCGTCTCGAATTCCGCCCCCTGCAGCACGCCCAACGCCACGCCCATCGCCGCGGCCACGCCAATGGCCGGCGCGCCGCGCACGATCATATCGCGAATCGCCGCCGCCATCTCTTCATAAGTGCGGCACGCGACATACTTCTCTTCGAGCGGCAGACGCGTCTGGTCGATCAGCACCGCCGCGCCGTCGATCCACTGTATGGTCTCTACCATGAGTGCGGCAGGTTCTTCACATCCGCGAACAGCACGAGGAAGAAAAAGGCATTATACGACGCATGCATCAGCACCGCGGCCTTGGTGGACCCCGTGAAATGGCGCATCGCCCCGAACGCCACGCCCGCCGCCGAAATGATCAGCGCGTGCCGCCACGAGTCGCCGTATTCGGGATAATGCAGCAGTCCGAATGGGATCGCAGCCAGCAAAATTGCCGGCGCCGCGCCCAGGCTGCGCGCCAGCAGCGGCTGCAGGAATCCACGGAACGCCAGTTCCTCGCAGAGCGGCGCCACGGTTATGCCGAACACAGTCATCAGCAGTATAGCCGTGCGGGTATCCATCATTTCCGTCATGGGATTAGCCTTATCGGGCAGCCGAATCAGGGCGCTGGCCACCACCACAATTACCCCGGTAAGGACGCCAAAGCATACAATTACGCCAAGTGGCAGCCGCATGTTCGTCCACCCGAGGGACTCCCAAAACGGCCGGCCGTAGCCCTGCCGCAAGATCAACCCCAGCGCGCCGAAAAGCAACAGATAGCCCATCAATTGTTCCGGTATCGCTTCCTCCACTTGCACTGCCGGCTGAATGTGCAGGATGCGCAGCGGAATCTTCACCAGCGTATACCCGAGTATCAGGCACATAGGCGCCAGGCCGATAAAAAGCAGCAGGTCGTTGTAACCCCAGAAGGGGGTTTTCTCCGGCGGCCCAGCCCCCGGTTGCTCTGTCTCCAGCGGCCCAGCCTCCGGCCCGGTCTCCAGCGGCCCAGCCCCCGGCGGCCCTGTCTCCGGCGGCCCTGTCTCCGGTCGCTCCATCCCCGGTTGCCCTAGCCACGGCTGCTGCTCGTCGCTCATGCTTCTTTCTCGATGAGCGCGGCTGCCAGCAGCGGAATCATCAGCTCATGATGCCCCGTGATCGCATAGCCCGCGCCGCCCGCGCCCGCGTGCGGCCGCTGCACCACGTTGACGCGCGGCCGGTAGTGCTGAAAAAAATCGAGGTTCGCGGTGGTGAAATCCGCTAGCGGATGCCCCAGATTCCGCACCGACGATACGGCTTTCAGAAACACCTCGGGCAGCACCACCGCCGATCCCACATTCAGGTAGACCCCGCCATCGTTCAGGTCCGCTACATGCGCCGCCAGCAGCCGGAAATCGCGATGCGATGCGCTGCCGAGCGCCGCCGCGTCCAAGGCGGGGTGCATGTGCGGCGTATCCGTTCCAATCGCCACATGCACCGTCACCGGCGTCCCGTTCCCGTACGCTTGCATCAGCAAGCTCGATGCCGCATGTTTCGCCGGCGCGATCAATTCCAGCCAGCGGCCTAGCGATTCGCCCATCCCCAACCCTTCCGCCGCGCCGCCCGAGATCGCGCTGTTCATCTCTCGCCCCGTCTCTTCCGCCGCGCCGAACCGCCCGTCCGGCAGCGCTGTTTCCACGTATTCGCTGGTGTGTCCCGCCAACGCGATTTCAAAATCGTGAATCGCCGCCGATCCGTTCATCGCGAACACCGTCGCATATCCGCGCCGCATCAAGTCGATCAGCACCGGCGCCAGACCGCACTTGATCACGTGTCCGCCCATGCCCCAGACGATGGCCCGCCGCCTCGCGCGCGCCGCCGCGACCGCGTCCAGCACCGCGCGGAACGAATCGCCCGCCAGAATGCGCGGCAGCGAATCGAGCCAACCGGAAATGCCCGCGCCCTTCTGGTAGGGATACGCGAAGTCCGCCGTCTTCACCTTGCCGCCGCGGTATTCGAGGCCGACGGTCTTGAGCTTCGCGAAATCGAGCGGCTGCTTTTCGTATCTACTCATGCGATCCCCAGGTGGGACAGACCATCGTTTTCCGTGGTCTGTCATGGCCCGCGAAAGACGGACGACACAACCCGATCGTCTGTCCCGCCTCTTGTACCCGGAATGTAGAAACTACAGGCATCACGCAGCCCTGCCGCCGAGCACCTTGCGAAGCGCCTCGGCCGTATAGCTTTTCTTCGAGCGGCTCACCTGCTCCGGCGTGCCGCACGCCACCACGCGCCCGCCGTATTCGCCGCCGTCCGGACCCAGATCGATGATCCAATCGGCGCTCTTCATCACGTCCACATTATGCTCGATCACCACCACCGTATTCCCCAAATCCACCAACCGCTGCAGCACGTCCAGCAGCTTCCGTACATCGTCGAAATGCAGTCCGGTGGTCGGCTCGTCCAGTAAGTAAAACGTGCGGCCGGTCTGCCGCTTGCTCAATTCCTTGGCCAGCTTGATGCGCTGCGCTTCGCCGCCCGAAAGCGTGGTCGAAGATTGACCCAGATGCACGTAGCCCAGCCCCACGTCGCACAGCGTCTGCAGCTTGTTGCGGATCTGCGGCAGGTTCTCCATCAGCCCCAACGCGTCTTCCACCGTCGCATTCAGCATGTCGGCGATGGAATAGCCCTTAAATTTCACTTCCAGCGTCTCGCGATTATAGCGCCGCGCGCGGCACACGTCGCACGTCACGTAAACATCCGGCAGGAAGTTCATTTCGATGCGCTTCAACCCATCGCCTTGGCATGCCTCGCAGCGCCCGCCCTTCACGTTGAAGCTGAAGCGCCCGGCCTTGTAACCGCGCTCGCGCGATTCCGGCAGCATCGCGTAGAGATCGCGGATCAGCGTGAATAACCCGGTGTATGTCGCCGGATTCGACCGCGGCGTCCGCCCGATGGCCGCCTGATCGATGCGGATCACCTTGTCGATCTGCGCAATGCCGTCGATAGCGTCGTGCTCGCCCGGCTTGTCGTGCGAGCCGTAGATTTCCTGCGCCAGCGAGCGGTAGAGAATCTCGTTGACCAGGGTCGATTTCCCGCTGCCGGAAACGCCCGTCACCACCGTCAGCAGGCCCAGCGGAATCTCCACGTCCACATTCTTCAGATTGTGCTCGCGCGCGCCGCGAATCGCCAGAGTCTTTTCACCCGGCTTGCGCCGCTCGGCCGGCACGGGGATCTCCATCGCGCCCGAAAGGTATCGGCCCGTGAGCGACTTCGGGTTCTTCGCAATCGCGCGCGGAACGCCCTGCGCCACCAGCTCGCCGCCCAGCCTGCCCGCGCCCGGGCCCAGGTCGATCACGTAATCCGCCCGCTCGATCGTCTCCGCGTCGTGCTCCACCACCAGCACCGTGTTGCCCATGTCGCGCAGGTGCGTCAGCGTCTCCAGCAGCCGGTTGTTGTCGCGCGGATGCAGGCCGATGGATGGCTCGTCCAGCACATACAGCACGCCGCGCAGCTTCGAGCCGATCTGCGTCGCCAGCCGTATCCGCTGCGCCTCGCCGCCCGAAAGCGTGGCCGCCGACCGGCCCAGGCTCAAATAATCCAGGCCCACCGCCGAAAGAAACTCCAGCCTCCGCCGGATTTCATCCACCACGCGCCCCGCGATCTGCGTCTCGCGCTCGTTGAACTCCCAGCCGCGCACCGTCAGCAGCGCGCGCGAAATCGAAAGCCCGGTGAACTCGGCGACCGAGAAGTTCTTCACCCGCACCGCCAGGCTGGCCGGGCGCAGCCGCTCGCCCTTGCAGGCGGGACACTCCCGCGGCGACATGTAGTCGCTCATCCACTCGCGGTAGGCGTCCGAGGCCGATGCGAGATTCTGCTGCAATGCGGCGAGCGCCTCTTCCATCAGCGCTTCGCGCGCTTTCTGCGGCAGCTCTTCGAACGGCTTGGCGATATTGATGCGCGCCTTTTTCGCCGCTGCCTCCACGCGCTGCTTCACGCTTGCCGAGCTGCCGCCGGGTCCCAGGCCGCCGTCGAACAACGGCTTGCCGGGGTCCACCACCACCTTCGCCGCGTCGAAACTCCATATGCTGCCCAATCCGTGGCATTCCTCACATGCGCCGTATGGGCTGTTGAACGAAAACGAGCGCGGCTCCAGTTGCGGAATGCTGGTTCCGCATTCCATGCAAGCCAGCTTCTGCGAATACAGCCGCTCTTCGCCGTTGACGATCGAAATCAGCACCAGCCCTTCGGCCAGCTTGGTCGCCACGTCGATCGATTTCGTCAGCCGGTCCTCGATGCCCTGCTTCACTAGCAATCGGTCTACCACCACTTCAATCGTATGGTTCTTGCGCTTGTCGAGCGGCGGAACGCGCTCGTCTAAGGTGCGCAGAACGCCATCGATGCGCACGCGTTCAAACCCCAGCCGCCCGAACTTCTCCAATTCTTTCCTGTATTCGCCCTTGCGGCCGCGCACCACCGGCGCCATCACCATAATCCGGTCGTCCGGCTTCAACGCCATCACGTGCTGCAGAATCTGTTCCGTGGTCTGCCGCGAAATTTCGCTGCCGCAAACCGGGCAGTGCGGAATCCCGATCGAAGAATACAGCAGGCGCAGGTAATCGTAAATCTCGGTGATGGTTCCAACCGTGGAGCGCGGGCTGCGGCCGGTGGTCTTCTGCTCGATGGAGATCGCGGGGCTAAGCCCGTCGATGGAATCCACGTCCGGCCTTTCCATCTGGTCGAGAAACTGCCGCGCATAAGTGGAAAGCGTCTCCACATACCGCCGCTGGCCCTCGGCGTAAATGGTATCGAACGCCAGCGACGACTTACCCGAGCCGCTGAGTCCGGTAATCACGGTGAGGCTATTCCGTGGTATCTCGACATCGATATTCTTCAAGTTGTGCTGGCGCGCGCCATGCACGGTGATCCGATCCAGCATAATAATGGGGAAATGGAATAAGTAGTACCTTCTATTGTTAACCTTCTTTTGCCTTTCGCGCAAACTGGGATATAACGGTATAGGTGAAGAAGAAATGCGCCCGTTGCGGCGGGAAGCTGCGCCGGGAGCATCGTACGATTATCGAGCGGTTCAGCTTCATGGCGAAGTATCGCTGCCGGGAGTGTCGCGTCACGGAGAATGCTCCGCGGCGCTACCGGCTGCATTACGGCAATCGCTGCCGCTGCCCGCGTTGCGGCACTTTCCGCATCAGCAAGCTTAAAGAGCGCGACAGGATCGACCCGATGGAGACCGGCCTCCTGAACCTGTACGAACGGTGGATGGGCGGCAAACTGTATCATTGCCGCTTCTGCCGCGTCCAGTTCTTCGATCGCCGCAAGTACATTCCAGTGACGGGGGCAGCCGCGCAGCCGAAGCCGGCGGCGGCGGAGGAAACCCCGGTTAGCGTTATGGACGCGAAGAGTACGGCCACGCCGGGTGTGTAAATAATCCTCCATCCACCCAAAGCGTCTGGCCGGTTATGAAATCCCCCGCTTCGCCCGCGAAGAATGCGACGGCGCGGGCGACATCGAGCGGTTGCCCCACGCGCCCCAGCGGCGTTAGCGGCGCCCAGGTTCCCACATAGTCCGCGGCTTCGTTGCGGGTGCGCTCGATCTCGATTGCGCCCGGCGCCACGCAGTTCACGGTGATGCCGTACGCGCCCAATTCCACCGCCGCTACCTTGGTGAACATTTCGATTCCGCCCTTGCTGGCAGTATAGGCCGCGAGATTGGGAAAGGGCATCTTATTGCACCCGGAGCCGATGTTGACGATCCGCCCGCCGCCTATATGCTGCCGCATGTGGCGTGCGGCGAGTTGCGTGCACAGAAAGCAGCCCTTCAAATTGGTGGCGATTACGCGGTCCCATTCGGCCTCTTCCAAATCCACCAACGGCTTCCATACCTGCGTGCCGGCGTTGTTCACCAGGATATCGAGGCGCGCGAATGCGGCCAAAGCTTCGTCGAACATCCGCGCGGTTTCCGCGGCGCTCGCCACGTCGGCCTGCGCGACGATGGCTTTGCATCCCAGCGCGCGAATCTCCGCGGCAGTGGCTTCTGCGCCGGCGCGATCGCCATTGTAATTCACCGTCACGTCGCAGCCGCAGCGGGCCAATTCGACCGCGATGCCCCTGCCGATTCCCTTACTTGCGCCGGTCACCAGCGCGATCTTCGATTCCAGCGGTAGCGCCATCTTTGTAGAATACGACTTGCGCCTCTCCGCCGAACTCATCGACGCCGGCAAACGGCTGGACCACCTGCTGCATGAACGGCTGCCCGAGTATAGCCGCTCGCGCATTCAGGCTTGGATCAGGGACGGGCGCGCGCCGGTGAATGGCGCCGCCGTCCGCGCGTCATACCTGGTGCGCCCCGGCGATTCCATCGAGGTGGAACCCGCCGAAGCGCCTCCGCTCCACGCCTCGCCGGAAGCCATTCCGCTCGAGGTTCTGTACGAAGACGAAGACGTGGTGGCTATCGACAAGCCGGCCGGCATGGTGGTTCACGCCGGCGCGGGCGTCCATTCGGGAACGCTGGTAAACGCGCTGCTGCACCGCTTCGCCGCGCTTTCGGGCGTAGGCGGCGCTCTGCGCCCGGGCATTGTCCACCGGCTCGACCGCTTCACCAGCGGCGTGCTGCTGGTTGCCCGGAACGACGCGGCGCACCGGAATCTCGCGGCGCAGTTTTCCGGACGCCTGGTTGAAAAAACCTACCTCGCGCTGGTTCATGGCAGCGTGGCGCGCCAAAGTGGACGCATCGAGCGGCCCATCGCCCGCGATCCCGTTCACCGCACGCGCATGACATCGCGGCTGGCGCAAGGCCGCGCGGCATGGTCGGAATATCGCGTGCTTCGGCGCTTCGAGCGGTTCACGCTGCTTGAAGTGAAGATCGGCACCGGCCGCACGCACCAGATCCGCGTGCATCTTTCGAGCATCGGCCACCCGGTAGCGGGCGATAAGCTCTATGGCGCGCCGGAGGTTGTACCCGGCGCCGAGCCGCTGGGCCGCTACTTTTTGCACGCGCACCAGATTCGCTTCCGCAAGCCTGCAAACGGAGAGGAGATGCAAGTAACTTCGCCTTTGCCGCCCGAGTTGGAGCGATGGCTGGCGCGCTTTTGCGGGGCGGATTGACAATCCGACGCCACTTACTTTGGTTCCCGGCGACCATTCCGCACAAATTGAAGGGCGGACCCCCTGGTCCGCGGCCGACCCCCTGGTCGGCCTCTCTGGGATCGCATAGGGCTGATTTGGCTCGGCGAAGAGAGCGGGTCCAGCGTCCGCCCCCCGGTCCGCCCCACAACCTTGTTCGCAATTCCCAGTTCCTGGCAAAGTCAGTGACATTGGATTGCCAACCCGCCCCACGGTATAATCGAAAATATGCAAGTTTGGGCCACTTTGGCGGCCGTTGGCGCGCTGGGAGCTGCGGTGTGCGCGGCGCAGCAGACTCCCGTGATAGAAAGCGCAGACCCCACGCGGATCACGGTGGACGTCTTGCGCGTCAACATGCTCTTCACCGTCATGGATAAGAAGGGCCGTTTCGTTACCGACCTCAACAAGGAGGATTTCGAGGTCATCGAGAACAAGCGGCCCCAGACGATTCAGGAATTCTCGGCGGAGACCGACCTGCCGCTGCGCATCGGCATGCTCATCGACACCAGCAACAGCGTGCGCGACCGCTTCAAGTTCGAGCAGCAGGCCGCCACCGAGTTCATCCACGGCGTGATGAACGGCAGCCGCGATAAGGCCATGGTGGTGAGCTTCAGCGATGCGGCCGAGTTGGTTTCGGACCTGGTGGAAGACCCGGCCAAGGTGGTCAAATCGATTAACGAGCTGCGGCCGGGCGGCGGTACGGCGCTTTACGACGCCATCTTCTACGCCTGCCGCGACAAGCTTTCGGTGGATCAGCCGAAATACAAATTCCGCCGCGCCATCATCATCCTGAGCGATGGCGACGACAATCTGAGCCACTACACGCGCGATCAGGCGCTCGAGATGGCGCAGAAGGCCGAGGTGGCCATCTACGCCATTTCCACCAACGTCACCCGCGACGAATCAGAGGGCGACAAAGTGCTCAAGTATTTCGCCAAAGAGACCGGCGGGCAGGAGTATTCTCCGTTCAAGGTCGAGGATCTGGAGCAGGATTTCTCGAATATCGCCAACGTGCTGCGCCACCAGTACATCATTCTCTACCGTCCCGATCCGCTGATAACCGACGGCCTGTTCCACCCGCTTACGTTGCGCGTGAAAGGGCAAAAGGGGCTGATCGTGTACGTGCGGCCTGGGTATTACGCGCCGAAGATGTAAAGTGGCTGTAAGGAGGCGTGGGAGAATAATGACGCTCGACGCATTGAAGGAACAGATCGAACACTTGCCGGAGCAACAGCAGCACGATCTGCTTCGATGGCTCGACGAGCGGGATCGACTCAGTGGAATGCCGAAATGGAGCGCGATTTTGCGCCGGGCGGCCGGGCGGCATTTCTGCTGGAAGAGGCCAAGGCCGATTTCGAAGCCGGCCGCTTCAAGCCGCTCGACGAGGTTTTGGAGGGTGTCAGAGCCAAGCGCGGTAATCCGTCTGGCCGCAAGCCTCCCCGCGTGAATCCGTTCCGGTCTCAGTAGTTCTGTGAGCCGGCCTGCTTCGTTGGCTCGATGAGCGCGATCGTGTTCTGCGGAAATGCCGGAAGACGCTTGCTCAACGCGCGAGTCTCTTCAGGATGTGCCTTGCAAGGAACTCGTTGATCTCCCGATGCCGGGGCAGTGGCTGAGAAATTCCGGTCTTCGGATTGCGATACCAATCATGATTTCCGCCGTGGCGGATGAGGAGACAGCCATTTTCTTCCAACTTGCGAACCAAGTCGGTTCGCTTCATCCCACCGCCAACTCGGCGACTCTACGGATGCCTGGAATTTCACCGCTCGTGAGGTCCCGGTAAAGATCGCGAAGGTTCTCCTCAAGTTCCCCGAGCGATTCGCCCTGAGTCGGGTAATCCGGGAACTCCTCAAAGTAGCCAAGCCACATACCGGCGTCTTGCCACTGGACGTAACGAGCCATCCTCATAGCGCTATTTTACGTCTCCTCCACTACATTTCCAACTTCCCCCGATAGCTCAAATCCTTCACGTGAAACTCCGCTTCGCGCTCGGGAAACGGAAGCCCCGGCAGATAAAGCTGGAAGGCCACCGACTTGTCCGTGGGTTTGACCGACCGCGGAAAGATCAGCCGCAGCACGGGGTCCGATGGCGTTGGCGGAAACGTACCCTCGATCTTGAATGTCTTGCCGCCCACCGTCATCAGCGTTTCCTTCTCCACGGTCTTCCACGCGTTCGCCTCTTTACCCAGGCCGTCGAGGCTGGGATACGACACCGCCAGCACGAAGATTTTCTCGCGATTCTCGCGCAGAAAATCGAGGTAATCCGCATCCGGCTGGCGCAGCGGATTTCGCTTGCGGAGCCGCGCTTCGTCCTCCGCCGCTTCCATGGGCTGCGCCGTGGCGAACCAGACCTTCAGCTCCGGCGGCGGCCCGATGGTTTGGGTCCACGGGCTTGCCCCACGCATGAAGTCGATGTCGCGATCGGTCCACTGTTCCGGCGGTTTGGTCTCCCAGAACGGTTGTGCCAGAAAGAAGAGCAGGGCCACCAGCGCGTGCATACTAAAAGAATATGTCATTAATCCGGCCCGGCGCCGCCGCGGACCTTGCGGATGTCGCGGCGATTCAGGCCGCGTCTCCCGAAGCTGCGCAATGGCCGCCCCAGGATTACCTGGGCTTCGACTTCCGCGTTTGCATTCTCGATGACCGCATCGCCGGATTTGCCGTCTCGCGCGTCACGGGGCCGGACGAGCGGGAACTGCTCAACCTCGCCGTGGCGCCGGAGTTTCGCCGCCGCGGAGCGGGCGCCGGGCTGGTGCGGTCCCTGGTAACGGGAACCGCTATTTCCGTTTTTTTGGAGGTCCGCGAGTCCAATCGGACCGCTCGCGTGTTCTATAAAACACTGGGTTTTCAAGAGGTAGGCGTAAGGCCCGGGTACTATGCCTCATCCCCCGAATCCGCTATTGTCATGAAGTTTCATTCATGTTAAGGTGTCGGATGGATGGTGACCCTATCCCTCGATCATAAACGAGAGAAATTTAACACGGAGATTACCCACCGAGCCCTGTTTCCGACCGATCGACTCGGCGCGGCAACCTCATTGGGAGGAATTGCCCATGGAACGGAACGCACAAGAAGAATTGAAAGCGCACCTGATGGCAACCAGCGAAGAGTATCGCCAGCTTGCCGGCCAACACTCGGATTTCGCGAGGAAGCTGGACGATCTGGAATCGCTTCCCCATCTGACTGAAGAACAAAAGTTAGAGGAGACGCGGTTGAAGAAATTGAAGCTTCGCTTGAAAGATCAGATGGAAGCGATCGTGAGCCATTCCCGGACTCAACAAGTCGCTTAACGTCAGGTGCGCTGCACATAACGGATTGTCCAGGCCCGGCCGGCTCTGCTGGCCGGGTTTGCATTTTAGTGGCGCGGGCCCATGGCCTGCGGAGTCTCCGATGGAGGAAGAAGAGCCGGTACGCATCCCGGTGACGGACGTGTTCGATCTGCACTCCGTGCCGCCGCGCGACGTGAAGGCGGTAGTGGAAGAGTATCTCCACGAAGCGCACCGGCTGGGTTTCCGGGCACTGCGGATCGTTCACGGCCGCGGCATCGGCGTGCAGCGCGAGATGGTGCGCGGGGTGCTGGCCCGCACCGAATTCGTCGCCGATTTTCGCGACGCGCCGGCGGAGGCGGGCGGCTGGGGCGCGACGGTGGTCACTCTCCGCGAGTTGTAACGGAGCGCATCTGGTTTATGTGCGCCGCAAAGTCCACTCCCTTGTGGTCGTGGCGCCGATCGGAGCCGCGCATGTCAGTAAGTATCCGGAAACGCGAGTGCCCTTCGGAAGCGACGCCACAAGCGACCTTTAGCGCGCGTGCCAGTTCCGGTATACTGCCTTCATCGTCCTCAAAGGGAGACAGATTATGCGGGTCGATTTCCGGTGGCTCATGGCAGCCGTTCTCATTGCGGTTCCGGCGATGGCCGCCGATTCCGCCAGGCGTGGCGTAACCGCGGAAGATTATTTCGCGTTCGAATCGATTAGCGACGCGCACATCGCGCCGGACGGCAAACAGGCCGCCTATGTGCTCACCACCGTGGACCGGCAAAAGAATCGCCGCGATTCCTCCATCTGGCTGGTCGCCATCGATGGTAAGTCCGCTCCACGACGGCTCACCGCCGAGGGCGTGAATTCCACTTCGCCTCGCTGGAGCCCCGACGGGTCGAAGCTCGCATTTCTTTCCACCCGCGCATCGGCCACGGATCAAGCCGCCGAAGTGCCACGGCCGCAGATCTGCATTCTCCGCATGGAAGGCGGCGAAGCCCAGGCGCTGACGCATCTGAAGAGCGGCGCCGGCGCGTTCCAGTGGTCGCCCGACGGCAAGCGCTTTGTCACCGTCAGCCGCACCGGTCCCAGCGACAACCTGGCCCCGTCGGCGCGCAAGAGCGACGTCCGCCACTATTCGCACATTTCGTATAAGTTCAACGACACCGGCTGGTTCGACGACAAGCGCGGCCATCTGTGGGTTGTGGATGCGGCCACCGGCGCCGCCACGCAGATTACATCCGGAGACGATTGGAACGACGCCGATCCGCAATGGTCGCCGGATTCCACGCGCATTGCGTTTGTCTCCGACCGCACCGGCCGCGAGTACGACGGCGGTTACAACACCGACATATGGGTGATCGCGGCCAACCGCGGCCCGCTGGTCAAGATCTCCGATCACGATTTCGAGGACGCGCAGCCGCGCTGGTCGCCCGACGGCACGCAGATCGCATTCGTGGGCCAGACCGAGCGCCGCCAGTTTCCGAAACTCTACATAGTCTCCGCGGCGGGCGGGGCCAAGTCCTCTCTTGCGGTGGAAGGTCTCGACCTCATCCCCACGGCGCTTCACTGGGGTCCCGGCGCGCATGAGCTGCGGTTCGAAGCTCTGGTGAAGGGCGAGACGCACATCTTTCGCGCCGATCTGAACACCCGTCGCGTGTCGCCCGTTACATCCGGCGAGCGCGCCGTGCGCGGGTTCGACATCAACCAGAAAGCCGGCGTGATGACGTACGCCGCGAACACGTTCCAGCGGCTTGACGACCTGTACGCCGCGGCGCTCGATGGCAGCGGCGAGCGGCAGTTGACGCACCTCAACGCGGCCTTGTGGGCCGGTCTCGAACTGGCGAGCGTGGAGCGCGTGCCTTACAAGAGCACCGACGGATGGAACATTGACGGCTTTTTGGCGAAGCCGATTGGCTGGCAGCCCGGCAAGAAGTATCCGATGGTGTTGAGCATCCACGGCGGACCCGCCGGCCAATACGGGGTCGATTGGTATCACGAATTTCAGGTCTACGCCGGCAAGGGATGGGCGGTATTCTTCTGCAATCCGCGCGGCTCGACCGGGTACGGGCAAGAGTTCGAGCGCGGAATCGTGAATAACTGGGGCGGCATGGATTTCGAGGACGTGATGACGGGCGTGGATACCGCGCTCAAGCAGAATCCCTGGATCGACCCGGACCGCATGGGAGTCACCGGCGGCAGCTACGGCGGCTATCTGACGAACTGGATTGTAGGTCACACCACGCGCTTCAAGGCCGCGGTCACGCTGCGCGGCATCTCCAACTTCATCAGTGACGACGGCACGCGCGACGGCGCCTACGGGCATGAGGACGATTTCAAAGGTTTCCTGTTCGACGATTTCGACCAATACTGGGACGCTTCCCCGCTGAAGTATGCCAGGAACGTCAAGACCCCGATATTAGTGCTGCACTCGGACAACGACTATCGCGTGCCCCTGGAGCAGGGCGAGCAGTGGTTTCGCGCGCTGAAGCACTACGGCGTGAACGCGGAGCTGGTGATCTTCCCGCGCGAGAACCATAACCTGACGCGCACCGGCGAGCCGAAGCACTTAGTCGAGAGTCTCAACTGGCAGTGCTACTGGTTCGACCGTTTTCTGAACGGCAATGCGAAGGCGCAGCCGCCGGACGCGTTTTGAGTGAGTACCGATCTGGGCAGGCAATCCTGCCTGAAGCCGCCTTTCAGGCGGCTCTTTCGAACTACGCGCGAGTCACTGACTTCAATCAAGCGGTGCGGTTACTTGCGCTCCATGAGGCTGAACCAGTTCCCGGTGGTGTCTTTCAACACAGCCTCAGTGCCGTAGAACTTCTGTTGCGGAGCCGACACGAACTCCACGCCGCAAGCCGTCAACCGCCGCCTCGTCCAGCCGGGTGGGGCTCCCATGTCCGGCAGCCAGAAAATCGCGCGCGCGGATAAGACGCCGGAAAGTGGCGTCGTCGATGATGCGCCCGCTCATTTGCCCTTGCAGGATTCCCTTGCGCCGCTGCATTAGCTTTGCAAACCGGTCCGAGGTGGGACAGACGATCGATTTGTGCCGTCTGTCTCTGCCGGCCGCCACGTCCGCGCGTGTCCGGCATTCGGTTGATCCTGCGCCGTCGCTCACTCGCGGCAGCGCGTTGCGCTTTTTCGAACGATCAAACAATTGCCGGCATCGGGAGCGTTGCTTCGGCATAGCGATCGCTTTGTTAGATAGCCGGTCCCGCAGCAATTGCCCGGCGGCGTAATGAACCAGGCGATCGATCCGGAGACTCAGTTTTGCGATTGAAGCCGTCTCCGCATCTGTCCCACCGCGAATTCCCATGACTCCGATGCGCGATCCGGCACGGTTAGCGTCTCTAACAGATGAAGATCCTCGGTGGAATTCGAACAGCGGCTGATGTAACGAATGGGACCGGTCCAGTATAGCTGCTCCTTGAGCGTGGCCTTCGCTAATGAGTCGAGTTCCTGAGAGCAATCCCCGATGAAGTACGCCTCCGCCGGCTCCTCCGCTTTCGGACCGATTTGTGCGTAACGGTGCAGAGCGGCAACCCCATAGCGAGCGTACAGTCCTTCGGCGTGAGCATTGGAAAATCCCGGCCACACTTCGCTCAATCGGGTGCGCAGGCTGGTAACGTCGCTGGGTACGAGCAACTCGACGAACTGCTGTTCCGATAGACCCCGCCGGACTAGTTCCGCGATCAACCTGGAATTACGTTCCGTCGCCCACATGTGTGCCAGCGGGGATTCGCCGTGGACGCCGACTTCGGACCTAATATGATCGAAGCTCCAGGTCTTGAGCAGCTCCGAGAGCGGAGGGAATCTTTCCGGAATGAGCGGCGGTCCGGGATAGCACGCCTTGGCATAGACCTTTGGCACGCTTATGGAGATGTACCAATCGCGCCGTCAGTGCCGCCCGAAATGTGTAGGTCGCGCACCAATGCGTAAGGGGAGCGAGTGCTCGTACCCCCGCCAAAATAGAGCACGGTCGAGGAAACGGGGCCCACGTCAATCGAGAATTCTTCCGGATTGAGCTTCAAAGGAGGCTCATGGAACACGATCGTCTCTTGCAGAAAAGAGATAAGGCCGTCAGCGGCCACGCGCCGCGCGCGTCCCAGGCGAAACGAATAAATCGACTGGTACGGAGTGTCGTTCACGAGCAGCGTGTTCGGCGGCTCTCCGAATCTCCAGGACGCCACCACGCAATCGCCGTCCCCGCCCCGGTAGGTGGCGGAGCGGTCGAGCTTTGCGTCGGACAAATGAAACAGCGCCTTGGTAAACGCGTCGGCGGCCCGGAGCAAGGGTTCAGCCTCCGGATCGAACGGTTCGATTGCCAGATGCGCTTCGATCGCTTGGAAGAGCATTGCGGGCTGCTGGCTCCCCGACCAGGCGCCCAAGATGCGGATGGTGGGAGCATTCTGAGCCCATCCGCGAGGTGCGGCGAACAGGATGCTAATGACAGAAACCAAGGCGAGCCGAAGCAGTGAATTCATTTCAGAGCCTCACTTTGCGTTAGACGCCACAAGCAACCGGATCGGACCAGGAACCTGCGCAGACGTGAAATCTGCCTGCCACCGTTGGCTTTCCGCTGCCGGCCGCCATTGTCTCCCGTCGACAGGGCTGATGGTTGAAGCGCCCCGGCTAACACGCGAATTGGATACAATCTAGAAGACCAATGGGAGACATTCGAATGCGCATGTTCCGAACAATTCTCGCCGCCACCATAGCCGCCGCCGTATTGGCGCCGCAGTCCGCACGCGCCCAGGCCGCCGATGCCAAGACCGCCGAGCAAGTGTACAAGAACATCGTCCAGCTCAAGGGAACGCCCGCCGACCAGGTGCAGCCCGCCATGCAGTTCATCGCGGCCTCTCTCGGCGTGAACTGCACGTTCTGTCACGTGCAAGACAAGATGGAGGCCGACGACAAAGGTGCGAAGAAAACCGCCCGCGAGATGATGGCGATGACGGCCGCCATCAACACCAACAGCTTTCGCGGTCAGCGGCAAGTGACCTGTTACTCATGCCACCGCGGATCCTCGCGCCCCGTGAACATGCCGCCCGTTCTTGAATCCGACGCCCCCGCGGCCCCTGCGATGGCCGCTGCCGCACCCGGCACGCCTCAAGGGCAGGCCGCCACCGTCGATCAGATTCTGGAGAAGTACGTGGCCGCCATCGGCGGCGCCGATGCCATGAAGAAGGTGACCAGTCGCGTCATGACGGGCAAGATTCTGACGGGCGGATCGGAAACGCCCCTCGAAGTGATTACGAAAGCTCCCAACATGCGCTTCACCATCACGCACAACTCCGCGGGCGACAGCTTCACGGCTTTCGACGGAACAGCCGGATGGATGGGAAGCGCCGGCCGTGCGGCGCGGGAGATGTCCGCCGCCGAATCGGCCGCTTCCGGCCTTGACGCGGAGTTTTATCTCGGGCTGCGGGTAAAAGAGCTTTTCCCCCAACTGCGCCGCGGCCGTCCCGAAACCGTCGCCGGCGCCGAGTGCGAGATACTCAACGGCACAGCCCCCGGACGCCCGGCCGTTCGCCTGTACTTCGACAAGAGCTCGGGCCTGCTGCTGCGCATGGTGCGCTACGCCGACACGCCGATGGGCCGCAACCCGACGCAGATCGACTACGCCGATTACCGCGACGCCGGTGGCGTCAAGATTCCGTTCCGCTGGACGCTATCCCGGCCGAACGGGCGATTCACGATTCAGATCGCGGAAGTGAAGAGCAACGCTCCCGTGGACGACAGAAGGTTCGCCAAGCCGGCCGGCGACGTGAAGTAGGGTAGCGCCGGCGGTCTTGCCGCTGGTGTCTCAAAATCCAATAGTAGGACAGACGATCGTTTTATGTCGTCTGTCATGTCAGCGCGCTCACCAAGCAAGACAGACCACGAAGCGATGGTCTGTCCCACGTGGTTTCCGCCTGCGCCTAAAACCCTTGACACTGCCATCAACATCTTCCGGATCGGGTGATGCCGCCAAATCCCAATGCCTCAGTGTCTTCAAACTCCGCGCCAATCTCTGCGCCTCAGCATCCCTGCGGAAACTCACCTTCAAGCTCTCTATTTTCAGCGGACACTGTCGCGTAGTATTGCTTTGATTTCTCCGCTTCCTCCTGTCCCATGCTCTCGATGAATCGCCTGGGCTACGATCGTTCCGGCCGTTTCACCGGAATCCGGACTTCCGCAAAAACTCCGCGCCTTCCTCCGCCGCTCCGCGCCTCCGCGTTAAAATCGACAGCCTCGGCCTTCCGCTCACTCCATCCGCTTCGGCTACGCCTCACAAGGCTTCCCCGCCCTATTAACGACGACGGCAGTCGGCGCGGGTGCTCTGCGTCGAAGTCCGATCTCCGCCACTCCACCTTGCCCTCCCCAATATCAGCTAGACTAGTCGTCCGGAGGTTCACATGAAGTCTTCCATCCTGCTAGCGCTAGCCGCCGCCATTGCGGCTTCGTCCGCTTTTGCCCAGCCGGGCACGCTGCATCTGCTGCAACAGCCGGCCATGAACAAGAACCTGATCGTATTCTCTTACGCCGGCGATCTGTGGAGCGTCCCGCGTCAGGGCGGCCTCGCGCAACGCCTCACTACCGGCCAGGGCGCGGAAGCCAACGCAGTGTTCTCGCCGGATGGCAACACCATCGCGTTTTCGGGCGAATACGACGGCAATGTGGACGTCTTCACGGTCCCGGTAGCGGGCGGCATTCCCAAGCGCGTGACTTACCATCCCGGCGCCGACCGGGTGGCTGGATGGACGCCCGATGGCAGCCGCATTCTGTTCCGCTCGAACCGCGCCGCCTACTCGCGCTACACGCAGCTCTTCACGGTCTCGCCCGACGGCGGCCTGCCGGAAGCCCTGCCGCTGCCCATGGCCTATGGCGGCGCGTATTCGCCGGATGCCAGGCGCATGGCGTATGAGCCGCTCGATGGCGGGCAGTTCGCCAACGAAGGCAACAATTTCGTTTCCTGGAGACGGTACCGCGGCGGGCGCGCGAGTTATATCTGGGTGGTCAGCTTCGCCGACTTATCCACGCAGAAGATTCCGCGCACCGATTCCAACGATTTCGACCCCATGTGGATCGGCGACAAGATCTACTTCTTGTCCGACCGCAACGGTCCCGCGACTCTGTTCCGCTACGATCCGCAATCGAAGAAGGTCGACGAGCTGATTCACAACGCCGGGCGGGATATCATCTCCGCCAGCGCCGGTCCCGGCGGAATCGTTTACGAACAGTTCGGCCAGATTCATATCTATGACATCGCCGCTAATCGGGAACACGCGGTACCCGTCCAAATTTCGGCCGACCTCACCGAAGTGCGCCCGCATTTCGAGAACGTGGCGCGCGAGATTCGCGAAATCAAGATCTCGCCCAGCGGCGTGCGCGCCGTGTTCGAAGCCCATGGAGAGGTCCTTACCGCACCGGCGGAGAAGGGCGATATCCGCAACCTGACGAACACTCCCGGCGTGATGGAACGCAACCCGGCGTGGTCGCCCGACGGCATGTCTATTGCTTACTTTTCCGATGAATCGGGCGAATACGCGCTGCACATCAAACCGCAGAGCGGCGAAGGTCAAGCCCGTAAGATCGCGCTGCAGGGCAAGTCGGCGTTCTATTTCAACCCCAAGTGGTCGCCCGACAGCAAACACATCGCGTTCAACGACAACATGATGAATATCTGGGATGCGGAAGTTGCGTCCGGCAAGATAGCCAAGGTAGACACCGACTATTACTATGAGCTGGAGCGCGATTTCTCATGGTCGGGCGATTCCAAATGGATTGCCTTTTCGCGGACGCTGCCGAATCGCTTGCACGCGGTGTTTGTCTACTCGCTGGACGACTCCAAAACGCACCAGATTACCGATGGACTCAGCGACGCGCGGCGCCCGGTGTTCGACCGCGACGGTCAGTATCTCTACTTCACGGCCAGCACGAATTTCGGCCCCACGTCGAGCAGTCTCGATATGACCAGCGACGAGCATGAAGTTACCAGCAGCGTCTATCTGACGGTGCTGCCCAACAATGTGGCGTCGCCGCTGGCGCCCGAGAGCGATGAAGAGAAACCGGCGGGCGAAGCGCAGGCCGGCGATTCCGGCGGCCGCGGTGGACGCGGCGGGCGCGCCGGACAAAGCGGTGTCCAAGGCGGCGGCGCCGCGGCCGAGCCACCGAAGCCTGTGCGCATCGACTTCGATAAGCTCGAACAGCGCATTCTGGCGTTGCCGGTTCCCGCGCGTAATTACACCGTGCTGGCCACGGGCCGCGCGGGTAACGTCTATCTGATGGAAGCCGGAACGGGTGGGCGCGGCGGTGGTGGCGGAACGCTGAGTAAGTACGACTTGAAAGCTCGCCGCCAGGAAACGCTGACAACCAGCGCCGCCAGCTTCGACCTATCCGCCAATGGCGAAAAGATGCTGCTGCGCATGGGCGGCGGCGGAGGTGGACGCGGTGGGCGCGGTGCAGCCACGGAAGGCGCACAGGCCGGACCGCAATACGTGATTGTCTCCGCACTAACTCCGGTGAAGGCCGGAGAGGGCGCATTGCGGCTGAACGACGTGGAAGTCAACGTCGATCCGACTGCCGAGTGGAAGCAGATGTATCACGAAGTGTGGCGCATAGAGCGTAGTTACTTCTACGATCCGGGCCTGCACGGCGTCAACGTAGCCGACTCGGAGAAGGCATACGATAAGTATCTCGATTCGCTCGGCTCGCGCGCCGACTTGAATTACATCATTCATGACATGATCGCCGAAATCACCGTGGGACACTTGCGCGGCGGCGGCGGAACCATTCCGCAGGCTAAGACGGTACCTGGCGGCCTGCTTGGCGCCGATTATGAGATAGCCAACGGCCGCTACCGTCTTAAAAGGATCTACGGCGGCGAGAGCTGGAACCCTCAGTTGCAGGCCCCGCTGGCCGCGCCCGGGTTGAACGTGGCCAAGGGCGATTATCTGCTGGCAATCAACGGACAGGAACTTACCGCCAAGGATGACATTTCGCGGCTGCTGGAAAATACCGCCGGCAAGCGAGTCACATTACGGATCGACGCGGATGCCTCGGGGGCCAGTTCACGCGAAGTCACTGTCATCCCATCGGCTACCGAGACGCAGTTACGTAACGAGGCGTGGATTGAAGACAATCGCCGCAAAGTGGACGAGCTCAGCGGCGGCAAGGTAGCTTACGTCTACATGCCGGACACGGGGCAGGGCGGATTGACGGCCTTCACGCGCTATTACTTCGCGCAGGTGGATAAGCCGGCGGCGATCATCGACGATCGCTTCAATAGCGGCGGACAAGCCGCGGATTATGTGATCAACGTGATGAACCGGCCGCTCGAAGGCTGGTGGAGCCCGCGCTATGGCGCTATCTATCGCACTCCCGCCGCGGCGATTCTGGGGCCGAAAGTCATGATCACCAATGAATTTGCGGGCTCGGGCGGCGACATGATGCCATGGATGTTCCGCTATACCAAGACTGGCACGTTAGTCGGCAAGCGGACCTGGGGCGGGTTAGTAGGTCTCTCCTCGTATCCGACGTTGATGGATGGCGGCACGGTCACTTCTCCGAACTACGGCTTCTTCAATCCCGAAGGACAGTGGGACGTGGAGAACAAGGGTGTGGCGCCCGATATTGAAGTGGATCTCGATCCCAAGGCGGTACACGACGGTCACGACCCCCAATTGGAGCGCGCCGTCGCCGTCGTATTGCAGCAGTTGAAGGAGCATCCGGCGCCGGAGCCGCACCGCCCGGAGTATCCCAATTACCAGCGGCCGGTGACAACGGGGACGAAGCCGCCCGCGGGTGGCGGCCAGTAAGCCTTTTGTCCTGCCTGGCCGCTGGTCGCCCGGTAATCTCTCAGACCAATGGGTTGGTTGCAGCTATGTGGGGCAGCCAATCCCGGCTGCAGCCGCCTTTCGAGGCGGCTCTTTCGCGCCATATGCGAGTCTTCGCGTTTCCCGGATCCGTTTCAGCACCCGCAAGCCCAGCGGTAATGCGATGGTGTGTTGTCGGCTCATTGGCCTTCCGGTATCGTACTGCATTCGGTGCTCGCGGGCCGGTAGACGTCTAATGGCCGCTGCGGGAGCGCGCCGCTTCAATTCCTCAAACTAATTCAGCACCACGTTCAGCCGGGTGACTTGCTGATCGGGCAGAGGGTCATACGGCGCAATGATGAAGGGCCGGCCGTCGGGAGGTTTCCGGGAGTTACATGCAGAGATGTCACGCGCCTTCTGCGGGCGTGGGGCCAGGGCAATCAGGCGGCGCTGGACCAGCTTACGCCGGCGATATACGCCGAGCTGCGCCGCAGGGAGCACGGTTACATGAACAACGAGAGCCCCGGCCACACGCTACAGACGACGGCGCTGGCTAACGAAGCCTGGTTGCGGCTGGTAAACGTCGCGGCGGCGGATTGGAAAGACCGCGCCCATTTCTTTGCGATCGCGGCGAACGTGATGCGCCGGATCCTGGTGGACGGAGCCCGCGCCCGGGGGCGGGAAAGGCGTGGGGGCTCGGCTCAGCGGGTCGATTTGGACGAGATTCCGGATATCTCCAGCCGGCGCGATCCCGAGTTGCTCGCCATCGACGATGCTCTGAACACGCTCGCCGGGTTAGACCCGCGAAAGGCGAAAGTGATCGAGTTGCGTTTTTTCGGCGGACTGAGCGTCGAGGAGACTGCGCAGGTTTTGAAGGTCCACGAGCAAACCGTGCTGCGCGACTGGCGGTTGGCGCGGATCTGGCTGATGCGCGAGATTGGCGGACACTAAGTCCTGTTCCAAATTCTGCGACAGGCCGGGATGACTGTCCTACAAGTTCAAAGCATGCCCCACCAGATGTTGGTTTCGTATTCGATGGTCACGCCGCCGGCTTTTTCGTATTTTCGGAACAGGCGCGACATTTCCTGCATCATCGCTTCGTAGCCGTCAGCACCCGGCAGCGGCGACCAACTCGACGATTCGATCCGTCCGCGCAGACCTTCCTCATCTAATGACTGCCGATTTGGAATCCGCTCCGATCGCCAATTCGCATGGCCGTAGAAGGCGTTGAAATCGGCGTCTGCCGGATGGGACTTCTCGCGCGCGAACTTGTTCAGCAGATCTTCATGCTCGGCCATGAATCCGGGCGTGACCAGCCGCTCGTTCCAGATGAGAACCACCCATCCCGCCGGCTGGAGAATCCGCTGAAACTCCGCCCGCGCAGCCGCGGGTTCAAACCAGTGGAATGCCTGGCCGGCCGTAACGAAATCCACCGAGCCGTCCGGCAGCGTGGTTGCTTCGGCGCGCCCATCGACGCTGTGAAAGCGCGGCTCGCCGGAAAGCATGCGCTCGCCCGCCGCGCGCATTCCGGGGTTCGGTTCCACGCCGGTCACCTCGCAACCGAAAGCGAGAAACAAGCGCGCCAGCAGCCCGGTGCCTGAGCCAATGTCGGCGATCATGGAAGTTGCGGTCAGCCCGCACTCACGCTCCAATAAGCCGAGTGTCTCGCGCGGATACGACGGGCGGTAGCGCGCATACGCTTCCACGCGCGAGGAAAAGCGCTGCGCCGGATCGAGACCGGGATGGAGGCCCATACATCGATCGTAGTAGAATCACGCCATGGAGAGACAACCCCACGTCGTGGTGGTCGGCAGCGCGAATATCGATTTGACTACCTTCACCGACCTGTTTCCCCGTCCCGGCGAAACTATTTTCGGCCGTAAGTTTCAACTCGGATTCGGCGGCAAGGGCGCGAACCAGGCGGTTGCATCCGCACTGTGCGGCGCTAAAGTTTCGATGGTGGCGCGCGTGGGCGACGACCTTTTCGGCCCAGCGACGGTTCAGAATTTCATGGCGCAGGGCATCGACGCCAGCCATGTGTGGATCACGCGCGGCGAATCGAGCGGCGTGGCGCCGATCTTCGTCGACAGCGCCGGCCAGAACCGCATCCTGGTGGTGAAGGGCGCGAACGATGCGCTGACGCCCGCCGATGTGGATGCCGCGGCGCCTCTGTTGCGCCAGGCCGATTGCATCGTGTTGCAGCTCGAAGTGCCGGTGGAGACCGTTTACTATACGCTGCGATTCGCGCGGCGGAACGGCATCCGCAGCATTCTGAATCCGGCGCCGGGGCAGCCGCTCGATCTGGCTGAATTGGCGAACGCCGATTACGTGGTCCCGAACGAGACCGAGGCCGAAGCGCTCAGCGGGATGCCGGTGCGGAACATCGAAGAGGCGCGGGTATGCGCGCAGCATTTGCTCGATTCCGGCTTGCGGCGAGTCATTATCACGCTGGGCGGGAATGGGGCGCTCTGCGCCAGCGCCGATGGCATGGAACACGCACCGCCGCATCGCGTGGAGCCGATGGATACGACCGGCGCCGGCGACGCTTTTATCGGCAGCTTCGCCTGTTTCCTGGGCAGCGGCATGGCGGAATCGGAAGCGCTGGCGCGCGCCAATGTATATGCGGCGCTGTCGACGCTGAGCGTGGGAACGCAGATGTCGTTCGTCACTCGCGAGCGTTTCGAGGCGGCGTGGCGGTAGGACAGAGCATCGCCTTTCGACCCTGTCGCACGAAGACACCCTCACTCGCGGCGCAGATTCAGAAGAATGCGAAGTGAGCCGGTCGCCCGCTGGCGGCGGAATTGCGCCCGCTGGTGAGACTCTTCCGCATCTTTCCGGAAAATGATGCATACTGCTTACGTAAGGCTGTGAGGCCCACATGAAAAAATCGCACAGCATCACTTTGACGGTGGTAGCCGCAATGGGGATGGCCGCACGCGCGCAACAGACACCACCCGCGCCGGCTGCCCCGCAACCATGCGAGGAGCGGCGAAAGGCCGCAAAGGCGACGGGAACGCCATTCACCGAAACCTGCGGCCATGTCATTGCTGCGGCGCACGGCACGAGTCGCGGAGGCTTCGGAGCTACCGCCCAAGGGCACTCCGGCGGCGGGTAATGCGCCGTGTCGCGTCGCCGCCGCGGGCCAATTGGCAGAGTAAGGTGGAAGCGGGCGGCTTGACTTGGCATACACCTGGTCAGCCCTATTGGAACGAGTCTGCGTTCTATGAGTTCACTGCGCGGGAAGTGGACTTTCTCGAAGCCGTTACCAACGAACTCGAACAGATGTCGCTGGCAGCCGTGCAGCACGTAATCGATAACAGACTCTACGCGCAAATGGGAATTCCGGCCACCGCCGTCCCTCTGGTGGAGACTTCCTGGGAAGCCGAACCGCCCTCGCTTTACGGGCGCTTCGATCTCGCCTACTGCGGCGACGGTTCGCCGAAGCTCCTGGAGTATAACGCGGATACTCCGACCTCGCTGCTCGAAGCCGCGGTGGCGCAGTGGTACTGGCTGGAAGAGGCGCATCCCGGACGCGGCCAGTTCAATTCCATCCACGACCGGCTGATCGCTCTCTGGAAAGAGCTGGCCCCTTCCCTGCCCGGTGGCCGCATCGATTTCTGTTCTGCTAACGATCTCGAAGACGAAATGACCGTCGCCTATCTCCTCGACACCGCTCTGCAGGCCGGCCTGGCGGGGTCGATGTTCCCCATCGATCAGATGGGGTGGGATGGCGCGAGGTTCGTGGCGCCGGACGACACGCCGCTCACCTCAGTGTTCAAACTGTACCCCTGGGAGTGGATGGTCCGGGAAGAGTTCGGCGCGCATCTCGGCGCCAGCGGCGTGATCTGGGTTGAACCGGCGTGGAAAATGCTGCTGTCGAACAAGGGGCTGCTGCCGGTTTTGTGGAAGCTGTATCCGCATCATCCAAATCTGCTGGAGGCGGGTTGGGACGCGCCGGATGCCGGCAAGGCATGGGTCCGGAAGCCGTTACTCGGACGGGAAGGCGCCAATGTCACGCTGCATCAGCCCGGACGGGATTTCGAAACAGCCGGCGAGTACGGCGCGGAAGGATTCGTTTATCAGGATCTGGCGCCGTTGAAGAGCTTCGACGGGAAGTACCCGGTGATCGGAAGCTGGGTGATCGGCCATCGGGAAGGCGACGCGGCGGCGGGCATCGGCATTCGCGAATCGGACACTCCGATCACTACCAACCTTAGCCAATTCGCGCCTCACTTATTCGACTAGTGCTAGTGGCGCGGGCCCATGGCCTAATGCCGCGAGCCGCTCCAAGCGGTCGCCTGCCCGCCTTCAGCATCGGAATTCAGGACTCTTCATCGCAGGCCATGGGCCCGCGCCACAGCGTGCCCCTTCCTAAGATCCCTTTCGGGTCTAGCCGCCGCTTCACTGCGCGCATCTTTTCCAAATCTTCCTCCGAATACTGCAGCTTCAAGAAGTGCGCTTTGCGTTTGCCCAGGCCGTGTTCGGCTGAAACGGTTCCGCCCAATGCCACGGCATGGCGCGCGAACTCTTCCAGCAGCGGCCCGGCATCGGCGGAGAGGATATTCACGTGGACGTGCGCGTCGCCAACGTGTCCGAAGATCACGTACCGGCCGGGAAACTCGGTTTCCAGACGCTGTTTGTAGAACGTCAGCATCTCGCGGTTGCGCGCCAGCGGCACGGCGAAATCGCTGCCCATTTTGAGCGTTCCGTCGCGGCGCACGGCATCGTTGACCAGTTCCGGCAGCGCGTGCCGGAAGCGGCGGAAGCGCTCGCGGTCGGCGGCCGAAAGCGCAAACCACGAATCGTCGGCCAGCGCGCCCGCCGCTTCCACGCGCTCGGCCCAGGCATCCACTTCGGGGTCGTCTTCGCTTGCCAGCTCCTGCTCGAAGAGAATACCCGCGTGCGCTTTCGGCGGGATCTCCGCGAAGCGCGTGCGCAGCAGCCGGAGCGAGCCATCGTCGAAATACTCGAGCATGCGGGCAGAGGCCGAGGCGCGCCAGCGCTCCACGGCGTCGATGGCCGCCTGGTCGCCGGGAAAGAAGATTACGCCGCTCAAGATCGCCTTGGGCTCCGGGAGCAGCTTCAGGCGCGCTTCCGTGACCACGCCCAGGGTGCCTTCCGAGCCCGTGAACAGATCGATCCAATCCATGCCGGGGCGCAGCAGGTAGCCAGCGGTATTCTTGGTGACGTCGGGCAGCGGGATCTCGCCCGGGTCGAAATCGATGACTTTATCCAGTGAAGCCTCGCCGCGCGCGAATTCGCGCACCGTTCCATCGGCGAACGCCACGCGCAGCCGCTCGATCCAGCGGCGCGTGGGGCCATAGCGGAAGCTGCGCGCGCCGCTGGCATTCGTGGCGATAGTTCCGCCGATGCTGGCGGAGGTTTCGGTGGGGTCGGGCGGATAGAACTGGCCGGTGCGCTGGGCGGCTGCGTGGAGATCTTTCAACAGCACGCCGGCGCCGGCGATTGCGTAGCCTGGGTGGACTTCGAGGCGGGTGAACTTCTCTAGCGAGATTACCCAGCCGCCTTGGGGAACGCGCGCGCCGGTGACTCCGGTGCCTGCGCCGGCGATGGTTACGGGCGTCGCAGGCCATGGGCCCGCGCCACTGGCTTCGCGCGCGCCGGTGACTCCGGTGCCTGCGCCGGGAATGGTCACGGGCGTCGCAGGCCATGGACCCGCGCCACTGGCTTCGCGCAACACAGCGGTTAGCGCGGATTCATCGGCTGGAACGATCAGGCGTTCGGCGTGGCCGCGGAGACCGGAGGCGTCTTCCAGGTAGCGACCGTCCACTTGCCCAACTACAGCTCCAGAATCACCGGCATGATCAGCGGGCGCCGCGAGGTTTCCTTCGATATGTAGCGCTTCAGATCCGCGCGGATTTTCTCTTTCATCACGCCCCAATCGGTCTTCTCCTCCTGGTTGGAACCTTCCAGCGTCCGGGCCACCACCTGCCGCGCCGCCTGCATGAACTCGGACCCATCCTCCGCTGCCGCAAACCCGCGGCTGACAATCTCCGGCAGGCTCTCTACGCGGCCCGTGCTCCGGTTGATGGCGATAATGGGCAGCACAATGCCGTCTTCGGAAAGGTGCCGCCGGTCGCGGATCACCACGTCTTGCACCACGTCGTCGAGCGACCCCGAATCGATGCAGACGTGGCCCACCGTAACCTTCCCGGCCTTGCGGGCGCCGCGCGCGTCGATCTCCAGCACCTCGCCCGATTCCATCACGAACGAATCCAGCAGCCCCGCGTAGCGCAGATGCTCGGCCAGCTTGGCGTGCTTTGAAAGCTGGCGGAACTCGCCGTGAATCGGCATGAAATATTTGGGACGCACCAGGTTCAGCACCAGCTTCATCTCTTCCACGCTGGAGTGCCCGGAAACGTGCAACGGCGGATTCATGGTGCCGTACATCACGTCGGCTCCACGCTTCGCCATATGGTCGATCATGCGGAAGATGGCCTTCTCGTTACCGGGAATGATGCGCGAGCTGAGCACCACGGTGTCGCCCTTCTCCACGGAAATGTGCTTGTGGTTATCCACGGCCACGCGCGATAGGGCGGACATGGGCTCGCCCTGCGTACCCGAAATCAGAATGGCCACCTTCGACGGCTCGAGGCCCATCGCATCCTGCGGCCGCAATAGAATATCGTCGGGAATCTCCAGCAGCCCCAGCGAATGCGCAATCTCGGTGACCGACACCATGCTGCGGCCAATCACGGCCACGCGCCGTCCATATTCCTTCGCCAGATCGAGCACCAGTTGGATGCGATGAATCGACGAGCTGAAGCACGACACCACCACCCGCCCCTCGGCGCGGTTGAAGATCTCTTCGATGCGCGGGCGCACGGCGCGTTCCGATTCGGTGTAGCCTGGCCGGTCGGCGTTGGTGGAATCCGACAGCAGCAGCAGCACCCCGCGCTTGCCGTAATCGGCCAGCGTGTGCAGATCGAACAGCTCGTTGTCGGTGGGCGTGGGGTCCACCTTGAAGTCGCCGGTGTGGATGATGACGCCGAGCGGCGTGGTAATGGCCAGCGCCACCGCGCTCACAATGGAGTGCGTCACGTGGATGAATTCGACTTTGAACGGGCCGATCTCCACGACCTGCTTCGGCTTAACGTGGACGAAACGCGGCTTCACCTCCAGCCGGTATTCTTCCAGCCGGCGGTCCACCAGCGCCAGCGTAAAATCGGTGCCATAGACGGGCACGTCGATGTCGGTGAGGAAATACGGCACGGCGCCGATGTGGTCCTCATGGCCGTGCGTCAGGATCAGCGCGCGTACCGAGGACTGGCGCTCCTTGAGGAACGTCAGGTCCGGCATTACCAGATCCACGCCCAGCAGATCGCTATCCGGGAACATCATCCCGCTATCGACGACGATGATATCGTCGCCAAAGCAGAAGGCGGTCATGTTCATGCCAAATTCGCCCAGTCCGCCGAGGGGGACTACTTGCAGTTTGTGCTCGCTCATTGGTTGCTTCTACGTTGTCGTTGCTTCTACGTTATCAAACGTTTGAGTGGGAATTGGTTCCCGGGGCCGCGCGAGTCTCCGGAATGGTCTGGCGGCGTACCCGTGGACCCGCCCAATCGTGGCGCACGCACTCATGCGTGCAGCNNCAGGGATCGTCTGTCGCTCGTGCGAACGCGCTTCGAATCGGAGGCGTTAAGTGAACAGTGTTCGGCCGCCAACTCCCAGAGCTGGACCTCTTGGGCTCTTGCGGCGCCGCATGGCACGCGGCGGCAACGGCCGCGTTAGCGGCGACAAGAGGACTTCCGGCGGAGTAATTTCTTTGACCGGCGTCTCACGGATGTATACGATCTGCGACGCGTTCGCCGTCTACGCTCACTCTCCGGAAGACCACCCGGCGTTCGCAGTTCACGGCGCTCGGGAGCTTCCGAGCAGCTCGAAAACAGCTTCGCCGTCGAGGTTTTGGCGGGCGGTCCTTTTAGGCTAATCAGAGGCACTCGTCTCGGCCGGTTCAGATAAGTTCCAGCCGGAGTTGACGGCCGATAGCTACAGCAGCGCGTTGCAGAGTGTGCAATGTAACACTCGTGTTGGCAGGATCGAGCAAACGATCGAGCGCTCTACGGCTGGTTTGCATACGGACGGCCATTGCCGCCTTGGTGAGGCGATCCTTCTCCATGGCGGCTTTGATCTGATCGGCGAGGATCTGTTTGACGGCTTGTTCCTCGCACTCTTCCAGGACGCCCTGCTCGGCCAGAAACGCATCGAAAGATGAACCAACCTTACCTTTCCTTTTATTCGTCATCTCAACACCTCCTTAAATGGCACCTGTTGGCAAGGACCTCCCGCTTTGCAAGCGACGTGATCGGCGTTTCACGGGAGTGATCGAATTCTCCAGTCGGCGGGCCGCTCATTTCAACCATTCCGAAGCCGGGATTCCGCTGCCCGCGATAATCGCCCTCATGGTTCCTAGCGGAAGCATGCGGCCACGGTGGTGGGCAACGATCACCTGCTTTCCGGCGAGTGGATGCCTCCACTTCTGGTGGCTCCCGGAAGCGCCTATCCACTGAAAGCCGTGATGGCGAAGAATTCCGATCACCTGGTCTGAAGTGAGCCTTGGTGTCCCGCGTTCACCCAACCGTGACCTCGAAGAGCTTCGCATCTTCAGGCAAATCGATCTTTCCCGGCGTCAGGTAAAGTTCTATGGCCTCTCGGATATTCGCGCCGGCCTCAGCCTCGGTCTCGCCGGCAGAGGCGCACCCGGGGAGTTCTGGGCACACGGCCGAGTAGTCGCCGGTCTCGGGATCATGTTCCAGAATGACCCTGAATGTCATATCTCAAGTATAGTGCGCGGATGCGGCCACTGGACGGGCGCGGTTCGTACGCTCGTACGCCGGAGGCTAGGCATACCCCTTCCGCGAAAATGAACGGCGTTTCACGGAAGGGAGCCGGTTCGAGCGACTGACTCCAGCCTATTCGCCGAGTGGCGCGTCATCCGGCCAGAACGCGATTTTTCGATGAGCGACTCGGCGACTACGCGCTTGTTGAGCTCGTCCAAAACCCCACCTCCCGGCTGCTCCAGGTTTGTTCTGACCTGAGTGCGGAGAACGAAACAGCTCGGAACCGGTGTAACATCTGGCCTCTTCGCGCGTACTCTCTGTGACAATTGGGACGATTCAGGCAAGGAGGAAAATGAAGAACGCAATCATCAGAATTTTCATGATCGTGGCTGTGATGGCCTTGGCACTTTCGGCGCGCTGCGACGCGCAGGCGACCGCCAGTGGGAACAGTCTGGCTGGCAATTGGCTGGGCACGCTGAACGCGGGTGGGACTGAGCTGCGGCTTGCGCTGCACATCATTGCGACCAAGGACGGCAGTCTTACTGCTACCATCGACAGCCTGGATCAGGGCGTGAATGACATACCTGTGACATCTGTCACGCTGAAGGATACGAAGCTCAGCCTCGTGATCGACGCTGTTCACGGGACTTATGACGGCACGGTGAACAAGGATGCATCGGCGATTGACGGCACATGGACGCAAGGCCAGCCGCTGGCATTAACCTTCAAGCGCGTTCGGGAAGAGCTGGCGGTGGTGCCTGCGCCCAAGCCTGCCCCGTCGTCGGACATCGATGGGACTTGGGTGGGAATTCTTGATCCCGGGCCGGAGAAACTGCATGTTGCATTCAAAATCGTCGACACTGCGGACGGGCTGACTGCGACCTTTCACTGTACGGACCAGGTCCGCTGTGGGTGACCGCAAGCTCGGTTGCGCGAATCGGCAGCGCCGTCACCATATCGCTTAACGGCATTGGCGTGCGTTATGAGGGGAAGATCAGCGCAGACCTGAACTCGATTGACGGGACATTTCTACAGGCGGTTTACCCACTGGCGCTGGTGTTGACGCGGGTGAAGGATCAGGCGAAGCAGGGCCGGCCGGGCTTTCACGCTGAGATTGTGATTCGCCTCTCATTGCCGACAGATCGCCAGAGAAGATTGAACACGAGGTCAACGTGCGCCTGTACGCCTTGCTTTTTCAACCATTGCCAGCGCGGCGCTGGATGAGAAGTGGACGCGCTATCCGTTTTACCGGCTGATTGTGGCGAATGCCCAGGTGAATGGATTTGCGTGGCTGATTTCAGCGGACGACAAGATACGCGAGCACTATTTGCGGACGGTTTGGTAAATCCTAATGCAGAGTCTCGATGTTTGTTCTGACCTGAATGCGGAGAACGAAACAGCTCGGAACCGGTGTAACATCTGGCCTCTTCGTGCGTACTCTCTGTGACAATTGGGATGGTGGACTTCCAGAGTCTTTACGAGAAATACGCGCCAGCGGTGCGGCGATTTGCGCTGTTTCTGTGTGGCGACCGCGCGCTGGCGGACGATATCACCTCAGAGACTTTCCTGCGCGTTTGGTCGACGCGCGGTCGCATTCGGGAACTCACGGTGAAGAGCTATCTCTTCGCAGTTGCAAGGAATGTTCACCGCGACTTGCAGCGGCAAGGCTGGCGAAGAGCGGGGCTGGACGAAAAGCGCACGGACCCAGGAGCTAGCGTGCACAAACGCCTGGAACACAGGCAGGAATTGGAGACGGTGTTAGCAGAGCTGCAGAAACTGCAGGAGACCGATCGCGCCGCGCTGCTGATGCGCGCGCTCGATGACATGCCATATGGAGAGATCGCTGCTGCGCTGAACATCACGCTGGCAGCGGCCAGGGTGAAAGTGCACCGCGCGCGGGCGAGGCTGATGGGGTTCGAAATCCGATCCGCGAAGAATTAGAAGTTTCGGGAGAAAAGCGATGAATATCACACGCGAAGTGATGACCGATTTGCTGCCGGTCTATTTTTCTGGTGAGGCCAGCGAGGATACGAAGCAGTTGGTGGAGATATATTTCCGGGAGAACCCGGACTTTGAGCGAATCGCGCGAAGGGCTGCGATGCCTCTCGAACAGTTGCACAGGACAGCGCCGGTTGCAGCGGAGGCGGAAAGAGAAAAGTGCGACTTACAGTGGGCTCGCAAAGAATTCTTCCGGCGTCGCGTGGTCTTTGGAGTAGCTCTCTTTTTCACTTGCGCGCCACTAATGACCGTCTACGGAAATGGGCGGGTGGTTTGGACCGCGTTTCTAAACAATCCCTGGCAGCTGGCGCTCTTCTGGTGTGTCGCAGGCCTTTTCTGGTTTCAGTATGTCGCCCGTCTAAGCAGGCGAACAACTGCGATGATTTCAAGCATCTTCTTCGCTCTCCTGCCAATTGTGTTTGTATTCCATCTATTTCTGCCTGGCTGGCAGACTGGTCTGAGCAACAGGTTGGGGCTCGCTATGGCGATGTGGCTTGCCGCAACCATCCTCTGGGTGGGTTACCTTTGGCGTAGCTGCAAGCACAGGATACGCATGCCGTGAACGGCAATGCGCATACTTCGATCTCAGTCGTTGACTTCAGGGCAACGCGCTCATTGACAAGGCTGCGGGCGGTTTGTCGCCTATCCGGAAGTAACTCAGAAAATCCAGCGGCTCCGGCTCCGATCCTTTGAACCTAAAAACGGCAGTT
>PLDF01000076.1 GCA_003135055.1 Bryobacterales bacterium | reverse complement strand
TCAGAATGCCGCGTTCGGCGCGGCCCGCCTGCAGCGCCCGGCCCACCGCCTCGGCAAAATCCGGATAGTCCGAAGGTTCGGCGTTGAATGCGCCCAGGTCAATCACCTCGTGCCCGAGCTGCTCCAGATAACCCCGAACTTCTCCCTTGAGAAGAAAACCAGCGTGATCTGCCGCAATCGCCAGTTTCATGGTTATTTCTCCGCCAGCGCCGGCTCGGCCTTGCGCGCGCGCTCGACCAGCGCCTTCGCCCGGGCCACCACGTTGTCCGTGCCGAATCCCAGTTTCTCCAGTGCAATCGCTCCCGGAGCCGAAGCGCCGAAGCGATCCAGCCCGATCACGTCACNNCCCACGTACTTCCACCATCCCAGCGTCGCGCCCGCCTCAATCGCCAGCTTAGGCAGGTGATCGGGGAAGATTGACGCCTTGTAGCTGTCCGATTGCTCATCGAAGATGTGCGTGCTCGGCATTGAAACCACCCGGGCGATAATGCCGTCCTTCTTCAGTTGCTCGGCGGCCTGCACCGCGGGCCATAATTCCGCTCCCGTACCCACAATCAGCAGATCGGGCGAATCGCTTCCCTGCTCCACGACGTAAGCCCCGCGGCGCACGCCTTCGAAGACCCGCTGTTGAACCGGATCGAGCAGCGGCAGGTCCTGGCGCGACAACGCCATGAACGACGCCCCCTTGCGCTCCAGCGCCAAACCCCACGNNCGTTCGCGTCCGCCGGACGAAAATCCGTCAGATGCGGCACCGCGCGCAGCATAGTCAGTTGCTCGATTGGTTGATGCGTGGGACCGTCTTCGCCCAGCCCGATGGAGTCGTGAGTGAAAACGAAGATGGAATGTACCTGCATCAGCGCGGCCATGCGGAGCGCCGGTTTGGCGTAATCCGAAAAGCAAAAAAACGTCGAGCCATAGGGAATAATGCCGCCGTGCGCGGCCATGCCGTTCACTATGGCGCACATTCCGAATTCGCGCACTCCGAAATAGATGTTGTCCCCTTTGGGATCGATGTGGAAATTCGCGCTGTCCTTGATCACCGTCTTCGTCGATGTCGAAAGATCCGCCGCCCCGCCCAGCAACTCTGGCACGTATTTCACGATGGCATTCATTACCGTGTTGCCCGCGGTTCGGGTCGCAACCGGCTTCCCGTCCGCGGGGAACCGCGGCAGGCTCTGCTCCCACCCGTCTTTCAGGCGACCCTCCTGCACGCGTTCGAACTCCGCAGCCTCCTCCGGAAACGCCTTCCTGTAGCTCGCGAAAAGGGCATTCCAGTCCGATTCGACCTTTGCCCCGCGATCCACTGCCTGCAGCCAGTTCTTCGCCGCATCCTCCGGAACGTAGAACGTCTTGTCCTCGGGCCAGCCAAGGTTTTTCTTCGTCTGCTTCACCGCCTCCGCGCCCAGCGCCTCGCCATGCGCCTTGTTGGTTCCGGCTTTCGGACTGCCATAGCCAATCACCGTCCGCACCGCGATCAGCGAAGGTTTGTCCTTCACCCCCTGCGCCGCTTCAATCGCCTTCGCAATTCCTTCCAGGTCATTGCCGTCCTCCACAATCTGCACATGCGAGTGATACGCCTCGAATCGCTTCAGCACGTCCTCGGTAAACGAAAGCTCCGTCGGCCCATCCAGCGAAATCAGATTGTCGTCGTACAGAAAGATCAGCTTGCCCAGTCCCAGCGTGCCCGCCAGCGACGCCGCCTCGTGCGAGATTCCCTCCATCAGGTCGCCGTCGCCGCAAAGTCCATAGGTGTAATGATCGACAATGTCGAAGCCCGGCCGATTGTAGACCGCCGCAAGATGCCTCTCCGCCATCGCCATCCCCACGGCCATCGCGAAACCCTGACCCAGCGGCCCGGTTGTGACCTCCACGCCGTCAGTGTCGCCATATTCCGGATGTCCCGGCGTCTTCGATCCCCATTGCCGGAACTGTTTCAAATCCTCAATCGACAGGTCGTATCCGGTCAGATGCAGTACGCCGTAGAGCATAGCCGACGCATGTCCGTTCGAGAGCACGAAGCGGTCGCGATTCGTCCACTTCGAGTGCTTCGGATTGTGCCGCATGTATTTGTGAAAGAGCAGATACGCAATCGGCGCGTCGCCCAGCGGCGCTCCGGGATGGCCGCTGTTGGCCTTTTCCACTGCATCGACGGCAAGAAACCGCAGGGCGTTGATCGACAACTGGTCGAGCTCGTTCATGATTCTCGTCTCTCCTCCTGGGTTTCGTACCTTTGGGGGCGGTGCGGACAACCGGACGGACGGTCAGTCCTGATTCTCGCCCCGTTGATTGGATGACGCAAACGAGCGAGCCGTCTCAGGAAGGTGGCTCGAGGGCGACTTCGAAATTCCGGCCCTCCCACCTGTTCTCGTCCGGCCAGAACAGAGTAAAGGAAAGCGTCCCGGTTTGCTCCGGCGTGGTCGGCAGGTCAGCGTAGGAACCGGCGTAGCCGAGCTGCGTGCTGTCGAGCGAATTCGTGGTTTGCCAGTTGTCCGGCGTCCACGTCACGCGGAAGCGCGCTGCGGAAGTGATGCGCAGCGATTTCCCCGCCGGCATCTGCCGTATCTGCCGGCGCGACACTTTGAAAACCTCGATGTGACTCGGCGGATGGTTGCCCCG
>PLDF01000370.1 GCA_003135055.1 Bryobacterales bacterium | reverse complement strand
CGCCGCAGGCCATTCGCGACATCCTGAATCGGATTTCGGCGCGGATTGCGTCTGCGGAGACGCCGGTGGCGGTGGTGACGTCCTCGGGAGCGCGCTATTACTTAAGACAGATCGTGGAGCCTACTATGCCTAATCTGATGTTTTTGGCGCATAACGAGATACCGTCGGGGCAGCGGGTGCAGTCGCTGGGGAATCTGCAATAGGGGGGCCAACAGTATGGAGCGTATGAAATACGGCTACGCACGCACCAGCACCGACGACCAGACGACCGCACTGCAGATCGCCGCGCTCAAACGCGCTCGGTGTTCCCACTCCCGGCAGTACCTAGCGCACCTCCTAAACATGTGCCGCGCGACCCTTTACTGGACGCTGAACCCACGACGCCGCAAAAATGGTGATACTCTTGATGCCTGAGAGCGCGTCAATGAATCCCAGTCAGAGCGCCGTCGTCCAGTTCAAGGACAATCAGGACGAGGAATACGGCGAGTGGCTAGCACGGAACCCGTCAGGCTTTGTGGTCAATGACAGAGGCCGAGGCAACTACTTGCTGATCCACCGGGGGGAAGGCTTGCGCTGCATTAGGCAGTCGGGAAAGAACCACACGAATCCAAGAGCGGTCAGCACAAAGGTTTGCAGCCCGGATCGTGCGGCACTTGAAACGTGGTGTGTCAGAGAGTTTCGCAGAGGCCCCCAACCCTGCAAGCACTGCTTTCCGATTTAAGCCCAAGCTGAGAGTCGAGCGCAGCCGAGGGTTGAATTCGGATTCGCGAGGGAGGAATATAGATACGCGGTGATAACGGCGCGCAATCGATCATCTGATCGGAAGGGAGAATGCCAAAGTGTTTGAACTCGGAAAGTGTTATAGACGCGAGAATATCGCCATCGAAGACATCGAAGAACGATACTTGCCGCTCGATGGCAGCGGAAAAGTCGCGGCGGGGTGTTTCCGCTACGATCTTAACCCCGATGCTCCCGAAATCGTTCTGCCGGGAACTGGACCGATTATAGAATCATCCGCAGAGGAGTTTAGGCGAGGGGGGTACGCTGTTCACACTTTCATCAAGTTGGACGTTGGCGAGTGGCAGCATGTCGGAAATTATCGCGTGGTAAATTCTTCGAAAGATCCCAAGCTCATTGAACAGCAACAAGAGAGGGCGGAGCAGTATGGCCGCAAGCGCACAAAGCGCGAATGGAAGATTACAGAAGTGTTGTACTTGGAACCGGTGGGTGACTATTACGACTGGCGCAAGGAAGTGCTTCGAAAGGCGCGGTAGTGGGGCCGATACCGCACGAAAGCGCTGCTGGCGTGGCAACCAAGGTATTTTTGTTGCCTAAACGGAAGACACCAGGTTGCAGGGCCAGATGTCACGATTCTGGCATTGCGCCATCTACCGGAGCGGTGAGAACTGGTCAGTTCACGCTGATCTGGACCGTCTTGCTGCTCACGCCGTTGATCGTGAGAACTGCCGGAATGGTATTCCCTGATGGAGTGTTCGCGGGTAGTTGGAAATTAACCTGTCCCAAGCCAACGAAGCCCGGTGTAAGACCGGTGAAGGAAGGCTGCACGGAGATTCCACTGACCGTGACGTTGACGGCAGATGTCGATTGCGACAACGGGTTGAGCTGAGCCCCCTTCCCGGTTCCCGGATTGTTCGTGATCGGCCCGATGCCGGTGAAGTACATCGTCACGTTTTGGCCCGGAGATGCTCGGTTACTCTCATTGAGGATGGTCCCGGTCGCGCTGTCTTGGAGAATTGCCAAGCCTCCGTTCGCGTAGTAGTCCGTCGTGAAGACTCCGGGCGAGGCAGTAAGGACCTGAACCGTCGTCGAGAAAAACTGGCCGTTGTTGTTCACGACCACAGTTGCTGGCCCCGGCTGGATTTCCATGGGGGCCTGCAGGTTGATTTGGCTGGCTGAAACATAAATCAACGGACAGAGTATCCCGTTTATGGTCGCTGAGGTTCCATTCGACGAAGTCGGAAGAGGCAGGGGGAACCCAGAAGATGTCGTTGTAGCAATGCCTTCGCCGAAGAGCGCCACAATCGATCCGGGCGAGATCTGTGTTGCGAAGCTGGCACCGTTGGTCATGGTGATCGGCACGACAGTGATCGTAAGCGTCGCCGGGATCGTTTGTTGACTGTTCACAATCGGCTCGGTTAGCACAATCGAACCAGTATAGGTTCCCGGAGCGAAGCCGGCAGGATTTACTAAGACGGAAAACGTGGCTGGAGTAGCTTTTTGAGTGGTGGCTACGGAGAGCCAACTTCCCCCTGTTGTTGCGGCTGAAAAAGCCAACGGCGAACTGCTCGACAGCGTAAATCCTTGTGCTGGCGGTTCTGTCCCACTGCCGATCTGATAAGTGAAATTCAAGGAGTTCGTACTCAATGAAATCGGGACTGAAGGCACCAGCTTTGCGAGCCACGGACTACCGCAGTCCGCCGTTAGCGACCCGGGGAGGAATGCAATCCATGGTCGGTCCCTGATATCCCACTCCCCCCAACGCATTTGCCGCCAAACTGACCGTCTGCCCGCAGCCATTGTCGGGGACCGATAGGATCACCTCGAATCCAAAGACGGATAAGGGATAAGTCAACGTTCCGGTGAGCGGTGCACTACCGCAGCTGGAATCCCATTCACCGGATAAGGGGTAGCCGCCGTTCCCCAAGACGGCGCTCTGCACGACCTTGAATGTCGCATCGGGGGCGGGTCCTGGCGGATCGGACCCAAAGTATTGCCAAATCCCCGTGAGACCTTGAGCACGAGCAGCACTGCTCGTCAGGAGCAGGCCAATCAAGACGGGAACGATCCACAGCCTAAGCAACATGCCCCGTCGTACGTTCATGCACTCCCTCATCGTACGGGCTTCCGCCCCTAGCTCGACTCACGGCCTGTATCGTCCACAGAAAGCCCCGCTTCCCGCTTTCCGGTATGGGTGAGATAGCCAGAAGGCGACACATATCAACAGTTAAGGTACCGGACTGGGTTCTGCCCGCCCATGAGGTGCTCAACGGACAGGCCTAAATACTTATCCTTAATCTCAGAAGGCGCATCGCGACCTGTAAACTCGAAGCGTTTCGCATACCGCGGCTCAGATTGATCCTGCCGGCCAGAGAGGTACGGGGGTCCCGTGTTAGCCGGGTACCACTCTTGTATCGTATAAATTTGCAGGATCTTCCCGTCAACAACAGCGGCCGCAAAAGCCGCTCGCGACGCTCGCTCCCTGCTGACTTTCCAGACTCCGCGCGTCGTGTCGTACAATTGATTACCCGACATGCCAGGTCGGTAAAGCTGCTTGAGGTTCAGCAGGATCGTTGGTTCGGTGATGTTGGCGCGTTCCATAGAAGTCATTTCCAGCTGGGATTCGCCGGGCCGGTCCCTATGATTGTAACGCCGTTTGGCCCCGGAAGTTTTTCAGGTTCCGCTTCACGGCCGTTAGATCGTGTTCCAGCGCGGACCGTGGGCGGCGGCTTGGCGTGCAAGTGCGGCTTGCACCTCGGGTGTGATGTCAAGGGTGATTGTCACAGCTACCTTTCCAAATCTTACGGCACCGCCGGCCTCACCGCGACCCACGCCCGCACCAGGGTCGGCCAACTCGGACTTCACGGCGACGGGTAAAATAACTCTTTCAAACAAAGCGGCTAGAAGCCCGATGTGTCCGATCAAGATCGGACAATTAACTGGGCCGGTGTCGGCGAGTGTTGACGGTGAAGAATTCGAGGAAGCGTAGCGCCGCCCGATCCCCGGCGCCGGCGATGAGCGCCGGGAGGATAGGTTTGGCGAGATCGTGGTCGGCAGAAAGGGACCCACGTGTGTGCAGGCATCATTCATACGCGTCCTTGCGGTGAGCGACGCGTGTTATGTCCACGCTCCTTCGTCCGTCATCAATCGCGTAGACGACGCGGTAGTTTCCCACGCGAATCCGCCAGCGGTCCTTATAGCCATGCAGCTTCTTGCAGCCGGCGGGACGGGGGGCTCCAGCCAGTTCGCGAATTTTGGGAAGCACCCGGCCTATGGCATCGGACGGCAAATCCTTCAACTCCTTTTTGGCGGCGGCCGCGAAGGTAACGAGGTATTCCGTCACTCTAGTTTGCCGAGTGCGCGCAATTCCGCTTCCACCTCGGCTAGCGTGAAGCGCGGCTCATGGCTTCGCGCTTCCGAGATTGCCCCATCTTCGATTTCCTCGGCCAGCATCGACAGAGCCGTGGCGATCACTTCATTCGAGTTATGAAACGCGCCCGACTGAATCGCCAGGTCGACCACACGCTGCTGTTCCGGTTCCAGATCAATTACCACTGGTGTGTCCTTTCGAAAGAGTCTCTTGACCAACCCTACCCTATTATGGCCACAACTCCGGTGTCAACAATTTAGCGGCACATTACGTCCTTTGTGTTTAATAATAGGCTTAAGACGTTGAAACTAAATCACTGATTCCTTTAGCTGCACTCGGCTCCTGCCTCAGCGGGGCATTCATACCGCATCCCAAGGATTGAGAAGAACGACGCCGGGAACGGCGAAGTCCCTCACGTTGCGGGTCACGAGCGTAAGGCCGTGTTCAAGGGCCGTGGCGGCGAGGACACCGTCCACCACCGCCAACGTGACTCCTTTTCGTTTCGCGGCCGCAGCTAAGTGGCCCCAGCGTTCAGCGATGGACTCGGTGACAGGGAGGATCCGCCCGGCGAACCACGAACGCACATCCATGTCGAGCCAGTCTTGTAGCGCGTTCCGCTTCTGGCTCGCCGGAAGCATGTCGATGCCTTTGCAGATTTCCCCAACGGTCATCGCGCTGAGGAAGACGCTCTCTCTCCCCGCGTTCTCGAGAAAAGCTGCTACGCGGGCATCCGGTGTTTCGCGGGTGAGTTCGGAGGGAATGTTGGTGTCAACTAAGTAACCCTTCACAATTCGATATCCCGGCCGGGGTCTTTGTCACGATCAAAATCGATATCGAGGCCGCGCAAGGGAGCGAAGAGTTCGACCATATTCTTGGCGATCGGAACTGGATGCGCGGGCGGAAGACCGACAGACTCTTCAAGTACCGTCGCGGCATGGGCCTCAACCGGCTTCCCAAGCAAAGCAGCCTGACGGGCGAGTTCTGCCTGAACCTCTGGCTTGAGGTCAACGGTGATTGTCATGGGAACCCTCCAAGGCTTTACCGTACCTCCGCCTCTATCCGGAGTCAATGAAATAGCCGGGCGCGACGTCTTTATTGGTGTTTGACAATCGAGGCAAGTGATTGAAAATAAATCGCTTGTCTATTCTTAGCATCTGCGTATGCCGTGGGTGGCCATTACGCAAAGCTCAGGCGTGCGACGGGACGGCCACATCGGAAAGCATTAAGCGAAAGTCAGCATCTTCAGGGTGTCAATCTCGCCCGAACCGAAGCGCGTTCACACGATTGTGAACGCTGCACGCATGAGTGCGTGCGCCACGGGGGACTAAATAACTAAAGAAAACCGCGCATCTGCCGATGGATCACACGGCTGACAGATTGCGCCGATGAAAATCAAATCCTACTACTCCCGGTCCGTGGAAAGCGCCATCGCCGAGGCGCGCGAAGAACTCGGTCCCGAGGCGATGCTGGTGGAAAGCCGCAAGGCCGCCCCCGACGCGCGCCATCTGGGCGAATACGAAGTGGTTTTCGCGCTCACGTCGGATGGTCCGCACGCAACTGCGACGGCCGCCGCAACAACGCCCCGCGACAGCCTCTCCCATGACGTCGCCGAGTTGAAGAAGGAACTCGAAGGCATGCGCCGCGCCATCACGCGCACGGCCTTCGCGCCGCCACAGTGGTTGAGCGGCGCGCCCGATCTATCCGACGCCTACGCGGTTCTGACCGCCAACGAAATCGATCCCGACCTGGCGCGCGAAATCGTGCAGAGCGCGGAATCCCGCTCGAGCGGCGGCGCGCGTTCGAAAGTCGCCCAGCTCAACCAAGCGCGCGATTCAGGCGCCTATCAGCAAGCCTTGGTTCAGGAATTGGCATCGCGCTTCACCGTTAAGCCGGCCCTGGGCCGAACCGAATCGGGCGCTCGCATTACGGCTCTGGTGGGGCCTCCCGGAGCCGGCAAAACCACTACGCTGGTCAAGCTGGCCGTCAATTACGGCCTGGCTTGCCGCCGTCCGGTGCTTATGATTTCGATGGATAACCATCGCATCGCGGCCGCCGAGCAATTGCGGTCCTATGCCGGCATTCTCGGCGTCGGCTTTCAGGTGCTCGAAACCGTATCGGCGCTGGCCCAGAGCATCGAAGAGAACCGCAGCAAAGACCTGATCCTGATCGATACGCCGGGGCTTGGGTTCACCGAGATCAGCGATTCCTCCACTCTGGCGCGCTTTCTATCGACGCGCCCCGATATCGATACGCAACTGGCGCTGGCGGCTTCGGTCAAACCGGCCGACATGGCGCGAATGGTGGACGCCTATCAGGTCTTCAAGCCGCAGCGGCTGGTGTTCACCAAGCTGGACGAGACTTCCTCGTTCGGCCCGATTTTCAACGAAGCGGTGCGCACGGGTATGCCGCTCTCGTTCTTTGCCACGGGACAGCGCATTCCCGAAGACCTGGAAGAAGTCACTCCCGGGCGGCTCACCAGCCTGATTCTCTCCGGCCAGGGATTGAGAAGCCGGGCCGTGGCCTAGCCAGACCCGCGTGAATTGAGGAAAGCTTATGTACTCATTAGCGGTTTCAGAAACCATCGATCAAGACGAACGCGAGCGGCTCATTCTCGAGCACCTGCCGCAAGTGCGCCTGATCGCGCGCCGCATCCACGAACGCTTGCCGGAAAATATCAGCCTTGACGATCTGGTTTCCACCGGCGTGGTTGGCCTCATCTCGGCCATCGACAAATTCGACCCCACCCAGAACGTGAAGCTCAGAACCTACGCCGAGTACAAGATCCGCGGCGCGATTCTGGACAGCCTCCGCGGGCTCGACTGGGCGCCGCGGCAAAAGCGCCACCGGTCCAAGCAGATCGAGAAAGCCATATCGGCCGCGGAACAGCGGCTCAAGCGCGCGCCGGCCGAGGACGAAGTGGCCGCGCAGCTCGAAATCCCGCTCGAAGAGTATCACGAGTGGCTGGTGGAAATCCGCGGCCTCAACATCGCCAGCCTGGAGTGCGCGGGAGGCGAACAGGGCCAGGATCTTCTGAATTACATCCCGGACACTACCGACAATCTTCCCTCGACATTGCTCGAGCGTTCCGAGCTGGAGCGGCTGCTCGCGGAAAGCATCGACGAAATCCCGGAAATGGAGCGCACCGTGCTCAGCCTTTATTACAAAGAGGAATTGACGCTGCGCGAGATCGCACAGGTGGTCCATCTGCATGAATCGCGGATCTCGCAATTGAAATCGCAGGCCATCCTGCGGCTGCGCGGCAAGCTGGCCGTCCAGTGGCCCACGCAGCATGGGTTGGTGACCGCGTGAACGAGAAGCTGGACGCCGTTGAACCGGTGCGCGCATTGCTCGACCAGTTCGCCGAGAGCCTGGCGCAGGTGCTCGAATCGATGGCTGAGCAGCGTCCCGAGGCGAAGTGGCAAGCCGCCAGCGGAACCGTCGCCGACGTTGTGGCCGATCCGCAAGACCAGATGCTGTGGTGGGAACAGCCGCTGCAATTCGCGCCGGAGATGAAGATTTGGGTGGGTGCGCCGCGTACCGCTTGGGAACAAGCGGGCACGGTGACGCTCAAGGCCGCCGGCCTCGATACGGTGGAGATTGACGAAGCCAGGAACACGTGGCTGGAAATCCTCGGCCAGGCTCTTTCGCCCGTGGCGCGCGCCATTGGCTCGGTGTTGGGCCGCGAGGTGACCTGCGAAGGCGGAGCGGAGCGCGCCCCCGATGCCGGCATCGAAGAGTGGGCGCGTGTCTCGCTCTCATTCGCTGACGCGCCACTCGCTCCGCTGCTGGTTGCGTTCAGTCCCAGGCTTCTCGAAGTCGTCGCCACGCCGCAGCGCGTGGAGGAGCGGCCGGGCGAGCTGGCGACGGTAAACCCCGCGGACACGGGGACCGCAACCTTGCCCGCCCGGTCGCGGACCATGAATCTGCTGCTGGACGTGGATCTGCCGGTGAGCATCTCCTTCGGCCGGACGCAGCTTCCCATGAAGGACGTCATCAAACTGACCACCGGCTCCATCGTGGAGTTGAACCGTAGCGTGAACGAGCCCGTGGAAGTGCTGGTCAACCAGTGCCTGATTGCGCGCGGCGAAGTTGTGGTTGTGGACGGCAACTACGGCGTGCGCATCCTCGAAATCGCGAGCCGCCAGGAGCGGATCAGGAGTCTGCGATGATTCTCGCGCTTGCCGCGCTGTCCGACAGACCTCCCGGTCTGTCACTACACCCCACTCTCAGGAGTCTGCGATGATTCTTGCGCTTGCCGCGCTGGTTACCGCGCTGGCGATGGCCGCCCTGGCCGTAAGCCTGTACGCGCTGTATGGCGCGCAAAAGCTGTGCCACGCGGCCCAATTAACCATGAAGTCCGTTCGCGAAGAGTGCGCTGCCGCCATTGAGGCCGCGCAATCGCAGTACGCCGTCATCGCGTCGGAGCTGCAGTCCGCAAGATTGCAGCCGCCGGTTGAGATATTGCCGGGAACCTCCAGGCCCAGCATGAATGTCACGCGGCGGTCGCAGGCGCTACGCCTGCACCGCAACGGCGACTCTTCCGACCGAATCGCCGCCGCCCTCGAAGTCCCGCGCCAGGAAATCGATTTGCTGATCAAGGTCCACCAACTCGTCCTGAACAACCTATAATTAGGATTCACCGCGCGGGCAAGGAATTGCAGCGGAGACCGAACGCGGCCGATCCGGGCGTGCCGGAAGCCCGGCTGTTTGTCTCTCTCCGCTCGCCGCGTTGTGAGTGAAGACTACTGAAGATTACCGATACCAATGACCGTTGAAATCGATGGCGTCACGCTGCATCTCGCTCACCCCGACGAGCTGACCATCCAGTGGGTGGGACAGGACGAGCTGATGCGGCAGTTGCTCGCCGCGTGGATGGTGGTCAACGAGCAGGATCTGCCCATGAATCCGCGCCTGCTGGGCAAACCCGGCGTTGGGAAAACCACGCTGGCCTACGCCGGCGCGCGGCGCATGGGGCGCGAGGTCTACATCCTGCAAGCCACGCTCGACACCCGGCCGGAAGATCTGCTGGTGACGCCGGTCATCGAGGGCGCGGGCAACCTGCGCTATGTCGCTTCTCCCCTGGTGACCGCCATGATCCGCGGCGGCATCGCCATTTTGGACGAGGGCAACCGCATGAGCGAGAAGAGCTGGGCCAGCCTTGCGCCGCTGCTCGATAACCGCCGCTACGTCGAATCCATCGTGGCGGGCATCAAGATCAAGGCGCATCCGAATTTCCGCCTGGTCGCTACCATGAACGACGATGCTTCCACCTTCGAGCTGCCCGAGTATATCCACTCGCGCCTGCAGCCGCAGATCTTCATCGATTTTCCCGAGCGCGACGAGGAATACCAGATCCTCAAAGAGAATTTGCCGTTCGCGGAAGAACGCATTCTGACCTATGTCACCGATTTCCTGCAGCTCGCGCACGCCGCCGACGAGCGTTATACCGTGCGCGACGGCATCAATGTGGCGCGTTTCGCCATCAAATTGAAGAGCCTGGCCACCGGGCGTGCGCACGAAACCGGCTCGCTGGAGCTTTCAGTGAGGCAGGTATTGGGAGAAGAGGCGCTCCGTTATGTCCGCCGGGACCGCACCTCCGTTACCTGACGCCGGCAGTTTGCGGCGAGGCCGGTTCATCTATTTTCCGGTGGCGCCCGGCCGGATGGAATTCGCCCTCGAAGTGCGCCAGGCGATCTTGCGCGAGCGTCCGCAAACCGTCGCGCTTGAGCTGCCCGCCACGCTGCAACCGGCCTGGATGCGCGCCGTGGCGCGTCTGCCCGCCATGTCGCTGATCTTCTATCCCGACGATTCCAAAAACGAAAACTCCGAAGCCGTTTACGTGCTGGTGGAGCCGGCCGATCCCTTCACCGAAGCCATCCGCACGGGCCTCGAAATCGGCGCGGAGATTGTTTTCGCCGACCCCGAAGCGGCCGAGCGGCCGCATGTGAAAGACGCTTACCCCGACCCGTACGCCATCCGCCACATCGGCCTCGATCGCTATGTGGAAGCCTACCGCGTCTATCCGCAACCGCGCTCCGCGGAGCTCGCGCGCCACGCCGCTGGCATCGCCTGGAAGTTGCAAGGCGCCGACCCCTCCGCGAATGTCTTCGTCGTGGTTTCCCTGAACCTGCTCGACCCGCTGCTCGACGCCATGGAGGAGCCGCAAGCGCAGCCTCTGGCGCGCACGCGCCGCGATGGCATCGAGTTGCTGAATCCGCATCCCGAATCGCTCGCCGAGATCGCCGCCGAATACCCGCAGCTGGAATGGCGCTACGAGCAATTCCGCGAATCCATGCAGGACGCCGGCTCCATCGACCGCCGTCACGCGCAATTAGCCATGTTCCGCGGCGCCGAGAAAGACCACGAGGCCAACTCCGGCGAGCGCATCGTGCACTGGCAGCGCCGCCTGTTGGCGCGCTATTCCCGCAACCTCGCGCTCGCCGGCAACGAGCTTTCCGCGAGCCTGTTCGATATGACGGTGGCCGCGCGCGGCATCGCCGGCGACAACTACGCCTGGGAAGTGTGGGAATTCGCCGGCCGCTATCCGCCGCAACCTCAGGAAAGCGACCTGCCGACGGTGCGCATCTCCGGCGAAGCCATGTGGCGGGACACGCGCAAGATCCGTCTGCGCCGCCGTCTGCCCGGCAGTAAGCGGCGTCTGCGCCCGTATGGTCTGAAAGCCCGCAAGAAGGAGCAGATTCCCGGCGAGTGGGCCAGCCAGTTGAACGGAACCAGCATCTGTTCGTATCCGCCCGAAGATCTGGTGGTCGAAGATTACGGCCGCTATCTGAAGAAGAAGGGCAAGAGCCTGCTTTCGGAAGAGCGCGTGCGCGTGGAGCCGTTCACCACGTCCATTCTCGACGGCATCGACATGCGCGAGACCATTCGCAAGTGGTATGAGCGCCGCATCTACGTCCGCCAATTCCAAAAGATCCACGGCGAAGTTGGCTCGGTGGTGGTGATCTTCGACGAGGACCGCGACAACCGGTACCGCTACACGACCACCTGGCTGGGCGAGAACCAGAACGAATCGGACATGGCGTATTACTCCACGTTTCCCTTCGACAACCTGGTAGGACCGGGCATTGGCCGCGCCGAGTACGGCGGCTTTCTGATGAGCCTGCCGCCGCGCCGCATGTACGACGTCTGGCAGGACCCCGAATACGAGTTAGCCGAATCGAAATCCGAGCGCCTGCTGCTGGCGGCCATCGACTATTCCATTTACCAGTACGTGGTTTACGTAGCCGCCAAACCGCCGCGCTCGATCTTCAAGACCATCGCCGCGCGCAGCGGCCGCACCATTATTTATATTCCGATCGGCCAGCTTTCGCCTGTGTCGGTTAAGAAGATCAGAGTGGTGCACGTGTTAGACGGCTATGATAAACGCGAAATCGCCAAAGACTATTTGTGGTAAGTTGCTGGTAAGTGGCGCGGCCCCTTGGGCTGCGAACTCCTGCTCTAAAAAGCCGTATTCCCTCTTCCTTCCATTGCCTCACTATTGCATAGTCTCCCTATGGAAGCCCGCACCGAAATCCCCCCCGGCACCCTATACATGCTCATTCTCAAAACCCTGATGCGGGTGGGGCCGATGCACGGATACGGCATCGCCCAGCACATCCAGCGGATTTCCGAGGACATACTGCACGTGGAGGAGGGATCGCTCTATCCCGCCCTGCAGCGCATGCTGATCAAAGGCTGGCTGGTGGGGGAGTGGAAGCAATCGGAGAACAACCGCCGCGCGCGCTTCTATCGGCTAACGCCCGCGGGCCGGAAGCAGCTCGCGGCGGAAATGGCGGAATTCGAAAAGGTGATGGGAGCCATCACACGAGTGATTCAACCGGCGTGATCGGCGAATTCCTACGAAGGCCCCAGTATTACTTGCGCCGCCGCCAGTTTGAAGCGGAGCTGGACGAGGAGATGCGCCATCACCTTGCGCTGAAGGAACGCGATTCCGCTAGTGCGACGACGGCGCAAAAACAATTCGGAAATGCTCACTTTGCTGAAGGAGGATAGTTGAGCCATGTGGGCGTGAACATTCTGGGAACAACTGCCGCAAGATCTTCGCTAGGCCGTTTTCGGACGACGATGGCCAACCGCGCATTCACCGCGCTGGCGGTACTCTCTTTGGCGCTTGGCATTGGAGCCGACACCGCGATTTACAGCTTCATGGACTCGATCCTGAGGGCAGGCCGAGGTTGCGACTGGCGAGTATGTCTCAGGCGAATATTTTCACGGACTCGCCGTTCCCCCGCTGCCGGGCGGCTGTTGATTCCGGATATTCCGGATGATGACCGGGCGGCGCCGTCGGTCGCGATGCTCAGCCACGCTTATAGTCAACGGCGTTTCGGTGGGGCCGTTGTATGGAACGCGAAATCCGTTGAACAGCCATGCACGGTCTGAGTGCGCGCCTCTTCATGCCGAAGGTGTCGCGGCTCCTTGCACCTTCCCCTTAAATGGTTAGCCACTTGGCCGTCTAACGCGCGTCCCGGAATGCCGACTGGATCTATCCGGGCGGGTCGGGTATCGTAAGCTTACGGCAAATCCTCTTTGCGAGAAGGTTGCCGATCTCAGCATGACGAGGAACGGCTTCCGCGTGGCCCGTCTGAGGGTTCTCCCAAAGTGCGTGCTCTCTACCTTCTCTGCGCAACACGCAGCCGTGGCGGCGAAGATGCCGCAGGAGTCCCTCAAGCCTCATCCGATTACGACGAGTTCCTGCTGAGCGTCAGTAGGCAAGGCGCGCAAGGACTCCTCGCGCCTGTACTCCAGGATGAGGGCAATCGCCTCGCGAAGGTTCGCCAGGCATTCTTCGCGCGATTTCCCCTGACCATTGGCCCCGGGCACTTCGGCGCAATACGCGATGTGATATTCGCCGTCTCGCTCGACAATCGCCGTGAACTCATTGTGCACGAGTCCATTCTACCGCCGCCAGCAGACTCTATTTGGGGGGGAAACGGCGTTCGTCCGGCACCTGGCCGCGTGACGACAAACCTGGCTTCCGGCGCCCATCGCGGCATGGCGAATCATGAGCCATGGGCATTGCAACCTGACGAAACACATGCAAGAACTTCGCAGACGCCCAAGCCGCGTTGAGTGACCAGCGTGACTCTCCCGTTGCGACAGCGATCCCTCGAACAGGAACCTACCGCCCGGAATCCTGGCCACAATTCTTTTACCGAATGCCCAAACTCACTCACCGGCTTTTAGCCGTCACTCCTCTCTCGCGAACACTCCCGTTCCTGCCGCCAGAAACGTTCCCGCCATGAACCGCTCCCCGCCCATACCGCGATCCTTCTTGTGAAGCCTGGTCCTGATACCGGGCCGAATTGCCGAACTGGCGACGCGCGGCGTAACCGGCATCGTTCGCGCCGAGCCGTTGCCGATGCAGCTTGCGCGCGCAGGTCCGGATGCAAGCGCGCCTCCTTGCGCAAGTCGTCCGTCAGTTGCTCTCAGCGTGCGAAGAAGACGATCCGCCGGCAGAATTCGCGAATCTCATAGCCCTAGCTTGTGGGGCAGGCAATCTTGCCTTGCAGGCCGCCAGGCGGCTCTCTCGTGCCAGGCGCGAATCTTTCGCAACCGTCCAAACGCCGGCTGAAAGCCGGCTGCAGCCAGGATTGGCCGCCCCACTCTTTACTCATCTCTCAACGCCACAATTGGATTCACGCGCGCTCCGCGCCGCGCCGGTATGAATGCAGCGGCCAGTGCCACCGCGCTCAACAGGGCGATGGCGCCCGCGTAGGCCTGCCAATCCGTGGTCTTCACTTGAAATAGCAGATCCTGCAAGACGCGCGTCAGCGCCAGCGCGCCAGCGAGGCCGATCGCCATGCCCGCGGCAATCAGCGTTCCGGCCTGGCGCAGCACCAGTCCGAAAATGCTGCGCGGCGCGGCTCCCAATGCGATGCGAATGCCCAGCTCCGAAGTCCGCTGGCTCACCGAAAACGCCAGGACGCTGTAAATCCCCACGATCGCCAGTCCCACCGCCACCGACGCGAACACCGCCAGCAGCAAGGTTTGGAAGCGGCGCTGCGAAACCGAAAGATCGATAATCTCGTCCATGGTTCGCACGTTCGTCACGGGCTGGTCCTTGTCGATCTGCCAGACCTGGCGTGAAATCGCGTTCACCAGTTGGCGTGGATCGCCCGCGGTGCGCACCGCGAGATCGGCGAGGCTCACCGGATAGAGCGTGGTCTGCGCGGCGCAGAGATAAACCTCCGGATTGATCTTGTCGGTCTTTCCGGCGCGCCGGATGTCGTTGACCACGCCCACGATGGTGATTCTCGGAGCCGTAGGAGCCCGCTGCATGAAGTGGCCGATGGGGTCTCCCCCATGCAGCATTTCGCGCGCAAATTCCTGGTTCACCACAGCCACGGGCATCTGTCCGTTGCCGTCCTGCGCGGTCAAGGAACGCCCGCGCAGCAGGGGAATGCCAAGGGTCTCGAAGTATCCCGGGCTCACTGCCTGAAAATCCGGCGTTGCCCGCAGGTCCGGATTGCCGTCGAGTGCGATGCCCGAGCCCCATCCGCCGCGCAAGGGCATGCGGTTGGCATACGCATCCGCCTGCACTCCGGGAAGCGCGCGCACGCGCTCGTCAAGCTGCTGGAAAAACTGCAGCCGCGCCAGAGGCGTGGGATACCGCAGCGCCGGCAGGTTCACGTTCATCGCGATCACATGATCCGGTTGGAAGCCCAGATCGACGCCCATCAAGGTAGTGAAGCTGCGCAGCAGCAACCCGGCGCCCACTAGCAGAACCAGCGAAAGAGCCACCTCCGCCACGGTCAGCGCCGAGCGCCATCGCACCTGCGATTTCGCGCCGCTGCCGCGCCCGGCGGACTTCAGCGCCTCCACCGGCTTCACCTGCGAAGCTTGCCACGCCGGAGCCATGCCGAAAATCAGGCCTGTGAGGGTGGCGATGGCGGCCGAAAGTCCGAACACCTGCCAATCCATGGTGACGCTAGAAATGCGCGGCGTGCCGGCCGGCGCCATGGCCACCAGGACTGCCATCAGCATGCGGCCCAGCGCAATTCCTGCAACGCAGCCCGCCGCCGCGATCAGTATGCTCTCCGTCACCAGTTGCCACATCATCCGCAAGCGGCCCGCGCCGAGAGCCATCCTAACGCTGGTCTCATGCCGTCTTCCTACCGCGCGCACCACAAGCAGGTTGGCTACGTTGACGCACGTAATCAGCACGATCAGCCCCGAGGCGCCAAGCAACGCCAGCAGCGACTCCCTTACGTTCTGCACCAGATCGTCGCGTAGCGGCGCGATGACCGCGCGCGTGTCCCGATTGGCGCGATACTGCGCCGCGAGATTCGATGAGACCGTGCTCAAAGCGGCCTGGGCCTTCTTTACGCCGACGCCCGGCCGCAAACGCGCGAGCACATTGACCTCATGGTCTCCGCGGCTGGCCAGCAGATCCTTCGAGAAAGCGCTGGGAACGTAGAATTCGATGGGGTCTTTCGAGCCAAGCTGCGCCGGCGATTGGAATCCCGCCGGCAGCACGCCGACGATCCGGTACGGTTTGGCATCGAGCACAATGGAACGCTCTAAGACGCCGGCATCGCCTCCAAGGCGCCGCTGCCAGAAATCGTGCGTGACGATTACTCTCGGATCCGCGTCCGGGGAGTCCTCTTCCGCAAGAAACGTCCGCCCGCGCTGCGGCGAAATTCCCAGTACGCTGAAAAAATTCCACTCCACCGATTCGCCGGTAACCCGCGCCGGGGTTTCCATCGCAGTCAGATTCATGGGAGTGACGGCGAATGCCGCCAGTCCCTCAAATGCGCCGCTGTTCCGGTAGTCGGCAAGGTTAGCTACGGAGACGGTGGTGCGCTGGGATGTACCGGCTGTGCCCACCGGCGAGCCCTTTGTGTTGAAGGTGGGAGTGTCGTCCGGCCTCGAGTTCTCTTCCCAAAGCGACACCAAGCGTTCCGGCTGCTGGTACGGCAAAGCTCGCAGCATCACGGCATTCACAATGCTAAAGACGGCCGTATTGATGCCGAGACCAAGCGCCAAAGTGGCCACCGCGATGGCGCTGAAACCCGGCGACTTCGCCAATGCCCGCGCTCCGTGGCGTAAATCCTGAATGAAGCGTTCCCACATTGCCCACCCCCACACTTCCGAACTCTCGCCCTGATACCACGCGGCGTTTCCAAACTGCCGGCGCGCCGCATAGACGGCCTCGTCCGCCCCGAGCCCCTGCCGATGCAGCCTGCGCGCGCGCAATTCCACATGCAGGCGCATCTCTTCGCGCAGCGCGGCAGCTTGCTCGTCCCTTTCGAAGAAGGCCGCCGCTCGCCGTATGCACGCCAGAAACCACGCGCGAATTCCCATGGACTACACCGGCTGCAACACGCGGGCGATGGCCTGGCTCACGCGCTCATACCGCTCCATTTCGCGCGCCAGTTGCTTGCGCCCGTCAACTGTCAGACTGTAGTACCGCGCGCGCCGGTTCTCACCGGTCTTGCCCCATTCGCCCTTGAGCCAACCTTTGATCAGCATCCGCTGGAGGCACGGGTAAAGCGAGCCTTCCTCCACTTGCAGCACGTCCACCGACGCCTGCTGGATGGAATCGGCGATCTCAAAGCCGTGCATCTCGCCGAGGCGCGAGAGCGTCTTCAAAATCAACATGTCGAGGGTGCCCGGCGGGATTTCATCGCGCTGTCCACGCATCACATAGATAATCTATGTCATCTTGGACGCAACGGCAAGCGAAACGTTTGGCGATTGAGTTGCTGTATTCCGGGTGGGAGGATATACCAATGTTGCACTGGTCCTTAGTTTTTCTGGTGATTGCGATCATCGCCGCGATTCTGGGCTTCGGAGGAATCGCCGGAACCGCCGTTGGCATCGCCAAGATCCTGTTCTTCGTATTCCTGGTGATCTGGCTTATCGCCTTCATCGGCGGCCGGCGCGCTGTGTGAGGTGGTACCGCTTTGCACGATTCCGGTTGCACTATTGTTCCTTTTCTTACGACGATGAGTGTAACGACAGTAAGCTTCGGCGGACTGAGCCGCGTGAAGAGCTGCTTGAAGGCGTTACTCCTTTGGTGGCTCTGTTCGTCGTTCGCATTTTTCTTCACTGAAGCGCGGGTCTGATCCAACAGGGATCACCCGCGGGTGTCTGATTTGTTTTTGTTCCCGATTAAACCTCTCCATTTCCCGAGCGCTGCAGCATCCCTAGGTAAAGCAGATGGCGGATGTCGGCCCTCGCGATCCGTTTGGCGGCTTGGCACGCCGCTTCCCCTGCGTCTCTTCCCCGGATTTCTGAGCGTTGGCAACGTTGCGTCTAACTTGTGTGTGTTTTACTTCCAGAGCGCAGCCCATGTGGCCGCGCCACTGACCTATATCTAGCACGCTGGCTTGCGGCTGCGCGAACGGAATGCTTGTATCGGATTGAAAGGAAAGGGGAGACTTATTTGGCGAATGCGTGATCGGGAAACGGCCGAAGGCGGAAAGCGGGATTTTTCAGAGGGATGACGATGACGGTGTGGACGATGTCGAACGGTTCATGAAGCAGAATGGGGCCGCCGATGCTGGCGCGCCCTCCCGTTAACCTCTCCAGTTCCCCGTGCGTTACAGCATCGAGAGGTAAACACATGGCAAGTGTCAACGGCTACGTGATCGTTCTGGCGCTTCTTTTAGTGGTTGGCGCGTCGCTTTTCCTGGTATTCACGCTCTTCCGCACCATGCAACAGACCGTGATTCGCAAGGCGCTGATTGAGAAATTCGGCTCCGCGCAGGACCTCGGTGAACTGCTTCAAACATCCGGCGGGCAACGTTTGCTGGCTGATATATCCACCAATGGCGGAAGCCCTCTTCGCGCGGTGCTTGGCTCCATTCAGAAAGGCCTTATCGCCTTACTGGTTGGATCGGGAGCGCTTTTCGAGGGCGCCTTATTCAACCAGGCGGAAATGATGATACTCGGCAGCCTCTTCGCGTGCGCCGGACTGGCATTTCTGATCTCGGCTGGGGTAACATACCGGCTGTCGAAGTCCTGGGGCCTCATTCAGAAAAAGGATTGATCCATGACCGCTGTTGCGCCAACGGAAGCCGCGGCTATGGAATACATTGCATCCGACGGCGCGGAAGCGCTCAGCCGCGAGCAATTCGACGATTTCTACAACCGCACTGCGCCGGCATTGCGCGCTTACATCCGCCGCGTGTCGGGAAATGCAGCCGCGGCCGACGATCTGCTGTAGGAAGCGTACATGCGGATGCTGAACGCGCCGCCGCTTACAGCACAACAGCGCAAATCCTACCTGTACCGGACCGCCACCAATCTCATCACCGATTACCATCGCGCGCAGTCGCGCCAGCGGCGCTGGTGGGAGGGCATCCCGCGCCGTCCGGAAGCCATCGACCCGCGAGCGGACTTGCCCACGGACATGGAACGCCTATTCCTTTCGATCGCCGCGCAGGAGCGCGCCCTGTTGTGGCTGGCCTATGTGGAAGGCGAAGATCACCGCGAGATCGCCGCGGCACTGGGCGTCCAGGAGAAAAGCGTCAAGGTGCTTCTGTACCGGGCTCGCGTCAAAATGGAAAAGATTCTCAGGGAACACGGATTCGAGGGAAGACAATGAGCGGCGAGGGCAATGTCGAACGCTTTATGAAGCAGATGGCGGCCACCGAAACTGCCGCGCCGGTCCCATCCGCCAGCGCGGTGTGGTGGCGCGCCGAGTTGCGCCGGAGGATGGCGCTGGAGGAACGCGCCACTCGGCCGATGCGGATTGCCGATGGCTTTGCATGCACGCTTTGTGCGGTCGCGGCCGCGTGGCTCGCCGCGCAGTTGGGCGCATTGGGCGTGTTACAAGTTTTTGTCCGCTAGACTGTAGGAAAAATCGACCGGATCGGTGTATGATTTCCCCATGCGTCGAATACTACCGACTTTGCTACTCGCAATACCCCTTCTTCTGCTGGCGGCAGCGCCACAGAATCCACCGCAGAAAAAGGGGATGCCGGCTCCAAAGAACCTGAAGATCCTGCCTGCGGACAACAATCTCATTCCGACCATGCGATCCTTCACCGCCGCGCTTGGTCTTGGTCAAAACTGTGGCTTCTGCCACGTGCCACCTGATTTCGCCAGCGACGAAAACCCGAAGAAGGCCACCGCGCGCTTCATGATCCAGATGGTGAACGACGTCAACGCCAAATTCCCCGATGGCAAAGTGCATGTCAGTTGCTACACATGCCATCGCGGAGCCAATATGCCGTTGATGGCGCCTCCGGCGGCTGGCGGCGGTCTGTAGCTGGGCGCTTAACCGTTTCGGGGATTTCGAGGCTCAGTCTGGGCGAAGAGCGGGTCCAGGGGACCCGCGCGGACCAGGCGTCCGCCCTGCTGCCTTGTGCATCGCTCCCAACTCACGGCAAAGTAAGTGACAGTGAACTTCTGCTACTATGCCACATAGTATGAAGCTCTTCCGCCGTTTACTCTTTGCTGTCGTCCCTCTTCTGCTGGCCGCGCAGCAGGGCGACCCACTGCTGCGCGATCTCCGCTTTCGTTTGATTGGCCCGTTCCGCGGCGGCCGCTCCGTCGCCGTGGCGGGCGTGCCTTCCGACTCCAAAACCTACTACTTGGGCGCCACCGGCGGCGGTGTTTGGAAGACCACCGACGCAGGCCTCAGTTGGCTGCCCATATCCGATGGCTTCTTCAAGACCGGCTCGGTCGGCGCGATCGCCGTCGCCGGCTCCGACCCCAACACTATCTACGTTGGCATGGGCGAAGCCTGCGTGCGCGGCAATGCCTCGAATGGCGACGGCGTCTATAAATCCATCGATGGCGGCCGCACCTGGCGCAACGTCGGCCTGGAGCAGACCTATCACATCGGCGCGGTTGTGGTTCATCCCAAGAATCCCGACATCGTTTATGTCGCGGCCGTAGGCCACCTGTGGGGGCCGAACCCCGAGCGCGGCGTCTACCGTTCGACGGACGGCGGACAAACTTGGAAACAGGTCCTCACGCGCGGCCCGGACACAGGCGCGGCCGATATTGCCATGGACCCGTCGAATCCGCGCGTGCTCTACGCCGGCTTCTGGGAAGCGAGCCGCAAGCCCTGGCGTCTCGATAGCGGCGGCCCGAATAGCGGCATCTGGAAATCCACCGACGGCGGCGATACCTGGCAGGATCTTTCGCACGCGCCCGGTCTGCCGCGCGGCGTGGAAGGGCGAATCGGCATCACTGTTTCCCCGGCGAATCCCGAGCGCGTCTGGGCCATCGTGGAAGCCGCCGATGGCGGCGTATTCCGCTCCGATAACGGCGGCCGCGCCTGGACCAGGCTCAACACCGAAAACGATCTGCGCCAGCGGGCCTGGTACTACTCGCACATTTTCGCCGACCCCAAGAACGCCGACACGGTTTACGTCAACAACGTGGGGATGTGGAGATCCATCGACGGCGGCCGCACGTTCCAGCAGATGCGCCCTCCGCACGGCGACAACCACGATCTGTGGATCGCGCCGGAAAACCCGCAGCGTATGATCCTGAGCAACGACGGCGGCGCCACTATAACCGCGGATGGCGGCCAGACATGGTCCACGGAAGACAATCAGCCCACCGCCCAGTTCTACCGCGTCGCGCTGGATGAAGACTTCCCGTATCATATTTACGGCGCGCAGCAGGACAACTCCACGGTCCGCATCGCCAGCCGTACGCTTTCCGGCGGCATCACCGCAGCGGATTTTTACGATGTGGGCGGCGGCGAGAGCGGATGGATCGCGCCCGATCCGCGCAATTCCGAGATTGTCTACGCCGGCTCCTACGGCAACCTGATTACGCGCCAGGATAAGCGCACCGGGCAGATGCGCAACATCAACGCGTGGCCCGATAACCCCATGGGCTACGGCGCCGATACGCTGAAGTACCGCTTCCAGTGGAGCTTCCCCATCGCGTTTTCGCCGCACGACGCGAAGACGCTCTACATCGGCTCCAACGTGCTGATGAAGACCGTGAACGAAGGCCAGAATTGGGAGACTATCAGCCCCGATCTGACGCGCAACGACAAGTCGAAGCAGTTATCGTCGGGCGGCCCCGTCACGCAGGACAACACATCCATCGAATACTACGACACCATTTTCACGTTCATGGAATCGCCGGTTACCAAGGGCCTCATCTGGGCCGGAACCGACGACGGGCTGGTGCAGATCACGCGCGATGGCGGCAAGCATTGGGACAATGTGACTCCCAAAGGCTTCCCCGAGTGGAGCCAGATCAACTCGATTGACGCCTCCACCTTTGACGCCGGCACGGCTTACGTTGCGGTTACGGCATACAAGCTCGACGACTTCCATCCGTACCTTTTTAAGACCGCCGACTATGGCAAGACGTGGACCAAGATCGTCAACGGCATCCCCGACCGGCACTTCACGCGCGTGGTCAAGGAAGATCCGAACCGTCGCGGGCTGCTGGTGGCGGGCACGGAGTTCGGCCTCTACATTTCGTTCGACGATGGCGCGAATTGGAAATCGTTCCAATTGAATCTGCCCATCGTGCCCATCGCCGACGTGGCGTTCCATAAGCGCGAGCAGGAGCTGGTGGTGGCAACGCAGGGCCGCTCGTTCTATATTTTCGACGACCTGCCGCTGCTCTATCAGAGCAGCCCCCAGAACGGCTCCCAGAACAGCCCCGGCGTGCAGACCGAAGATGCGCATCTCTTCAAGCCCAAGGACACATACCGCGTTGGCGGCGGCCGCGGATTCGGCGGTGGCGGGCGCGGAGGAGGCGCGGCTGTCGGCGAAAATCCACCCGCTGGCGCCGTTGTCAGTTATTGGCTGAAGGCCCGGCCGCAGGGCGACGTGAAGCTGGAATTCCTCGATGCCACCGGCAAACTGGTCCACGAGTTTTCAAGCCGCGCGCCCGAACCAGCGCCACCGGCAGAGGGCGCGGAGAATAACGCCTTCGGAGGACGCGGCGGCGGCGGGCCGCCCGCGCGCGTTTCAGCACAGCAAGGCATGAACCGCTTCACCTGGAACATGCGCTATCCGGATGCGACGACGTTTCCCGGAATCATTCTCTGGGCGGGAAGCATGACCGGGCCGCTGGCGGCGCCGGGTACCTATCAGGTGCGTCTCACCGTGGATGGCAAGACGCAGACTCAAAGCTTCGCGATCAAGAAGGACCCGCGCCTCGACACCACGCCCGAAGACTACGCCAAGCAGTTGACGCTGGCGCTGCAGGTCCGCGATAAGCTGTCGGAGACCAACGAGGGCGTGATCCGCATCCGCGAGCTGCGCAAGCAATTGGACGAATACGCCAAGCGCGACGATAAGCGCGCCGCCGATGCCGCCAAAGCGCTGATCGGCAAGCTGACCGCGGTGGAAGAAGAGCTTTACCAGACCAAGAACCGCGCCAGCGAAGATCCGCTGAATTTTCCCATCAAACTGAATAACAAGCTGGCGTATGTGATGGGCGTGGTGGAGAGCTCGGACAACCAACCCACCGCGCAATCGTACATGGTGTATGAAGACGTCGCCACCAAAGTGAACGGCGAGCTGAAGACTTTGAACGGACTTCTTACTACGGATCTGGCCGCTTTCAACAAGCTGATCCACGATCAGAATATTCCGGCGATTCAGCCGCCGGCGGTCAAGACGAAGCAATAAGCGGGGCGGGCTCCGCGGCGACGCGGGGCGGGCTTTGGCTTAATGCAGCTCGTTTTCCCAAGTCGTGGAGCGGGCCTATGGTTTGGCCTCTGGCCGGCCCGTGGCATGGCCCGTGACTCGGTCTGCGACTCGGTAGGTGGCAATGGCCCGCGGCTCGGCGTGCGGTTCGGCCCGCGGCCGGCCCGGTTACGCGACGAGCTTCAATCGGCCTGGGGCATGGCCTGCGGCTCGGCGTGTGGTTCGGCTCGCGGCCGGCCCGGTTACGCGACGAGCTTCAATTCAATTACGAATTGACACCCGAAAGCCCGAGCGCTAAGAGCGGCTCGGGACTGGGCAGGCCATGGGCCCACCCCACAGGGCGGGCAAATTTTTCCAGAGCCTCCAGCAGATCTTTCAGGCGAATCGGCTTCGCCAGGTATCCGTCCATGCCGCTCGTCATGCACAGCTCCCTGTCGCCTTTCATGGCGTGCGCGGTCATGGCAACGATGGGGATGCGACGGCCGCTGCCGCGCTCCGTGCGGCGGATGGCTTCGGTGGCTTCGAGGCCGGTCATTACGGGCATCTGAACATCCATCAGGACGATGTCGAATTCCGCCCCGGTCAGGGCTTCCAGCGCCTCGCGGCCGTTTGATGCAACCGTCACCTGGTGGCCATGTTTTTGAAGCAGCCGCAAGACCACCTGCTGATTGACGGGATTGTCCTCCACCAGCAGCGCCCTTATCGCGTGCGCTGCCGCGGGCTGTTCCGGAAGGCCGCTCACTTCGGCCGCCGTTTCATCCAGCGTGTGAGACGGCTCGCCGGCGGGCTCCGCCTGGATGTTGAACCGGAAGCAGCTTCCCTGGCCGGGCGCGCTCTCCACGGAGATGGCGCCGCCCATCAGCGAAATGAGGCGCGATGAGATGGTAAGTCCAAGTCCGGTGCCGCCGAAGCGGCGGGTCATGGAGCCGTCGGCTTGAGCGAACGCTTCGAAGATGGTGCTTTGCTTTTCGAGCGGTATACCGATTCCCGTATCTCTCACTTCGAGCTGCAGCTCCATTCCTCCGCTGCGCGCCGTGTGAGCCGCGCCGGTCACTGCGACGGAGCCCCGCTCGGTAAACTTAACCGCGTTACCGACGAGGTTCAGCAGCACCTGGCGCAGGCGGATGGGGTCGCCAAAAATATACCGAGGCACATTCGGGGCGATTTCGCAGCTTAATTCCAAGCTCTTTTGGCCCGCCCGCCAATCCATGAGCTTCACCGCTTCCTGGACGCAGCTTCGGACGTTGAAGGCTACCATCTCCAGATCCAGTTTCCCCGCCTCGATCTTCGAGAAATCCAGGATGTCGTTGATGATAATGAGCAGCGACTCGGCCGATTGCTTCACGGTGATCAGGTATTCCCGCTGGTCCGGCGTGAGATTCGTATCGAGCGCCAACTCGGTCATTCCCAGAATCCCGTTCATGGGCGTGCGGATTTCATGGCTCATGTTGGCGAGAAATTCGCTCTTGGCGCGGTTGGCCTCTTCCGCTTTGTCCTTGGCCCCGGTGAGCTCGGCGTTCACTCTGAGCAGATCCGCGGTGCGCGCGCCCACTTCCTCTTCCAGGCTGTCGCGGCGCAGCTCCAGCTCGGCATCGCGCCGCTGTATCAGCGAAAGCATTTCGTTGAAACCGTCGATCAGCATGCCCAGCTCGTCGTCGGTGGTCCTTTGCGCCCGGATGGCGTAATTCTTCAGAACGGTCACGGCCTTGGCGGTTTGCGCCAGATGAATCACCGGATCGGAAATGACGCGTTGCAGCCGCGCTGCCAGGAGGTACGCGAGAAAGGCCGAGATCGCGAGAACCACCAGAATAATTGTCGCCGAACGAGTCGCGCGCGCCTGAACATAGCGCAGATCGGCTTCCATGTAGATCGATCCCACGATCTGCCCGTCCAGCAGCACCGGCCGGTGGACCGCCAGAATGCCATTTTCAAATTCGGCGCGGTATGTGCCCAGCCGCTCCGGCGCCTGCGAGGCAGCGCCCGGCCGCGCATAACCGGCCAACACAGTCCAGCGTGAAGTGTAGATGGTGGCTCGAACGATGGCGGGCGTCGATTTGAGCGTCGCCAGCAGGCTGCCGGCGGCCTTGGCGTCGTCGAAACAGAGGGCCGCGGTGCTGTTTTCGGCGATCATCTCCGTGAGCAGGCCCAGGCCTGCCTTCAGGCTGGCCCGCGCATCCGTGATTTCATAAGCCAACAACCCGCCGCATGCAACCAGCAGCGCAGCCACCGCGGGTACCATGATGATGACTTGCAGTTTGCGCTGGATGGAGAGTCCGCGAAGCAGCTTCAACATTTCATTCGCCTGAATCCCGCACCAGAGTTGCCAGAGTGAGGAGCTTCGAGCTGATCTGAAGGCGCGCCCGCTGAGCCGCATCGGGGTTGATCTCTAACGTGACCTTGTTGTTCTCGACTTGGAATGCGATTATCCCGCCGCTGTGGCAGAAGCCCACCCCTTCTCCCACCGTCAGCACGGCGGCGTGCTGTAGCCGGCCGAGAGCCGCGCGCATCTTCCTGGCATCCGCTCCGGAGATGAAAACTATCTCGCAGGCGGCCGATTCCTCGCCCGGCTTGAAGTGTTTGACCGCGATCGCATGGCCGCCCGCGAATCGCCCCTTCACGGCTTCTTCCAGAGCGCCTCCGAATAGGTCGGCCCCGGCGATTCCGATGCAAAACGGACCGCTTCCCGAAGACGGCGGCCAATCCACAAACCGCGTGAAGTTAAAGAGGAACGCCGCCTTGACTTCATATTCGTTGGCTGCCTGCGCCGGAATGGCGACGGGCATCGCCAATACCAGAGCCAGCGCGACTGCCAATTGCGGCCGGCATCTTAAAAGCGCCATACAATCTTCCCAATCAAACTGCGCGGAGTCTCGGTTCCCACGACCTCTTCGAAATCGCCAAACTCAAGGAACTCCGGGCGCAGCAGATTCTGACCGGTCAGACTTAGCTCCACCGATTCGCTGGCCTTCCATGCCAGCCTGGAATCGAGCCGCGCATGGCTGGGTACGGTTCCATTGGCGAAGGCCTGCGACCAGTAAAGGGTTTGATCCCATTCCAGACGCCGGCTGAGATTGATGGTAGACCGAATCTGAACCATGTTCCGGGGCGTATTCCCCGCCAGCGGTACGGTTAGCGTATCGCCCGAAGAGGGCTCGACCCAGTAGTTTATGTGGACCAGAGAGTAGCCCGGGCTAATGCGCCAGCGCGAGCTCACGCTCCAGTTGAGCGATAATTCCCCGCCGTAGTCGTTGGCGCGGCCCTTATTGCCGTACATGACCGGGACCTCAAACACGGTCACCGGGCCTGGAACGATGACGAGCGCCTGAGGCTCGAACGTGGCCAGGTCGCGGTAGAAGCTGAGGAATACATCGGCATCGAGCGAAACCCGCTTGTTCCACTGACGGCGGTAGCCCACTTCGTAGTCTCGAACCTGCTCCGAAAGGAAATTCGGGTTGGGGAGTAACTGGACCGACTGCGCAAGTCCCGGTCCGATCGGCGTCGATCCCAATTCCAGACCCACTCCCGTTTCGAGACGCGACGGCTGCCGGATGGCCTTCGATGCCGATGCCCACAGCGTTTGGCGTGCGTCCGGCGCCCACGCGATGCGGGCGTTGGGCTCGTATTCGAAGCCCGTGTAGGCATTGTGCTCGATCTTGGAGCCGAGGGTAAGCCACACGGTGCTGGCAATTTTGATCTCATCCTGGAAGAACGCGCTGTAGAGGCTGTCTGTCCTTGCTGGCGGCATCGCCGAAATCTCATAGCCCGGCGGCAAATTCACGTCCTGGGAGCGGTAGCCTAGACCCCAAACGATATCCTGGCTGCTTCCAGCGGCGAAGTGGTGTTGAAAGTCCACGTCCAGGGTGTGTTCGCGGTCCGGTTGTTCCAGGTCGTTGCGCTGAAACTGATCGTAATAGGCTTGCACGGAAGTATCCGATCCGTTCGCAAACGTATGCGTCCACCTGGCCAATAGATTGCCGCCGGCAGCATCCAGCGTTTGAGCATAAGCCGGGTCGGAGGGCTCGTTAATGAACCAGCGGTAACGGAGCTCCGACTCGCGATTGGAGAATAGATCGCCTTGCACGGTCAGCGTGTCGGCGGGCGAAAGGTCCCAATCGGACCGGAACCCGGAATGCAGGGCCGACCAGCCGTCGTGCCCTGGCGAGCCGTTCGGAGCCTCGGAGCTGGCGTAGGTGGAAGACTTTGCGAAGGCGCGGTAACTGCCGTCCGTACCGATATCTCCGCCATACCGCACCATGCCTGAGGCATCCCCTTCCGTACTTCCGGTGGCTGAAACCAACCCTCCTTTGGTGGCTTTCGACGATTTCGTGATGATATTGATGACGCCGTTCATAGCGTTGGCGCCCCAAACGCTCGCGCCCGGCCCGCGGATGACTTCGATCCGGTCGATATCTTCCAGTGGCGTATCGACCTGGTCCCAATAGACCCCCGAAAACCCCGGCGCGTACACCGAACGGCCATCCACCAGCACCAGGACCTTGTTGCTGTAGCGCTGGTTGAAGCCGCGAATGGTCACCGCCCAAGCGTTGCTATTGATCTGCGCGACTTCCACGCCCGGAACCATGCGCAACAAATCCGGAATGTTGGTGGCGCCGGAATGGCGGATATCGTCCTGGCTGATCACGAAGATCGAGGCGGCCGCTCGGGCAAGCTTCTGCTCCTTCTTGGAAACGGAGGTTACCTGCGTGTTCAGCAGTTGCTCAAGGCTGGCGTCGGCCAAGCCGGATTGCCCCCATGCCGTGATAGCCGCGAGCGAGGTCAGGAAAGCGAGTCTATAGTGCATATGCCGCATTTCTTCTCTAAGACACCTATCCTACGTATCGGCCATGGCGTGCGGAAAGTTTAGACATCGGCTGAATGCGGATTCCGGTTTGCGCGGTTCTCGCATTAGGCAGCGGCGGGAACTTGGAGGCCGTGGGCCTGGCCCCCAAGGCGGTTTCGGCGCAATGGCGGGCCTCACTGAGGCGCTGATTCCAGCCGATGAGGCGGTGGACGCCGGCGCTCGAAAAATCAGACCCAATTTGCAGCATTTCCGGCGGGAAATCGCTAGCGGGATCGTACTCTTCGCCCTTGCTATATGCAAGCTGGGCAAGCAGTTGGGCTTCATCGAGCGCCTGTTGACGGGCGGCTTCGAGGGCGCGGACCCGTTTGAGGCGCCAGCGGTCTTCGGCGATGGATTGGGCAAGATCGCGCTCCGTTGCGCCCACGGGTTCGAGGAAATCGCGGATGCCGGTGCAGTGTTGGTCGAAAGCCTTGCTGCTCGCCGGCGGTGATAAGACAGATCTGGCCGGTGAGGCCGTGACGATAGGCGTTGAAGCGGGCGCCCTGCTTGCCTTTTTCGGTTCTGGGACCGGTGGATTTCTGAGCGTTGGCGATGGTGGCAGCTAACTGATATGCGGATGTCATGTCGGTTTACTTCGGAGCGAGCCCATGGGGCCGCACCACTGCCCTACATCTAGCACAGGGTTTCGCGGCTGCAACGGTGGAATGCTTGTATCGGATTGAAAAGAAAGGGAGGATTTATTTGGGGAATGCGTGATTGGCAAACGGCCAATAGCGGAAAGCGCTGTTTTGCAGCGCGGATTGTAGCGCGTTTTTGGTTCCCGGGCTATGCCGGGTCAGGACAATCACTTATAGCGATCGACTCTGTTTGCAGGAGTCGCGGGATTGCCGACATGACATGATGCTGGCGCTGCCGAAGAATCACGTTTTAGTGCGCCATTGGGCGTGGCTCGCCTCCCCGCTCCCTTACGTTCATGATCGGCGCACCGTGCGTAAGCAAGCGGTTGACGATAGCCAATCTCGCGGTCAGGAACCAGCTTACCTACTTTATAGCTGCACCGAGCAGTCATGCCTTAGCCTTCGCCGCCGCAGGGAACTCGTTGCGCAATAATCTGCCGTGATCGACGCGAAACTCCAGCAGGGTTTCGGGACTTTCGTCTTCCAACCAGAAACGGTCAATCGGGCCGAAGACCGTCTCCAGCTCTTCCGGACGGCACGTCGGGAGATAGACCCGCAGCACGCGCGGATCGTAGTAACGGAAAAGCAGGGTCTCTCCCTTGGGACCGCGCACGGAGACGAGTTTGCGCAGATGCCGCCGCAGGGATGCGATGCCGGCGCCGCACTTGAGAAAAACTCCCCAACTGCTGCCCCATGCCCGCTCGATCAGTTGCTGGCTGTACTTGTCGTCGTATTCGAGTTGAACCAGATAGGGCGCGACAACTTCCAGCTCCGGCGCGATGTCGCCATGATAGAGACACGAGTAGGTCAGGTAAGAGTCCAGCAGCGTGCCGAAGATCCGGCGGTCGCGCGCCCCATCGACGATCATCCAGACCTCACGACCGGCGCCCCTGGGCCAAAGCTGCTCCTTGATATAAGACACATATGGATTCGCCATAATTCGCTCCTGACGGCGACCGCCGCCTCGCTCTACTGTCAATTCGGGCAAAACGGAGCTCCGCTGGCGGCGGCTGCGCTCAGCGCCGCTGCTAGCGCAATGGCATTGAGATCGGGAGGAAGAGTGGCCGATTCGGGCTCCTCCGATCGCGTTGAAGCGACCGGAGCTCCCGCCGTCGCCGGCAGCGGATCTGGGGGTTTGTCCATCTTGCCGACTCCGATGGAAAAGGAGCGCGGGGCAATGGCAACCCCAAGTTCGCCTATCAGGATCAGATGGGCTATTTCAGCCAGCAACAGATCGCCAGTGAGGCGGGATACGTCGCTCCACTGCCGCCTCTCACCCAGCAAGGCGCGCAGGTTGCCCATCGCGTAAACATCGTCCTGGTACTGGGACAGAAACTGCCGAATGGATCTGCCATCGCCAAACTTCACGATTTCGGGCAACGACGGGTCGCCATCGTCTAGCGGCGCAAGCTGGCAGCGCCAGAAAAAGTAATAGTTCGGCCAAAAGCGGCGCTTGATCATAGCAACCGGTCACTGAAGATCATATCGTATCCCCCGCCGGATAGCTGCACTGCGCGCCGCCAAATGCGTACTAATGCTGTGACCCGGTGGTTTTGTGCCTCTTGATGGAAAACACTCCCTTACGTTCGTGGCTCCGATCGGAGCCGCTCGCGTTAGCAAGCGGTCTTGCGGAGCACCGAATCAGCGCGCTTCGTGCGGACCGGAAACATAGCAGGCCGTCCGCTTGCCAACGTGGGCCCGCGCACCTCAGCCGGGCACGTAAGTCCGCAGAAACCGGGCCGCCTCCGACTCGATCGCGGGCTGCTCGCCCGAATCGGGAAGCAGCCAAACCTCGCCCGCGTGAACCGGCTCGCCGCCAATTTTCGCATTGCCGCCGATGCAAATCCAGATCTGGCATGAATGCGGCTCGGGAATCAAGCGCACGCCACTTACTAACTCGGTAACGAAGAATCTCGACCGGACCAGCTCCGCGCGTCCTTCGCCGAGGGGAACGGGCCGCGATGCGCCGGGATGCACGCCCATGTCCGCAATCGCCACCGCCCGATCCACGTGCAGCTCGCGCGGCCGTCCGTAATCCCACAAGCGGTACGTCACATCCGAATTCTGCTGGATCTCGCACAGCACAATGCCGCCGCCGATGGCGTGCACGGTGTGCGCCGGCGTGAAATACGTTTCGCCCGCGCGCACCGGGATCCAGTTGAGAAGCTGCTCGATCTCGCCCGTTTTCGTGGATTCGCGCAGCCGCTCGCGCGTGACGGGCTCGCGGAATCCGAGCGCGATCGCGGCGCCGGGTTCGGCGTCGAGGATGTGCCACATTTCGGTCTTGCCGCGCGGCCCATCCTCGCCATCGTCGGGATGCACCTGCACCGAGAGCCGCTCCGAAGTGAAGAGCAGTTTCACCAACAGCGGTAAGCCATGGTCCGCCAGAAACCAGGCTTCGCCGATGGGCTTTTCCGAATCCGGAAACCAAGGCGCGAGACGCGTCTTGCCCCACACCTTCTCACGCAGAGAAGCAGTAAGTCGGACGGCCCGGGCTATAGTCTCACTCACGGGTTTGACTCAAGGGTGTGACTCATTCCTAGCTAGCTAGTTCTTCGACCGCGAGATACGTCGCTACCCAAAAACCGCTTGCTGACGGGGCGCGGCTCCGAACGGAGCCACGACCGTAAGGGAGTGGTTGCCCGCTAAAGCGCAAAACCACGCGGTCATGTTACTACGAATTCGCAGCCACGAACTGGTGGATGCGGTCGAGGCCGCGCTCCAGCTCCGTCATGGACGTGGCGTAAGAGATGCGAACGTGCCGGTCCGTGCCAAACGCTTCGCCGGGTACCACCGCGACGTGGGCTTCGGCCAGCAGACGCTCCGAAAGCTGCAGAGTGTTGTGAATGCCGTTCTTGCCGATGGCCACCGCCAGGTTCGGATATGCGTAGAACGCCCCGCGCGGCTCGGCGCACTCCACGCCCGGAATGGCGCGCAGCCGGTTTACCACGAAATCGCGCCGCTTGCGATATTCGGCGAGCATCACCGCCACGGAATCCTGCGGCCCGCGCAGCGCTTCCACCGCGGCCTTCTGCGCGATCGAGTTCGGATTCGACGTCGAGTGGCTTTGCAGCTTGCCCATGGCCTCGATGATCGGCGAAGGCGCCAGGCCGAAGCCGATGCGCCATCCCGTCATGGCGTACGTCTTCGAAAGCGACCCCGCCACCAGCACGGTATCCTTCGCGTCCGGCAGCGACGCGATGGAAAACGGCTCGCTGTCGTATAGGAACTGGCAATAGCACTCGTCCGTCATCAGGTAGATGCCGCGCCCGGCCGTGAGCCGCAGAATCTTCTCGAACTCGCCCCGATCCATCACCGCGCCGCTGGGGTTCGAGGGCGAATTGATAATCACCATCTTGGTGCGCGCGTTGAGATACGGCTCCACCATGGCTGCCGTGAGCGTGAAGCCCATCCGCTCATCGGTATCCACGAACACGCACTTTCCGCCGGCGAAATTCACCACGTCTTTATACGTCACCCAATACGGTACGGGGATCACCACTTCATCGCCGGGGTTGATCAGCGCCTGCGTCAAATTGAAGATGAGGTGCTTGCCGCCCACCGTGATCAGGCACTCTGCCGGTTTGTATGCGGTGCCGAAATCCTGCGTATGACGCTCGCAAACGGCCTTCTTCAATTCCAGCGTGCCGCTGGCGGCCGTATACTTCGTGAAGTTCTGTTCCAGCGCGCGAATGGCGGCCTGCTTGATGTTGTCGGGCGTGGGGAAATCCGGCTCGCCCGCTCCGAAATCCACCACGTCCACGCCTTCGGCGCGCAGTTTCCCGGCGTCGGCCGCGACCTTCATAGTGGAGGATTCGCTGATCGAAGAAATCCGCTCCGCTATTGCGTTTGCTACTGCCTGCATCATTATTTCTTACGCCTCCTTATTGTGAATCTTCGGCAACCGCCGCTGCAGCCGCTCTTCCACCGAAGGCGGCACCAGCCCCGTAATGCTCCCGCCCAGGCTGAAAACTTCCTTCACCAGGCGCGAGCTGATAAACGAATAAATCTCGTTGGCCATCATGAAAACGGTTTCCAGTCCCGGTTGCAGCCGGCGGTTCATCAGCGCCATCTGCAACTCGTATTCGTAATCGGAAATGGCGCGAATGCCGCGCAGCAGGACGGTAGCCGAGCGCGCAGCCGCGTGATCCACCAGCAGCCCCCCGAACGAATCCACTTCCACGTTGGGGTAGACGCAGAGCACCTCGCGAAGCATTTCTATGCGCTCTTCGACGGAGAAGAGCGGCTCCTTCGTCTCATTCCGCAGAATGGAAACCACCAGCCGGTCGAACAACCGCGAGCCGCGCTGAATCAGATCGAGGTGCCCATTGGTAATGGGATCGAACGATCCTGGATAGATGGCGATAACGCACAATGGCTTCGATTGCAATTTTCTATTTTAACGAAGTTTCCATCCATTTTACCGAAGTTTCCAGAGGATCTGGCGCAGCATCCCCAGCAGCACCGGAACGTCGCGTGCCCGGATGTCGAGCCGGCGCACCAGGCGGCGCACTTTTGCTTCCGTGGAATCGGCGATTACAGGGTTGATATAGCCGCTGAGGCGCAGGGCTTCGAGCAGCTTCAGCGTGATCTGTTCGTTCTCGCCGGCGGAAGCGGCCCTGATGCTTTCCGGCCGCGATTCCACGGCCGCGGGATCGCGCGCCAGTTCGTAAAGACACAGTGCAACGGCTTGCCCGAGATTCATCGAGAGGCCCGGATCGGTGGTGGGGATGCGCATCAGCCAGTGGCAATGGCTCAGGTCTTCATTTGAAAGTCCGAACTTCTCCGAGCCGAACAGCAGCGCGACCGGCGCATCGGCGAGCCGCCGGTGAATCAGCTTCGACCCATATTCCAGGCGCCGGATGGGGTGCTGCAGCTCGCGATGTCCGATCGAGGTTGTTCCTACCACCAGGGTGCAATCGGCGACAGCTTCCGCCACTGTGGCGAATTCCGTGGCCGCCTGGAGCAGCGGCGCCGCGCCTACGGCGGAGCGCGCTTCGCGGAACGCCACGTCGTAGGGGTTCACGACGCGCAGCCGCGCAAATCCGAAGTTCGCCATAGCGCGCGCCGCCGCCCCGATGTTGAGCGGGTTGCGCGTCGAAACCATCACCACGCGTAGGTTGTCTTTCCGGATGATTCGACTGTAGCGTAGTCCCGATGAGCCATTAGGCAACCCGCGGATTGCCCGCAGTGGCTGGGCTGAGCGCGCACCAACGTGGGGCAGACGCTTTCGTCTGCCAACCCGGCGATCTCGGCGGTTGTTCCGAGATCGATTAAGCACTTAACCGGCGGCAAGACCGTCGGCGCTACCGCCCCGCGCTACTTCAGATCCTCCGCCTTCGCGCTGCCGTAATCCAACCCATTGTTTCACCCGCGCGGGACGCCCGGCCTTTTACGGCCAACCGTTTCATTCCACGGGAGGCAATATCCGCGAAGAACTCCTTCAATTCGACGTCGTTCTTTAGTTCGATGCGCCGCCCCTGCTGAATCGATGCCCAGCCTTCGAGAATCTTTTCGGCCGCGCCGTCGGGGTCGGCTATCGCCGTTTGCTCTTGCATCAAGTCTTCCTGTTCGAGACGGCGCAACGCCTCGCGGACCACTTCACTGGCGTTGGTATACCTTCCGCTCTTGACCTTGCCGCGAATTGTATTTTCTGACTGTGTTTGTTGAGGGCCGGACCCCGGCCCCCACCCACCCGGCGGCTTGGCATGGGAAAGAACCGGCGGCAAGACCGCCGGCGCTACCGTTACTTCAGTTCCTCCGCCTTCGCGCTGCCGTAATACAACCCATTGAACAGCAGCTTGAAAGTGCCGTGCGGCTGGTCGCGGAAGTTGACCTCCGGTCCCAACATCACCACTTTACCCTCGCCCACAGTCGCCTCGGCGACAGCCGTGCCGCCATCCAGATACTGCTGGCCCCACGCCCAGCCGCTGTCCAGCACCTGAGTTCCCTGGAACCAGCCCACGGGCGAGGTGTGGTCCGCCTGCGCCTGGGGTCCCAGCTTGAATACCGGGCTGCCATCGAAGAACACGTCCACCTGCTTCGGCATGCCATAGGCCAATGGGTTGGTGTTATCCACGGTCATCTTCAGCAGCGATCCGGGAATGAAGAATCTTTCCCGCGGAAGCGCGCGCTCTTTGCCGTCCGGACCCATCTCGGTGAGGTAGCTCTTCAGCGGAAGACCCAGCGCCTCGCCCACGCTGGTGGAACTGCCGATAGTTACGATCGACCCACCCGATTCCACAAACTTCCTGAGCTGCGGAAGGGTCTTGTCCTCGGATACACGGCCCTGCTGGCTGGCGTACTCCTCGGGGATAGCGCCGCCGCCGCCGCGTCCACCACCGCCCCCGCCGCCCCCGCGTCCGCCACGTCCGGCCCCGGCGCCCAGCCGAGCTTCGCCGTCGGTGAACACGATCACGTCAAACTTGCTCCGCAGGTCGCCTGCATCGAGCGTCGCCGGATACACGGTCTGCGCCGGAAAGTCGTACTGCTCGAAAAGCCACTTCGTCCATCCCGCGGTCATGCTGCCGCCGTACGAATCGTAAAGGCCGATGCGGATCGGCTTCAGCTTGAGCGCATCGCCCACGGGCGCTTTAGCCAGCGCATGTACGGGCACGCCGATGTCTTTCGCGCTCTGGTCCAGAATAGTCTTTGCTGTAGCCGAGGCCGGCACCCAGATAGCGCCCGTGCCGATGCTCTTGCCGTCCACCGTCTGCTCCGTCTTGAGCCAATACACGTCGCAGTTGGCCTTGAGCAAATGGTTAATCACCTTGAACGAGTTGTTGATTTCGTGGCTGATCAGGTAGCCTGCCGGGCTCGCGGGCCCGCTAACCATGGCCGCGGGAGGCGGCAGCAGGTTGTAGCCGATCTTGGTGAACGGCCCCTGGAAATCGTCCTGGATGCGATCATACTTCACGCCCATCTGCATGGCCAGCGTCCACCCCGCGATGTCGTATGGAGGAGTCGGTGGGGCGCCGGGATATTTGAAGTCGTTGGGGTGGTCCTGCGGCTCGA
>PLDF01000351.1 GCA_003135055.1 Bryobacterales bacterium | reverse complement strand
GGGGCGTTCCGCCCGCCCAGAAAATAATCGCGCAGGCTCTTCTGGCTGGAGCGAAAGCGGGCTCCGAACCAGGTGATTCCGGCCAGATAGGCCAGGATGACGGCGAGATCGGCGTAGCGCATGGCCTGGGAGTGACTTTACGATATCATCATCTGTCAGATTCGTAACCGGAACGCGCATCTCTCCGAGACCGAAGCTCCTCGCTATCCCGATGCTCGCTTTAATTAAGCCCGGACGACCCCCGATTGCCTGCCCGCCGATATTATTAGGGAAACGGGGCATCACCGTTGATGGCTTGTCTCCCGGAATGGACTTCTTGCCCACGTCGGCTGGCGCGCTTCTGCGGGTTGGGCGTTGCGCGAGCAGGACCGACGTCCCGGATTGCTGAGTTGAAGGGCCCCGGCGGCTAGTCTCACAAGAGGTCCTTTTGCAACCTTCGCCGTGCGCCGCCGTGGGGCCGCGCGGAACGGCTACACTTGATTTCGGGGTGAAACGGGTGAAGGGCGTCCAAAGCTTACTATTCGTGTTCCCGATAATCTGCGTGCCGGGAGTCCTGTTTGGACAAGCTCCCCCGCCGAGTCTTCAGTTCGCCGGCTCGGCTGCCTGCAAAACCTGTCACACCCCCATTTACGAGCGTTGGAGCAAGACGAGAATGGCTAATGTTGTCCGCGATCCCAAAAGCCATCCCGACGCGATTCTTCCCGACCTCTCAAAGCCCGACCCGCTCGTGAAATTCACGAAGGATGACATCGCCTTTGTGTATGGCAGCAAGTGGAAGCAGCGGTATTTCACCAAAAAAGGCGATGACTACTATCCTCTCGGGGCGCAATGGGATATAACCCATCGGGTCTGGCGCGCTTACCTGGTGGCGCCGGACACAGACTGGTGGGTCCGGTTTTATCCCGCGGACAACATGCAGCGCCCAACCGGGCCGCTTTGCGACGGCTGCCACTCGGTCGACTATAACATCCAAACCAAGACCGTGAGCGAATGGAATGTGGGCTGTGAAAAATGCCACGGCCCCGGCGCCGCGCATGTGCGCCAGCCCTCGCAGTCCAATATCGTCAACCCCGCGCGTCTCGACGCCGTGCAGGCGACGAACGTCTGCCTCCAATGCCATTCTCAAGGCCAGCCGCTGAACAATCCGATCGATGGCAAGTATTACGACTGGCCGGCCGGTTTTCAGGTTGGGATGGATTTGAAAAATTATTGGAAGCTGGAAGAGCACAAGCTCGGCGAGCAGACGTTCACGCATTTCGCCGACGGGACGGCCCACAAAAACCGGATGCAGGGCAACGATTTTGTGCAGAGCGCCATGTATACGCACGGTGTGAGCTGCTATAGCTGCCACGACGCGCACGGAACGGAGAACAATGCGGACCTGCTGAAACCGGCCAATGCGATGTGCCTCGAATGCCACGGCGCGAACTCACCGAACGGCCCTCACGCGCCTACCGTTGAGGCACACAGCCACCACCGGGCGGGCAGCGCGGGCAACGAGTGTGTAAGCTGCCACATGCCAAAAATCGAACAGGAGATTGCCGGCGTCGATATCCGTAGCCACACGTTCCGGTTTGTCCCGCCAAGCGAAACAACTTCGCTGAAGGTTCCGAACGCTTGCAATGTGTGCCACGCGGACAAGTCCACCGAGTGGGCGGGCGACGCACTGAGAACGTGGTCCAATCTATCGCCTTGGCGGGTCGGAAACTAAGATCGAGCTTTGGAGGGGATACCGTGCTATCCCTCCGACCCGTGGATCTGCCGTGAGTGGCCGCTACGCACAGCCCGCCAGAGCCGCTAATCCGCCAACTGAAGCCAACGGGATCGGTAGTCTGGGCGGCCGGGACTTACCCATTCGCCCAGGGGCATCGGAAATTCAGAAGCCGTATTAGCCGCAGAGGGCATTGTACGGCGCGAGCTCTTCTGGCTGGAGCGAAAGCGGGCCCCAAAGCCAAGTGATTCCGGCCGGTTAGTTAGGCCAGGATGACGGCGAGATCGGCGTAGCGCATGACCGGAAAGTGACTTTACGATACAGCGTCTCCGGACCAGATGATTCCGTCCAGGTAGGCCAGGATAACGCGACATCGCCCGAGATCGCCATAGCGATGGATAGCGATGGCCTGGGAGTGACTTTACGATATCGTCATCTGTTATATTCGTTACCGGAACTTGGCGGGCGGTTCCGGTGTCGAAGCTAAAGGGGTGTTGTTATAATTTATGCGGAATAGGCAGGAGGCTCCGGTGACAAGCACGTCGCTTCGGATACTAAGCGGGTTCTCGGGACCTGGCCTTTTCTTGGCAATCTCCCCTCTGCTATGGGCTCAAACCGGCGATACGACGGATCTTTCCAAGGCAATTCGCGACCGCCAGGCGTCCGTGGATCTTGAACTGGGCGCGCAGGCCGGCTACGTCAGGGTCAGGTACTCTCCGATCGGGGGCAGCAGCGGCGCCGCCGTAAGGGTCGAAGTGGAACGGCTCCCCGCCGCGGGGCCGCGCGATCCGCTGTATTTTTCCCTGCCGCCAGGGATGCGCCTGGGCAACTCCACCAGTTCTGAGCAGGCGATGGTTGTGGGGGGCGTGCTCGGCCGGGCGGCCGGCGCCGGCAGATACGAACCCAATGAACAGATCGTCGTCGGCGATACTCCGGTAAGCTACGAGGTAGAGGCGTATTGCTCCGAATTTCACAAGGACAATCCTTCTACGTCTTCCTCATTTCGCCCGGAGCGAACCGACCCCGCGCTCGCCTGCGTGCTGGACCAAGGCCGCCTTCGCCATCTTTCCATATCCGCCAAGCAGGCTGCCGTATGGCAATACACCGATCGGATTGGATTCGATGAAATGGCGCACAAGTTTCCGGTGACAGCGATCGAGTGGGCGTCGGCCGGGTCGGTAGTTGATTATTGTCAGACGCAAGCTCCGCGCGTCCCGGCGCAAAACGGGCGGCAACGGCGGGTGGACACGGCTGCGGAGGTGATCGGCCAGGGCGTCGATACGGTCTTTAGCGAGCCAAGCCTGGGGCCGCAGAATGCCGTCATGTTCCTCGTCTCGACGGTGCTCGCCATGGCGCGGCTCACCGACCCGACGCCGGGCGAGTTGGCGATCTGGGACAAAGCGGCACACGTGTTGTTGGGATATGACCGGAAGCCTGCGAGCATGGGCGACGCGGAATGGGCCAAAGGAAGCGCCCAGTTTCATGCAACGGCCAAAACGGCCCTGCTCCTCCTCGCGAGGCTACCCGGTAACCAAGCCTCTGCAAGGAAGGATTGGACCGCTTGCGAGGCAGCTGATACGAAAGCGCTGCAAACGTACCCGGATGATGCCATGATTTCGTTCCAACTCGGAACCTGCTTGCGCCAGGACGGCGACGGAGCCGAAAATCGATCTCAAGCAGCTTACGAGTTCCAGCGCGCAGCCGTGATTGACGCCACGTTAGGCGGCAGCGGCAACGCGGCCACCATCACGAAATTCGCGGACGTTTATTACGCCACCTTGCATGGAAGCGCCGCGGGCCTTGCCGAGCTGAAAGAAGCCGTCAAAGGCAGTGCGTTGCCGCCCGCCGGATTCAAAGTCAGAACGGCCGCCGAGGAGGAAGAGAAGAGGTTTGCTGAAAGCAATCCGCAACTCGCCGCGTGGACGAATATTAAGGCGGCGCTCGCCGCCGAGAACGGTCAGCAGTTTTTCGGGGGGATGAAGGATGCTTGGCTGCCCAAGCTGAAAGGCACTTTGGTGGGGGCCAGGCCGGCGTGCCGTCCCAGGGAACTGATTGTGGCCGTGCCTCTGCCAGGTGGCAAGTACACGCCTGAAGTCACTTTGAAACTCGTAGAGCCGATCAATCCGGCGTCCGGAACGCCCGAGGTTCCTGGCCTGCATCTTGTGAGACCTGCCGCTCTCGCCGGCAAACCCGAACTGAATGTTGAGTTTGAATGGGAGGGCATTGCCACCGCTTTCACGTCGCAGCCGTTCATGCTGACTATGACGGTGGAGAAGTCCAAAGTGGCAGGTCTCAAGACGTCACCGTGTACAGTGGCGCCGGCTGGCGGCAAGAAAGTCATCCCGGTGAAGGAGTAGGCAGTCGTCATTGCCTGAAGGAGCATTTCGTAATGTGTCTGAACCATGCTAAACAACACGGGCTCCGCCGGGGTCAGGGAGTTTCCGGCGTATTTCAGATCGAAGCCGTAGGTTTAGAAACCGCCGCAGGTTTGAAAACCGCCGCGGGTTTGGAAACCGCCGCGGGTTTGGAGACTGCGGACACCGGCTCAGATATCGCTCGGGTGATCGGCGCGAACCGGCCCCGGGACGAGCGGCATGGCGCCCCTTCCGGCGGCGGTCGCATTCAACCGCGCGCCGTTGATGCTGGCGGTAGCGCCACGCGAGGCCCCGGGCGCGAAGAAGGGCGTTACGAAGAAGAAGTAAACGAATCCGGCGCCGCGTGGTTGCGCTGCAAAAGTGGTTCGGCTATACTTCGCAAGTACCCACAGGATGGAGCGCCCGTGGGATTGCTGTCATTTTCGATCATGCAGAATAGCTGGGAGGCGAACGTGAGGAGATTTTTTCGATTGGCGGGCGGCGCGGCCGCCATTGCCATTTTGACGGCAGTCGCGTTGACCGGTGCGCCGCAGGCCGCCGCTCCGCCTGAAAAGAAGATGAAAGATCAGGCCGAGTTCGACATCTACGATGCGGCGGGGAAAGATCTGCTGGCCAATAACGGGACCAAGGCCCTCGACGATCTGAATACGTGGAAACAGAAGTATCCCACATCGGATTTCAAGAACGACGGCGAGTATATGTACGTCCAGGCATATCAGCTCAACAAGCAGTTCGACAAGCTGCTGGATAAGGCGAAGGAGTTGATGGGCCAGAACCTCGATTCCCTGTTTCCCGACCCGAAATCCGGACCGCAACTAGTGGTCAAAATCCTGTACGCGGCGGTGATCGCGATTCAACAGTTACCCAACCCCACTCCGGAACAGTTGGCGATCGGCAGTCAGGCGGCCCACCAGATTCTCGACTATACCCGCCAACCGCAAGGCGTGAGCGCCAGTGATTGGACCACGGCGCGTAATGCCTTAAACACCGCCGCCAATGACGCGCTGTACCAGATTGCCCTGGCGCCCGGCCGCCAGGCGGTGGCGAAAAAGGATTGCCCCGGCGCCGAGGCGGCATGGTCCAAGGCTCTTGGAGATTATCCCCAGAAGACGGTGATTTCGTGGCAACTCGCCTCCGCCTACAATTGCGAGCAGAAGCCTTTTCTGGCGCTATATGAATACGCACGTGCCGTGGCTATAGACCCTTCGCTTGGAAAAAGCATGGACCCGGCTAAATCCGCGACCTTCGTGAAGAACACCTACACCAAGCTGCACGGGACCGATGAAGGCTATGACGCGCTTCTGGCGCAAGCCAAGAGCGCCCCGCTGCCGCCGGCGGACTTCAAGATCGTAACCGACGACGAAATCAAGATTGCGGCTGCCGAAAAGTTTGCGAAAGATAATCCGGAGCTCGCGATTTGGAAGAGTATCAAGGACGGCCTCACCACGCAGGGAGCCCCCTTTTTCGAGAGTATGAAGGGGGCGGAACTTCCCCTGCTGCTCGGTATCATCGCCGACGCCAAGCCGGCCTGCCGTTCGAAGACACTGACCATCTACGTGCCTTCGCCCGACAACACCGCGAAGACGCCGGAGATTACCATCAAACTCGAAACGGCCCTTACCGGCAAGCCGGAAATAGGCTCCACCATCAAATTTGTCGGCGTCGGCGATAGTTTTACCCCCAGTCCTTCATTCATGCTGACGCTGACCGCGGAGAAGGACAAGATACAGAATCTGAATGTGACTCCGTGTGCGGCTGCGCCCGTCAGGAAAAAGAAATAAGCGGCGCTTTAGCGCTGCGGCGGTGGCTTCGTGTTCGCCAACATCAGGCTGAACACGAAGCGCTCCACGGGATTCAGAGTGCTATCGGCGCCCTGCAAATCGTGGAAGTAGTGACGGAAACTGCGGGCGGAACTGGCCACGCGGCCATAAGCGGGCGAGCCGTGAACGGCGGCGAACGCCAAACCCAGCGCCATGGTTCCGATGATGTAAGCCCGCCTCATATCCTACACCTGTTCAGGGTGCGCGACATAGAAGTG
>PLDF01000126.1 GCA_003135055.1 Bryobacterales bacterium | reverse complement strand
ATTTTCCGGCGCCACCGTCAGACGGCTGCTGTCTTATCTGCCGGACCAACGGCAACGTCAGTTTCGCGCTCCACTGCGCCGCATCGAATACTTCGATGGGTGTGCGCTCTACCGCGATAGCCGGCGGAAAGCAGAGGTGTATATCGATCCCTCGCTTCTTCCGCTCGGGTGGGATCCGACCTGGAACCAGTGGAAGCATCTCGTGGCGACGAAGATTGGCGTCACAGCAAGCTTCGTTCACTCCGGAAAATACCGGCACAAGAACGGCGAATGGGATCTGGTTAGCTGGGAGACTGCGCTGCCCAGTCGTCTGTGTATCACGGTGCCCTCAGACGCTCAGAAATGTCTTGCCGAGGCTCGCCGCTCGTATCAACGATTCGGCGAGTACTATGACGCAATAGAGCATGTTCGAGTGCGTCTTCAGCGAGAGCCGTTGGATCCAAGTCAGTTGATGGACCTCTGCCGCGCCCTTGGGATACCACCGGATTTCGATATCGCTCACTTCTGTTGGAAGCCGGACTACGATCCATATTACTACCAACAGTTGAAGAAACGTAGCCAGAACATCTATCTCTTCCGCAATGAATACATATTCCAACTGCCGTGCGTGATCGTTGCCGAAGTCCCTCAACTGGGCCACGCCACCTATATCTTTGCCAAGGTCGGCGATGTCCGCGAATTTGTGAACACTTACGCCACAACCAGCAGAGACGATATTCGCAAGAACCGGGGCAACATGGCACAACAACTGGGTTTCATCGGACGTGTCATGCACGGCCGTAATCCCCGGGCGTGGAATCGCGACTTGATTGCCCGGATCGGCGAAGCAGTAGACTACTCTGTTGTTGTGACTTGAATCGTAAGATGACCGTTTGAAACCATATGTACCGTGGCCGACCACGACTGGGGCTCCCATAGCTCGCAAGGTTGGAACCATACTTCGAAACCTATTAGTAAGACGCCGTTAGTTAGATCGTACAACGTGGCACCGTGTGGTAGATGCCGTTCTTAGCCCTTCGTGCCAATTGCTTTCGTGAATGTGTAGACTAGGTCGCCGTCCACTGCCTCCGGCCCAGTGAGCGCAGCGGTTGTAATTTCCGGATAGCTAGCTGCGTAGAGTGATCGGACGCTCTCTACATCGAGCTCTGGCCCAGGGTCTGGTAACATAAGCCCAGAATATTTGAAGCGCCGAGCCGTTTTATTGATGATCATAAGTCGCTCCTTCTTCTTCTTCTTCTTCTTCTTCTTCTTCTTCTTTGTTGTTGTTGTTGTTTTTGTGCTATGTTGACAGAGCTAGTGAAAAGTGTTGACAGATTATTGAAAACACTTGGCACAGTTAGTGAAATAACCCTACTTGACATAGTAGAGGGCCAGAATGGAAACGTCCTGGTCGTCTACCTTGTCCTCTTTCGCTGCCGTTCCCTTCTGAACTGCGCATATAGCGTCACTTCTTCGAGGTTTTCGTCGTCCAGGTCTGCTGTAGCACTGAGAAGGGCGTTCGTTCGGGCCTCGGTCGCCGGCTAGGCAAGAAGACAGTGATTGGCACGCCAAGATCCTAGCCAGCCTCTCGAATATGCCAAGAACAGTTACAAAAGCGTAGGAGTTACGCCAGGAACCGTGACAAGAATTTCTCAGCAATTCTGGCAAATGATCGTGGGCGACCCTTCAGAATCATTGATGGATTCTGTCAACTACTCTGACTTCCTACATCCTCATCCTCCTCTAATCCGGGCAGTCGTGCCTCGCCATGCACTTCGCCAATCGATTTGTCCGCTACCCCTGCCTCAGACTGCCCAATCGGCTGTTCTGCAGTTGGGGCTGTCCGGCCGAGCTGCGACTCTTCTGACGCCGAGTCGGTCCCGGGCGAATCGAACAGACTCGGTGTTTCTGCAGTGACTGTCCTGGTCCCGAACACCGGTTTACCGTCCTTTACCACTGGCCCCGGCTTCGTTTCAGTAGTCGTTGAAGAAGCTTTGGAGACGGATCCCTTACGCTTGTTCTCGATCTCCTTCTTCTTCTCCGCCTCGACCGCTTTAACAGCGGTGGAGTGAGCGGCTTCGATCTCGGCAAGGTTGGATCCAAGCTTTACAAACGCCTCGGTGAACCCCACGAGTTGGCCGGCGAATTCCCGGTCCAACTCGTCCGGTGTACCCGTAACGGTGAGAGGCGTTGTAAGAGCGTCATCGCCAGAATCGCTGTCCTTTAGGCGTTTCGGAATAACGTTGACTCTGATGGCTCTGTCGCCAACCAGAGCGAGAGTAAGCATCACCGACCGGTTTCTGAGGATCGGCAATAGTTCAATAAACATAGTTCTCCTTTTGAGTTTGAGTGGAATCCGCGTAGGCGACCTCCGGCCGTCTAGTGACCGGTCCGCGCCAGGCTCTGAGGCTTGCGGGTTAGATACGCTCGTTCCTTTCGGCCTGTTTATCGCAACCATGTGGCTAGATCCACCGCCAGTGGCGTTACGCGCCCGGTCGCCAGATTCACAAACCCACCGTGATAAGAAATGCGCCCGTGCCGGAATAGCCGAGCCAGCAGCGCCAACATATGATTGGCGACGGTGCTGTTGATGTAAGGCTCTTGCATCTGTAGTGCTTCTGCGGCGCTGCACGCCGGCAAGCGATCCCTCCTGTCAGCCGGAGCGTGAACGATAGACGGAAATAGTTCGTGAACACACGGCAACCGTTTGGCTCGATCTCTGCGGCCCTTCCGCAGCGGCTGGCCCAGCACGAATTGACCGCGATCGGCTAAATTGCCGCCGTCAAGCCAGTAGTGAAATTTCCGCGATTTCAGGCTCACCACGCGACTGATCACGGCGCGAGCAGCGCGCGTGTCAACACAGGAGATCAGGAAGTCGGAGTCGGGCACATCCCGCCCGCAGCGCACGAAATGGGGCACGGCCTCCCAGTCGAGACCCCAGAACATATTCAGCCTGTTAATCAGGACCACGGCCTTGTAAAGACCTACTTCCGAGCGACTGAATGGCTGCCGCACGCAGTTTGTTTCAGTGATCCGGTCGCCATCAACCAGGAATACCCGCAGCCCGTAGGGATGCCCGGAGGCCAACAGCGCCTGGTGCAAGTACGGCAATCCCGTAACGATCTGCGACCCGGTGCCGCCGCACCCCACGATAGTGATCACGATACGGCGGTTCTGCCAATTCACCTGGGGCAGGTGCTCGGTCAGTTTCTGCGGCACAGCCACTCCTCCAACGTCCCTGCTGGAATCAGCCATTCCGGCGGGAAAGCTCTCCGTCCAGCCAGGTCACGCCAGAGCCCGAGATGGCCCTCGCGGTGGCTGGTGACCTTGACGTTTCCAGCATGCGTAAATTCGCTTTGGAAGAAGCCCTCAACCCACTCGCCCAAGCTGGCGAGCCCGGCTGAGCGCGGCGTAGCCATTGAGCCAAGACAGACTCCCCCTGCCTGGTTGACGTTCCAGTACGGCGCCACCGCAACGATGCTCTGCGGCCCTGGCCGGCGGTTTTCGATTAAGGCGCGTACGCTGAGCCCGTGCTCGCCGTCAACTACGAACACCAACGCCGGATGCGGGTAGGCTTTGCCATTCAGCGTTCTGCCGTCCGACGTCTCAGAAAAAAATATCGGGCGGACGCTGGCCGGCTCCCACCACGCCGTCACCTCCGGCGTTCGCATCACGACGCTCTCCGGCAGGATCTCCGGCGCCATCCCGAGGCCCAGCCCACGAGCGAGCCCGCGAAGAAACTCAGTGCTGATCGGCCTGCCCGCATCGAGGTAAGGCGCGCCGCCCGCTGGATCGCGGTAGGGCTCGTGTACCGACGCAAACGCTATTCTTTTGGCTCCGCCGTAGAGGAGGATCGCGGCTTTTAGCTGGATCGCTTCGGCATCGCCGAAATGAGCGTCGAACTTCATGTTTGCTCCTCCAACACATCGCAGCCGGGCAGAAGCGCCAGGAGTTCGCCCAAGGCTTCCATCATGCGGAAGAAGTGGCGAAGATCCTCAAATCCGGTGACGATCGAGTCGAGATCGTTGGGACTCAGCGCTATTAGGCAGGCGGGACACTGTGGTTCACCGCCATTCATCCAATCTTCTTCGTCATTCTGAAAAGCCTGGCAGACCAGATCCTGCTCGTGAAATGCCAGGATTGTGAATGGAATCGAGAAACTGCCGTGGGGATAGTATTCGTCCCATACATCGCAGTAAGGCCGCTCGCGTTCACGAACTTTCGAGAGAGTCTGGAGCCTTCGAGCGGCTTCTAGAATTCGACGTGCCCGCGATCCCATTTTCAAAGACTGTATGGCAGCCTCGAATTGGGGCGACGGTAGCGGCTTGAACCGTTTCGCCAGCCATGGACCTTTTGCGCTCGTGATGCTCTGCGGCTTCTCCAGCCCTTCCTCGCCATTCTCCTTGGCCTCCAAATACGATTCCATGCGCCACTCATAGAACGCCTCGCACGCGGACTCGTCGTAGCACAAGATCCATGACGATACGCCGTCGAGCAGGATCTGATAGAAGGTCGCCGGCAGCCGGGGATGTGCCTTTGCTAATAGTTCGAGCGTGGGGCGCAGATAAATGATCGAAATGTGAGTGGCTTCAACCGCCAGGAACAGCCGATGCGGATCTTCGTATTCCTTCTCGTACCAACTCGATATGTAGGGGCTAGTGCCGAATAGGATATCCGTACGGGCAACCGCATCGATCGCCTTTCGATTGAAGGCAGCGGCGGTGCGCTCGACTGTTCGGAGCATGAACGCGACCGGATCGCCCTTCGCTCGCTCCCAATCCTCGGGCTGTCCAACCCCCGTCAGCAGCAGGTTGCGCGCTAACCCATACGCCCCCGAATACATGTGGGAAGGCTGGAAAGGTTCCAGGCACCCCACCGCCAGCTGTGGGACAGGCAGTGCCAGCCCAGAAGACATCAGCCTGGCGGCACACTCGCGGGCGGCGGTGCGAGACAGGCGAACCGGCGTTTGTGGGCATACAGCGGGTCGCGGTTCCGAAGGTGCTCGAAGGCCTCGGCCAGAAGCCGCACGGCCTGTTGCGTATCGCGGCATGAGATCTCCTGTTCGGCTACCGGTAGTCTAGCCAGCCCGCGGCCTAGCTTTTCGATATCTGCCAGCGCTTCCTCAATCGTCATTCTTCTGCCCTCCTCGCCACCGGCTAGCATCAAGCGTCATGCCCTGGCGGAGCACCTGCGCTGTGGTCGAAGGGTTGGTACTTGACACCAAACGGGCCGCCCGGGTTCGCCGGGCTGCGCGCAGACTTGCAGGACCCGCCAAGTGGCACTCGAGACGCGGTTGCAAGCGCGTTTGTACCCAGTCTGATTCAACACCCATACCTGCCGCGTCCGCCGCAAACGCGGGCGGCTTCCCTCAAACGTCTCTATCCGACGTGACCCGGCGGTCGGGGTTCCCCGCCGCTCCCCGGCTGGCGTCCGGAGGGGCAGCAAGCCGAAACAGCAGAAGCGCTCAGCAATCCGTCGCAAACGCGTGGCTCCCGGCGAGCACCTGGAACGGACGAAGCTCGTGGGCAGGGAATCTGGCCTTGGGGTTCAGAACTGGAAACGCTCTGAAGAGGCCGTACCGCACCGGAGGGGATGTGTAAACGGGAATGAAGACGGCTGCGGAAAGTTGGCTGGCCCCGTCCCCAAGGGCGCAGAGCAACGGTTCTACCTGACTTCTGGTCGCGGAAGGCTCTAGGATCGAGGACGATTCAATAATCAAGAGTCCGGCGTGATCGGGGTGCAGCTGAGCGCCAGGGCTCTTGAAGTGCTGAGCAAGACTGCGCCGAAGTTCATGCTGGGGACTGAGCGGAGGTTCTGAAACCGACGACTGTATGCCGCTCGCAATGCGGAGATGCACGCATTCCCCCGCAGCAAAGCAAAACGGCGGCTCGCCGCATAGGAGGCGATTTTTTGCCTCCTCCACTGTACCGGAGACAATTCGGGATATGGCGACCTCATTCGACGCCTTATCACCGCTGAGAATGCCAAATACTGCCTCTGTAACTTTGATTTCATAGCCCAGGCTCTGAAAGTTCGAATAGGGTTCTGTTCGAAAAATCTCACCGATGGCGAGCAGCAGGGCAAACGACAGACGGTCAAGCACCCAGCGCGCGTCCGGTTGAAGAAGCTTCTTGATCTCTATGTATACGGTTCGCCCGTATGATTCTGCCATAAGGTCGGCTCTCTTCCTGTTCGGGAGCAGCGGCTGAAATTCGACCTCATGGCCATTGCGTCGAAGCGTGGCGGCCACCGCCAATTCCGTTCGAGCGGCGAAATACTCACGGGGCTTGTGCAGGCTTTTTAGGACCCTCCCGTAACGCAGGCACTTGTCGACGCTGAGCAGATCAATCCCAAGCTCGAACATGAAATGAAACGAGAGGGTACCCGGGAGGCTTATTGCCGCGATTGCCGGATGCGGCAGGTTACCTTGGCACCATTCCGGACCAAAGACCTCGTATGCGCGGTTCATGGCGGCGTCAACCAGGTCCGTAGGAAGGCCCGGAGGAAGGATTCGGCGATATTGATCTTTGCGCCACCATCCCTCAGGGATCGATGGCAGGGTCACGATGCCCATATGCTATTCGCCGATCTACTCCCTCTCTAAGCGACTGAGCGCCTCGGCTGACTTCCATCATAGCCTCGATGCGGATCGCCTTTAGGGTTTATGGCGGTCTCGGGTATGTCGAAGCGGTGCGAGCCTTCATCGGCAAGTTTCCGCCGTACTCGTAGGCGTTCTGGACCTGCCCGAGGCACGTGCCGCTCTTCCATCGCGGCTCGGCCGCCGATACCCAGGATGCCCGGCAACCTCTCTACGAGTAGCCGACGATACGCCCGGAGCGGTTCATTAGCCGCTGACTATAAGCGCTTCCAGATACTCACGGGAGTTCGAGAACACCTGTTCGTACGAATTCCGGGCGATCAGATTGTTATAGCGAAGAACATTTTCGACTGTCACCGCTTGTGAATGATCGCTGGATTCAAGGAGCAGCATCGCCTTTTGTGGAGAGATCGGGTAGAAGAATTCCAGCTTCTCCGGTGCGCCCGGTTCGTAGGTCGCATGCATGTTGATAATTGGCTGGTCCCCGGTGATGAATGGAGTATCAGTCCGGTTGTCGAGCAATACGATTGTGAACCGTCCTCGGTCCCGGTACAGCGAGTCGGCGAATCGCAGCGTGAGGATTAGGGTTAGGAGATTGCCGAATCTCTTTATGTCGGCCGCCGCAATCGGAATCTTCGTCAAAGCCTGAAGCGCCTCCCGCCGCTTCTTGGTCCGCATGTATTGAAAGCTGATGGCGTGGAGAAATTCCTGAGCCCTGATCTTTGTCCGCATAGAAGTCAGTCCTTCCGGCCCGCATTTCTGCCAGCGCAGGTAACAGGGTGCTTTCCACGTCGCCCTGAAGCTCTTCCTCATGGTTGATAACTCGTTCATCCAGCCACGACAACATTGCCTTGGCATCTGGGTCATTGGGATCGATGAGCTTCCTTATCTTGAACGGACCAGTGAATGTATCGATTAGAGTTTCGCAGCGGTCCTGAACGTATTTCGGAGCGCCATTTATGCCGGCTCGCCTGATTAAGGTGATGTCTTCGTCCGTTAGATCCTGAAGTTTGTAAAAGTGCCTCTCGACCGCAACATTCAGAACGTTGGCAGGAAATATGTTGCCATTTCTCGCCACCCAAATCTGCCCGTCACTCGCCCACGGCAGAAGGTAATGCCGAAACACGTAATGTTGACGGTCTTTGGTACCGCACAATTTCGGTGGAAAGTTCAACACGGCCATCTCAGGACTTGTGGATCATGTACCGCTTCCGGTCGCTGACCGTGCAGAAACCTTCTTCGATCAGCAGCGGCAACACGTAGCTCATCACCTGGGGTGACTCGTTGTGGTTCAGGGCCAAAGTCTCCCCCACAGAGTCCGCCACCAACGGGTCACGGTTTGCGCCCATCAGCACCGGGCTACGCTTCGTAATCTCAGCCCGAATCACACGCACGATCTCAGACGTGATCTTCTTCTTGTGCGGTGGCTTGAAGAAAACGGTGATGCCGCTGGCCAGTGTACCCGTATACTCGAACGGATTGCGCATCACTGTTTTGGCGGTCGGCACTTAGACTATGCTCCTACTAACTTTGCAATCTTCGCGGCAATGGCCTTGCGAACCGCTTCGGTTTTGATTTGATAGAACATCTGGAGTGCAAAGGCTCCCCGGTCGTCGTCATCAGGGTCGTATACTCCGGTCAGCATGGCCCGACGAGCCGTTTCGCCCGGAGGAACGTTTTGGAGGGCGGCAACGAGCACCTGCCGGATTCGGAGTTCAACCTGATTGCAATTCTTCAACAACCACTCCCGCATTTTGTCACTCAGTCTGCTTCCGTGGACAATACTGGAACGGATGTCGTAGAGTTGCTTGACGATTTTAGTGACGGCCTCTGTTCGGTAGCATCGCCTAGCGACACCAGCGCTGCCGCACGACGACTCATGCGACGTTTCGCAAAATCCTGCTCGGGCACCAATGTCGTTTCGAGCGTAGTCGCATAATCCACAACCCGGTCCACGTCGTCCCATTTGGGATTGAATTCGTTCGCACCGCCGTATAGGAAAAAGTTCCTTGCGATGGAAAACCATTCCGATTGCCACGATTGACTGGCTCGGAGACCCTTGGCGAAGGTGTTCCACGGTTCGCATTCGTCAGGACCGAGTTCGAATTGCAAGGCGGCGTAGCTGTTCAGATCGTTCATCGCCCGGTATGGAAATTGGACAACTCTGTTGCCGCTGGGCTGGATGATGGCCTGTTTGACGAACGCTATGTCACCAACCTTATAGAGCCGAAAGAGAACCAGAATATCCTCGATATCGTTCGGTATATTTCCAACAGCCGAACCCGGAGGACCAGACGGCGGTACGGCATACGCCTTCTCGAAAATCCAATCGTCTTGGTTCACATCTACCGATGAGAAGGTGTCACGAAGTTCCTTGAAGCGAAGCCCGACTCTCTCGATTGTGAACTCGCCGAAGTCGAGCCGATCCGCAGTCGATTGAAGGTTACGGACTAAAACGAGGGCTTTGAACATCAGGGTCTGTCTGTGGCTCCCTGCAAATCTGCCAGTGCCGCCTCAACGCTCTTGTAGTTGCCGGTCCAATCACTCTGCGAATTGTTGGGGTTGATTCGCATGACACGCCAGTCGTCACGATTGGGTGCGCCGAAATTCGCAATTCTCGCCGTCGTACCATCGGGCATCCCGCCAACCCGGTATCCAACGACCTCTCCGCTGGCGAATTCCGAACCTTCACGAATCCAAGCGTCTGGGTGCAGCGTGAGCGATTGCATTTAGTGATTGTCCTTACCCAATTTTAGCCGAAAACAGAACACTGCAACGCACGGCCCCTTTCGATCAAAGCGTCGCATCGCCCTCTGGCCGGATGACGCCACTCGTACAATGATCCAGCTCCCAAGCGCGGGCCGAATGGCAGGGCGATGATAAATTCCTCCGGTGAAACGCCGTCGCAGGAAGGCTCCCTCCACCTCTGGGCGAATCGTCCACTCGGAGACTCCTCCGGCCGGCATCCGCGGTGCTGATTCGGATTAGGAACGATTGACCGGCCAGTCTAGCGTGGTGTGGCAGGGCGACCCGTGCCGAGTTTGGCTATCCGGACCACGATACCGGCCGCTTGGCAAGTGCCTTCAAGAGCCTCGGTGTTTTGCAGATGACGTAAGGCCGAATGTGACTCTTCGGTATCCGCTTTCCTGTTGATACGACTGTCAGGTTGCCCCGATGCAACGGCCGCAAATCGTACAGCCTGGTCACGGTGAACTCCGTGCCAGTTTCCCCGACCTTGACCTGTTTCAGAACGCTCCAGGCGAGCAGTTTTCGGCAGTTTCGCGCATCGGCGAAGACCACTGGTAATTGGCGCCCTTGCTGGAACAGTTTTTCGGCTGTCACCCAGCGGGTCTTCTCCGGCAAGGCCTCGCCGTTGCTGTCCGCTCGGATGAGCCGTTCAGGGGCGATTATCGTGTAGACGCAAACATCGTCGATTTCGATTGGGTTGTCCTCAGGGCGCTTCATCTATCGCCATCTAATCGAGTGCGCCAGCCGGAGCACTGATATTGAGAGTCGACTAAATCAGTTTTTCGCTATGTCGAAACCGCCTCGGGCACATTAGCACCGACAAGTCGGCCCAGCATCAGACGACGTGCCTCGAAAGGCAGCGCCTCCGTCCCGGTCAACTTTCGCGGTGTTCCGGCGATTTGCTGGACGGATGGGGATTTCGGGACAGGAATCGGGTTTTCTAAGCGCTTCGCTGCGTAAGGCGATCGTTTCCCCCGACCGGCTTCGCATCTGTGATGGCCGGTGAGGCTACTGTCCCCGGTCCGCGGAGCAAAGTGCGTTCTCTCGTTTCTGGTCCTCGATTAAGAGGGTGTGCGGTCAGTTGCACAGCGGTTATGCGCCCAATTAGGCGGGTGGTCTCGAATCGCGCTGACGTGTGTGCGGCGTCAGTCTTTGCCGTCTATCGCGGAAACGGAGTCCCACCCTCGGATCCATACCAGTCGTATTCCGTCGTCTGACCTTGAACGCGCCAGCGGCCTGGCGTCGTGGTGTCCATCCAGTCGAGCGGTTCAGCCATGTGGGGCGACGTTGTAGCTGTTGCGAACGCGCGCTTGATTGCCTGCTTCGATTCGACGTTTAGCGCTCTCGGCTTTGGCGCTTGGCAGAAATGA